>NZ_AP025732.1:5131133-5465450 GCF_023734775.1 Nostoc cf. commune SO-36 | reverse complement strand
AAACTACTTTTTCAAGTTCTTCTTTGGTTCCCTGTATGAAGTTGCCAAAGCTAAACCCGTTTGGAGGTTCTGGCAATTCTGCTTCACTTTTTTTGGCCACGACCGTTTATCCTCTCTTTGTCACTCAATTTTGGATTTGGGATTTTAGATTTAGCCCGTGCCTTAAGGTAAAGGAGCTTAATTTTAGATTTTGGTTTGTCGATTTTAAATTTCTTATCAATCTTAAGATCCAAAATCTCAAATCTAAAATTCGGTCATCCAAGTTTACAGTTTCGACTCTATTTCACTTAACTGGAAGCAAAACAACTGCAAATTCAATAAGTTAACCCGAAATTATTAACGCTAACTGCTATGTTAGCAGTTGCGTAATTATTTCGGGCTTTTTTTTGCTCTTGAGCGCGCCCTGGAGGACTTGAACCCCCGACATCAGGTTTTGGAGACCTGCGTTCTACCAAATGAACTAAGAGCGCACAAGCTGTTTTTGATTCAGTTATTGCGGTGAACTAAATTTTAGTTTAACGCAACAAGCGATTTTCATCATACCTCAATTTCTTTGGGAAAACAAGTTAGCGGCAGATGCCGCTTGAGATTTCTCCCATAACGATTGAAGGACGAATCACAAAGGGCGGTCAAACCGTTGCTTGATCCGGGTTGCCTTACCTACGCGATCGCGGAGATAATACAGTTTAGCACGGCGGACTTTACCGCGACGTAATACTTTGATGCTGTCAATCCGGGGAGAATGCAACAGAAATACCCGCTCAACGCCCACGCCTTGAAAAAACCTTACGGACTGTAATAGTTTCGTTGATGCCACCATTGCGCTTGGCAATTACTACTCCCTCGTAGGGTTGTACGCGGTATTTTTCGCCTTCTTTGATTTTTACTCCCACTTTTACAGTGTCGCCCACATAAATGTCGGGCAAATTCGATTTTATCTGTTCCGCTTCAATGGAGCGGATAATCTCTTGAGCATTCATAGTCTTTACTGTCTGCTTAAAAAAAATCTCACGATCATCAATGATAAATCGATAATCCTATTTCAGTCTACCTATTTGGAGATTGATAATTTTACTGATACAACAGCCAAGAGATCAAAGCTATATTGCGGAACGTTGTACCATTGGGGAAATTTATGAAATTTAGCGTCGTCATCAGTACCTATAATCGCTTGAATTTGCTGCAAAGAGCAATTGATTCGGCTCGTAACCAAACAATCGAGTGCGAGGTGGTTGTTGCCGACGATTGTTCATCTGATGATACTCAAATATATCTTAAGAGTTTAGGAGACAAGATTGTTTACCATCGTAACGAAGTGAACCTTGGTCATGCAGCAACGGTAAATGCTGGAGTTGCCAAAGCTAGCGGCGATTGGATTAAGTTTTTAGATGATGATGACTATTTAGCGCTCAACTGCATAGAAGAGATGGCTAAGGCGATCGCACTTCGTCCCGATGCTGTAATCTGCTCTTGTGTGGCAGCTCAGGTGGATGGCAATGAAGTTGAACTCTCTCGCACTCCCCAAGTTGGCCCCGGTTTAGCTTTTTATATCCCCCAAGCCGATATTCACTACGGCATGCTTTTAGAGCTTGTACCCTTTGGCACGCCTGTACAAGTAGCTTGCCAACGTGATGCTTTCTTACAAACCGGTGGTTGGGACTCTACACTTGATGCTAATTGTGATGACATCGATTCCTGGATTCGGATTGCCCAGTTTGGCGATGCTATTTTCTTCACCAGTGTCTTGCTTACCGGACTATCTGGCCTGGTGCTTATAATCAAAAGTTTTCTTTGTCTCGGCGGTTGGCGACAAATATTCTGATGAAAGAAAAAATTTACGCCTTGGTAAATGAGCAACATCGCTCAAAGATTCCCGTCTTTGAGGATATAAAAAATTACCTGAAACTCCATTGGATTTTAGTAGCACTGAAGCAAAAAAATCTCAAAAGTTTTCTTTCAATGATAGATTCTTCTATACTTTCTCCTCAGTCTTGGAAGTTTTTGCTCAATGCCGTTTTATCACGCCGCACTCAGGGAAATAATTCTCAGGTTCGTAAACTTGTGTTGATTGAGGCGTAAGAAACTCCAAAAATAAATTATTCAAAATTATTTGTCCATTTGTAGGGACGCAAAATCTTGCGCCCCTATGATGGGATATTTTTTTACTGGAGTCCCTAGTTATGATCTCCAGCAAAAGTGTATTTCCGGCATACTATGCTAAATCTGAGCGCTAGACAATAACATTAGTGCCAACTATCAGATTGGTAGCCGTAAAATTACTCAAAGTTGCCAATGTGTAATAAAAGGAACCACTACTAGAGAGAATAGAATTAACTTCTGTAGAAGTACCCGATTGCACAAACTGTATGTAACCATCACCGATGGGATTGCTGCCACTGTAGCCTAGACTTTTTAAGAGGTCAGTGAGGACTAACTTATCCTCGCTCTGATTAAAGTCAGTGATGGTATCACCACTAAAAGGGGTTTTGTAGACGAACTGGTCATGACCGCTACCGCCAGTCAGGATATCGGTATCGTAACCTGTATCACTAACAAGAATGTCATTACCTGCACCACCGATAAGACTATCGCTACCTGCACCGCCAACAAAGATATCATCGCCAGCACCACCAATGAGTGTATCGTTTCCTGTACCACCTCGTAGCAGGTCATTCCCACTCTTGCCGTTAATGCGGTCATCACCCTCTTGACCATTAATCACATCAGCTGAGTTGTCAAAGCCATTGACATTATTGTTGAGGCCATTGAGAAAGGTAACTGTGTTTTTGTTGAAAATGCTGCTTTGGGTGGAGTTGGCATTAAAGACATCAAAGCTGTCACTAATGCTGGTTTGTCCATCAAACAGGACATTACCTACAGTAGAGAGGTTGTCTAGGTTTTCTAGAGCAAAGTTTTGCAGGATAACTTTATCATCAACCACTCCTTCAAAGGTGATTTCTAGATTGTTAACATTCTGAGTGAGTTGCAGATTTCGGGCTGTTAATCCAGCACTTTCAAATTGCAGGGTATCCAATTCGCCAATGACTTCTGCCGAGGGATTTGAGCCTTTACCTAACCCACCGAAATCGGTAATGGTATCAACACCGTCGCCTAAATTGTAAACAAATTTATCTCTGCCAGCGCCACCAGTTAAAATATCGTTGCTTTGATTACCTGTGATAGTATCATTCCCGGCTTGAGCGTTAATTATGTCACCATACATATTGCCCACTAGATTATCAGCGCCATTGGTTCCATTTACCCCGTTAAACTCTAATGCACCAATGTCAACTGTACCCTGAGATATTCTGTCAAATCCATCACCCCGTTGATCAGTTGTAATACCTGCTAGAATTAGGGCATTATTACCTGCGTCAATGGCAGGACTATCCCCAATTAAGGCATTAGTAAAGGTTGCACCGCCGTTATTTTGCAGGGGGCTGAGTTTAGGATCTATTGGGTTGGCGCTAGTGCCGACGAGGGTGCTAGTAGTAAAACCAGTGCTATCTGTATTGTCGCCAATCAGGTTATTGCCAAGGTCGGTGAAGTTGCCTTCAACGTCGCCAGTGGAAAAACCATACACCAAATTGTCTGCAATGATAGTGTTTCCAACAATAATAGTGCCATTAGATTTATTGAAAACGCCCCCATTTTCAGCTTCAATATCGTAGAAACCTCTTGCCTTGTTATTGGTAATAGTGTCGTTAGTTAGGGTGAGAGTGCCGTTGTTGTTATAGATGCCACCGCCCCTTGAAGATACATTATTATCAGAGACAGTACTGTTAATCAGGCTAAAAGTACCATCATTAAAGACACCACCGCCCTCCCCTGCTGTATTGTTAGAGAGAGTGCTTCCCGTTATATCGACAGTGCCGGAGTTATAAATACCACCACCATAGGAAGGGTAGGGGTTAGGAGCGCGGTACTCGATACCATTGGCATAAGCGCTATTATTAGAGATAGTGCTTCCTGTTATCTTGAGGATGCCTGTGTTAAATATGCCGCCTCCGTAGGCACTGAAGGATCTGTAGATGTATGCCCTATTATCAGAGACAGTGCTGTTAGTCAGGGTAAAAGTGCCTGTGTTAAATACACCGCCGCCTAATGATGACCCCCGATTGCTTGAGACAGTGGTGTTGGTCAAGCTGAGGTTGCCTCTGTTAAAAATGCCTCCTACTGCTCCCTGATTGTCGGACACAGTGCTATTAGTTAAGTTGAGGCTAGTATTGCTATTGAGGAAAATACTCCCGTATATGACATCATTAGCATTGGTAATCTTCAAGCCATCAATGCTGACATCTGTCCCTGCTTCTGTAATCTCGAATACACTGAAGGCATTATTGCCGCTAATGGTCAGCTGAGATGCTCCAGTTCCCACAATCGTTACATCATCAGTAATTGTCAGTTGTCCGGAGGTAAGGGTGATGATATCTGGGGTGACATCAGTGAACACGCTGCCTGCAAAGGTAATCGTATCCGCCCCAGCAGTGGCATTGGCATTTAAAAGCGCCTGCCGCAACGACCCTGCGCCTGAATCGTTGGTATTAGTCACCACTGTGTCAGTGTTAACAGGTAGCGGGGTGATGGGAGACTGGACTTCATAAGCACCAATATCAACTGTACCGTTAAAAATTCGGTTAAATCCATTACCTCTTTGGTCGGTGGTGACAGTAGTTGCAACTAAGGAATTATTGCCTGCGTTAATGGCGGGACTATCTGCAAGTAAGCTATAAGTTAAGGTTGAACCACCGTTATTTTGCAGAGGGCCGAGTTTTGGGTCAATGGGGCTGGCGTTAGTCCCTACTAAGGTGCTGGTAGTAAAACTTGTGCTACCAGTCTGATTACCAATCAGGTTATTGCCCAAATCTGTGAAACTGCTGCCGGACACGTCGGAGTTGATATCGCCGGAGGTAGATTTGTCAAAGTTGCCTGCAATAATGGTGTTCCCGACAACGGCGAGTGGCGCGTTGTATATATCAGACTCACTACTGAAAACGCCACCACCGTTACCAACACCATCACCGTTTGAGTCACCAGTGTTATTGGTAATCGTGCTGTTGATGAGACTAACTCTTGTGAGGTTATAAATACCACCGCCATCCTCTAATGCCTGATTGCCAGAGACAGTGCTATTAGTTAGGGCAGCCGTACCGTAGTTAAAAGGAATTTCATCTCCTCCGTTATAAATGCCTGCACCATAAATCGAGGTATTGTTAGAGATAGCGCTATTGGTAAGCTTTAAGTCGCCATCGCTATAAATGCCACCACCTATAGAAGTTGCCGTATTGTCAGAAACGCTGCTTTTAGTTAGGCTGAGGATGCCTTCGCTATAAATGCCACCACCTTTGGAAGTTGCCGTATTCTCAGAGACGCTGCTTTCAGTTAGGCTGAGGATGCCTGTGTTATTTATACCGCCGCCGCTAGAGGTTGCCGTATTGCCAGAGACATTACTATTGGTAAGCTTAAGGGTGCCTTTGTTATTGATACCGCCACCGCTAGAGGTTGCCGTATTGCCAGAGACATTACTATTGGTCAGGCTAAGGAGGGTATTAGTATTAATCAAAATACCGCTATCATTAGCATTAGCAATTTTTAAACCATCAATACTGACATCTCTCCCTATTCCCGATATCTCGAACACGCTGGAAGCGTTATTCCCACTCACGGTAAGCTTCGATGCCCCAGTGCCGAAGAGAGTCAAATCATCAGTAATCGTTAGTTGCCCAGAGGTGAGGGTGATGACATCTGGGGTGGTATCTGTGAACACTCCTCCAAAGTTAATGACATCATCCCCAGCAGTCGCATTCGCTAAGTTTATTGCTTCGCGGAGTGTCGTGATACCGTTGTTCGCATTACCGTCATCTGCGTCCCCGGTATTATTCACTGTAAAGGTCGCCAGTAATCCCGCGTAAGCCTGTCGCGTCGTTTCTGCAAACGCTAGAGTCACTTCCATCTGGGTAGTGCGTACTTCCAGTTCCCAATTACCTCCTAATGCCGCATTGCCTATCAACTTACCCGAAGCAGCAATATTTGCTCCTGTAAGTTGGTGCAGTTTGGCAATAAATTCTGCCCCCACATCACCAGAAGCTACGTTGCAACCATAGATGAGTAAGTTAGCTACAGATGTTGTAGTAGATGTAACTAATGATTTAGGGGTTTTGGATGAGGTGGAAAATATCTTCTGCCATTGTTGCAGTTGCTGGCTATGGTATTCGAGGGTATCAAGTCCCAAGTGAGTGTTGCCCAGTTGCAAGCTACCGGGGACACCGTGGCAAACAATATGAATGCTGCTAAGATTTTGGCCAGAGCGAGTTGCCAAAATCTCCGTAATTTGCTCAACACCGTTCTGTGTCGGGTCAATAACGAATACTTCGGTGTTGGGGATAACACCGTTAATTAAATTCTGATAGTCTTCAACTGCCGTGTCAATGAAGACTAAGTTATGTCTATATAAGGTGGTAATTACGGAATTTAATGGGGAGTATGGAGTATGTAAAGTTAACATTTTTTACTTCAAGCTAAGGTTATGAGGGAAACTCAAACTGACTGAAGCATTGTCATTAGGAAGCTTTCACACACTTGTTAACATTAATAATCAATTACTTTTGAGTATTAATTTCCTTTGTTATCATCAAGCAAATTGCTGTTTTTGTAAAGTCATAAAAGCATGTAATTTTACTAATTTAGTACAATTAAGCAAATTGGTACTCTTTGCAAAGACAGAAAAGTATTTAAACTTACGCAAAAATTGCCCGATGCGATCGCACCAGAAAAATTTGGAGAGTCTGCGTAAAATTATGCAAGCAATAATATCAAACTTTACTCAACCACTCATTTTCTTCTGGGTCTTTGAACAATGAAGTACTAAGGTAGCGTTCGCCGAAGCTAGGCTGTATCATCACGATTAGGCGACCTGCATTTTCTGGTCTTTGTGCCACTTGAATAGCCGCATATAAAGCAGCGCCAGTAGAAATCCCCGATAGCAATCCTTCTTCTTTTGCTAGGCGACGGCTGTAAGCGATCGCTTGTTCATCTGCTACCTGAATCACCTCATCTACCACTTCTGGACGGTAAATTGCTGGGACAAATCCCGCACCGATACCCTGGATTTTGTGAGGCCCTGATTTACCACCTGCTAATACTGGGCTGCTGCTTGGTTCAACTGCGATCGCTTGGAAACTCGGCTTCCGTTTTTTAATAACTTCGGCAACTCCGGTAATCGTCCCACCAGTACCCACTCCCGCCACCAGAATATCTACCTCTCCATCGGTATCATCCCAGATTTCTTCGGCTGTGGTTTCAGCATGAACTTTCGGGTTAGCAGGGTTGCGGAACTGCTGCAACATATAAGCATTGGGCGTTTTAGCTACAATCTGCTCTGCATGAGCGATCGCTCCTCGCATCCCTTCTACCCCCGGCGTTAACTCTAGTTGAGCGCCATAAGCTTTGAGCATTGATCGTCTTTCATGGCTCATTGTGTCAGGCATCGTTAGAATTAGATGATAACCCTTGGCGGCTGCCACCATCGCCAGCGCAATTCCTGTATTTCCCGAAGTCGGCTCTACTAAAACTGTTTTTCCAGGGTGAATCAAGCCTGCTTCTTCTGCCGCTTCTACCATACTCGCGCCAATCCGGTCTTTCACAGAAGATGCTGGATTCATGCTTTCTAGCTTCACCACAATCCGAGCAACCGCTCCTGAAGCTTGGGGAATCTTGTTTAATTGAACTAAAGGAGTTCGACCGATTAACTCTGTGATATCTTTCGCTATCCGCATGTGGGTACTCCCTCGTGACTAAATATAATACATCGGGCTTTTCTGGGCACGAGTTTCTCTTTCCTCGCACAAATCTTGGAGTGTATAACGACCCAAAACTTCAATTGAGGCAGCGTTAGCTTGCTCCCAAACTTCATAAATCAGAGTCTTTTCTAGAGTCGGAGAGTCAGAGGTATCTTTCTCTTTCCGCTCACCTTCAAGCAAAGTGATAATTTCGAGCAGTGTAATCTGCCAAGGTTCACGAGCTAAAACGAAACCTCCTTTAGAGCCGCGTTGACTCTGCACCACACCAGCACGCCGGAGGTTGGTCAAAATTTGTTCCAGATAGCGCTCAGGTATGGGTTGCTTGGCAGTAATCTCGCTCATGGTTATAGGAAGTTTTTTGCCGTGGTGGCTTGCTAATTCTAAAAGCGCCAGCAGGGCGTATTCCACTTTGGAAGACAGATCCAAGAGAGCGTAGTTTGGGCTATTCAAGGCCGTACTCAATATACTACGGTGAATTGAGAGATTTATCGCAGTTTATGCGAAATTAATTTTTTCCAAGTGTGGAATGTGATAGCATCCCATCTTACTACCAACAAAAACACTATCTTCTATCGATTTACCGTAGATTATTATCCTACACAATTTCCATGAATAACCTGATTTTTTTATGGGAATTATCCTGAGTTTCTGTTTTCAGAGCCTCACTTACCAACGAAAACCCTAATAGAGTATGCTACTAACTGATTTGCGAACCATTTTTGAGCGTGACCCAGCAGCTCGTAACTGGCTAGAAGTATTGTTTTGTTACCCTGGACTCCAAGCTCTAGTGTTTCATCGATTAGCGCACTGGCTGTATAAAATTGGAATTCCGTTCATACCTAGGTTTATCTCTCATATTAGTCGGTTTTTGACCGGAATTGAAATCCATCCTGGGGCATTAATTGGCCAAGGAGTGTTTATAGACCACGGGATGGGAGTTGTGATTGGCGAGACTGCGATCGTGGGCGATCATGCCTTGATTTATCAGGGTGTCACCCTTGGCGGGACTGGAAAAGAAAGCGGCAAACGCCATCCAACTTTAGGTTCTCATGTAGTTGTGGGAGCGGGTGCAAAGGTATTGGGGAATATTCAAATTGGCGATCGCGTCCGTATTGGAGCCGGTTCTGTGGTTCTACGAGATGTCCCCAGTAACACTACTGTAGTGGGGATTCCAGGGCGCGTGACTCGTCAGAACAACTCGGCTACCAATGTTTTGGATCATGATAAAGTCCGCGACGTAGAAGCTGAAGTCATCCGCGCTTTATTTGAACGTGTCAAGGCTCTAGAGAAACAGTTTGAGCAGTTAGAACAATCTACTTTGTCCCCAACGGAGCTTGGCGAGGAACCAACCGAAAACCCTAAGAGCAAAAATTCTGATGGGATGATTGAAGATTTTCTTGATGGTGCGGGAATTTAATTTTGGGCATTGGGCATTGGGCATGGGGCATTGGGCATTGGTTAAGCTAATTGTCATTCATTATTTCCAGAATGATTCGCTTGTAGTAAGGGCTTCAGCCCAGCCCTACCTTTGTGCAACTTCAATACCGATTAGCTTATTCTTCTTGTCTCCCTCATCTCCCTAACTCCAAACTCCCCACTTCCCTCTTTAAAATATTCATAGCCTCTTAGAACCTGATATAAATATAATACTACGGTTAATTTATCGGAAAACAGACTTATAAAATATGGTGTCTTTGTACACAAGCTTATCTAGCTCAACAAGTAATATTACCAAAGAAGTTTTTGCCCGTAGGTCATTTCTACCAGAGCATCAAAACGGACTTTGGAAAATTGAAACGGGTTTTGTCAGGACTTTTACCTATCTGGAAGATGGTACAACTGTCGCTCTGGGATTGTGGGGGCCTGGAGATGTTGTTGGTAAGGCTTTGTCAAAATTAGATCCTTATCAAATGGAATGCCTAACTAAAGTAGAGGCAACGATCTTACCTCTAGAGGAATGGACTCAACTAACAGAAACTCTACTTAACCATATCCAACAGGCTCAAGAATTGATGGTTATTCGTAGCCATAAAAAAGTGGATACTATGCTTATCAAGTTGCTGGCATGGTTATCCAAAAAGTTTGGTTCGGAAGTTGAGAAGGGACGTTTAATAGATATGCGTTTGACTCACGAAGACTTGGCAGAAATGCTGGGTTCAACTCGTGTTACCATCACTCGTGTTCTTGGGCAATTTGAGCAAGAGGGCTTGATTGATCGTCTCTCCCTGCATCGAATTGTGTTGCGAGAAGAAGACATTTGGTACTACGAAATTTAGATGATTTCAGTAAAACCAGCTATCGCCGTCAGTATTCGGCTTACCGACAATTCTTAGATTAAGGGATTCTAGGTAAGCTAAACCTCTGGAAATTTGTGATACTGTTCTCCGAAGTTCAATGTCAAAGTATCCTTCTTTATTTGTATTTAGTTGTAACATAGCTTTGATAATATTAACTACCAAGCCGTAAGCAGAAATTAACTGCGAAATCACGGGCGCTTGCAGATAGCTTATGGGAATATATATTCGCAGACGAATCTGAGTGACTTGGCTTTTTTCCTTGACTGAAGAAACCAGTGATAATCTGGTTTGGGAATTGATTTTTTGGTTATTTAGTGCTGCCATTGGTTAGTAATGATTTTATTAATTAGCAATCGCTATAAACGCTAGACAAATCCAGCCAAATTGGTAGCCCCAGTTTTTCTAAATAACTCAGGCTAGAGTAGAGTTGCTTTGTTCTCCCCCACAAATCCAAGTCAAACCAGCCGTCATCTTCGGTATCGGGTTGAAGTACTGCACTGGTAATATTGACTGTTAATCCATAACGAGAAACTAATTCGGAAATCACTTGTTCTTCGTAATAAGATTTTAAGACGCACAGTTGTAAGCGCAATCGACTGGTTTGACCTAGAGAAATCCATTGCTGGAATTGTTCTTGCCATTGATGTTTTAGCCATGCAGAATCTTTGAAACTCACTATCTTGGAATTAAAACTGAAGAGCGATACTCATTACCAAGTAATTAAAGGGTTGCCGAAATCAACTTAAGTGATGTTGTAAGAATTTTGTTAGATTTTATCTCATAGTGGGCATACTGCAAGTATCAAGTCTGACTTTTCACTGTATCAAGAAAACCTCACTTCTATTTCTCTCTCCTAAAAGGAGAGACTTTAAATTTTCCCCGTTCCCGCATCGGGAAGGGGGTTAGGGGGTTAGGGGGTTAGGTTTTTATGGGCTTACATGACAGGAAAAGTCAGATATCAATTAGGTAGCATCAAGATAAGGAAAACAGTATGTTGACGACACAGCCGCTAGAAGAAATTACATCATTGAAGCAAAATTTAAGACGTGAAATCAGTAAACTATCAGGTGTTCCAGAGAATAATATACCTAAGTATATTTGCATCAATAATCTGAATTCAAAGCTAGAAAGATTAGAAGAAATCGAGAAAATTCTTAGTATAGATAAATATAAAATTGTTTTTATAGGTACTATCGGGAAAGGAAAAACTACAGCCATCTGTCATATTTTTAACTTAATAAGTGACTTCAAGGTTTCCAAGACAATTCATGGCAAAACTAAAAATGTAACCGAAACTAAAGAGTTACTCTCAACGGGAGCGGGCAGAACTACTATATGTGAAGTAATTATTAAAGCTTCTGAAAAAACTTACATAGAGATAGATCCTTATACAGTTGATGAAATGGAAAATATTATTTTTGATTTCTGCGATTCTATTGCCAATAAAGACAATCCTCAGTCAGACGAGAAAATAATCATTTCTACAGAAATCGAGAGAGCTATTAGGAATGTTACAGAACTTAAAATAACTTCTAAAACAGTTCATGATGGTGATAAAAAGAATATTTTAATAACTGATCAAGCAAAGGAATTACTTGATAAATCAGGAGTAGAATTACTTAAAAAAGCTGCATTAAATAATGCAAATCTCGAATTTAGAACTACTACTAAAATTGAGTTTGACAACCATAATAATGAGCAAGAATGGATAAAAAATACCTTTGCTGTCATCAATAATGTTCAGTTAAAGGAGTTTGCTATTCCAAGGAAAATATATCTTTATCTGAGCGATGATATTTTATCTGGTTCAAACTTGTCTCAGTTTGATTCAGTTGTTGATACCAAAGGACTTGATGAGAACCCAATTCGTAAAGATTTACAAAAATATATTGAGAGTCAGGATGCCATCTGTCTTTTTGTAACTCCCTTTACTGATGCTCCTGAAGCTAATATTAGGAAATTAATAGGTTATCATCTTACATCTAAATCCAAAGACTTTCATCATAGATTTGTGACTTTGGTATTACCTCACAAAAATGAGCCTGAAAAAGTGCATGGATCTAATGAAGATAGAGATTTAGGAATTAAAATTAGACAAGAAGAAGTTCAAGCTACATTCAAAAATTTGAATTTAGATTTTTTCACAGACAATATCTTGTTCTTTGATTCCTTGAGGTACTATCGTGATGATATAGTTAAGCTACATGAGGACTGCGATCAAGAAGATGTACAGGCAGATAAAAATGAATTTATCGAAGCTATAGTGGGTGTAGTAAAACGTAGGGAAAATATTTTATTAGATGAACTTAAGGCTATCAAAGAAAGCTCTGCGAAAATTAGAAATGGTAATGCTTTAACGGAATCAGAAATCAAGGCAATTGAAAATGCCATTAAGAAGATAAAGGATTTACAGGATTTAAGTAAAAGATTACCTGGTTTTGTTTATGAAGGTTTTATTGATGAATATGTTAATAAATACTATCGCACAGAATATCCGGCATGGAATACGAAACACGCTATCCATAGAAATTTTGGTTACTATGAGGCAAGAGATATAGATATATATTACGACGCGAGGGTTGTTGCCGAGGGAATAGATGAAAATAAAATGCTGAGAAAATTTACCAAAGAAGTAAAACAGGAATTAGAAAATATCCTGATTGAGCTTACATCTGCGAATGAATCTTTAAAAACATTTATCCCTGAATTAGTCAAAGAGTTTTATGCATTATATGACGAATTTATATATGAAGTTGGAATAGAAGTTGAAGAAGAAGTTAGGAGAAAACTATTGCCTAGAAGCGAAGATTCTGAATTTTGGAAAGCTCTAATTGCTGAGAAAGGTAAGGAAAAGAAGAAGGGGGAAAAATTTGTCGATAATGTATGTCTGATATTTAAACGAGAACTTGAAAAAGAGACGAACTTAAATACCTTCTTAAAAAGTAAAGCTGAATATCATTGGAAAGAATTAATTACCAAAATACTAGGCTTTTCTGGGCATCAATAGACAATTGATTTGTGAATTGCACGTTTAATACACAGTTTAGGGCGCAATATAATTGTGTCCCTAAAGCTATTTTATCCATCATTAATTGTTATTAAAAGATATATGACTGATTTAAAACGAGAAATAACTACAAAACTCAGCAGATATCAAAAAGATTATCAAGAATATACAAAATGTTTAATTAGGGGAATACAAATTCCAATTAAAGGAAGGCCAGAGGAGTTAGTTAGACAAATATTTATTCATTTTATTATTAAAGAAAGTGGGCTATTCCCAGATATTATTAATATCGCAGTTGAGGCTAATAATCATGATATAGAAATATATAAAAATCAAAAAAATGATAATTTCAGACCACATCAGTCTCCTTTAATAATTGTGGAAGTAAAACGAGAAGATGTGAATTTAAAAAACCATTATAATCAGATTCAAAGATATCTAAAAAATTCTTGTTGTGATATGGGTATTTTGTATAACTATCATGAGATTATCGCCTTTAGTAGAAAAGATGATCGGTTTGAAGTTAATCATCTCAAAAGCATTAGAGACATACAGACATTAATTTTAAAAAGCAATAATGCTCATGATGATTTATTAGAATTTGAAAAAGCTCAAAACGGAAATTTTGATAGTTTTGCTTATCTTATTAGTAAATATGGTAAATATACAACTAATACGGTAGTTTTTAAAGTTAAACAGCAAAAATCCGAAATAGCAGGATATTTATTCAATATGCAAGGGAATAAAGTTTACTATGATGTGTGTGGTAAAAACTCCGAAAAACAGCCAAGTTTTGATTCACAAGATTTTGAAAAACTAATTTCTATCGTTTATTAAAGAAAAACCTAACCCCTAATCCCCTTCCCGACGCGGGAAGAGGGGAAATTCAAAGTCTCTCTCTTTTTAGGAGAGAGATTTAGAGAGAGGTTAATATTAGGTATGAGGACATGCAGCTATCTGTATGCCCCTATTATGTATTGCTATAACCTTTACCAATCAGTTGCTTTAGTGTCATCCCAGACTTCCAATTCCAAGTCGCGGAGATAACTTAACCCGCTCTGAATTTGTGCATCTGTTCCTTGTAATTCCAGGTCAAACCAACCATCACCGACAGCATTGGCTCCCAAAATCGCTGCGGTGATATTCACAGTCAGTCCATAGTCAGATACCAGGCGAGAAATTACAGGTTCCTGGTGATAATCTTTGGGAATTCTTAATCGAATTCGTTTGTTGGTAAGTGTATTATCAGTAGCCATATCTGAATTATTTCAATCCCTAATCGGGATTGGTACAGAACTACTCTTAACCCTAACGGTAATTTCCTGATAGGTACTAAGTAGATCGTACCATGTCCCATGATTTGCTTGTATCTTAATTCAAAGGATAACTAATAAGCCTTTGATTTTTCTATTCAACATCTTTAATGCTGGTTTTCCGTTCCAGAATCTCTTTTAGCACCAAGGTTACTACTGCTAGCAACGCTAACAGTACAGCCGCAGAGAAGGCAGCTTCGGTTTCATATTGTTTGTAAGCGTCTTCTACAAACAGTGGTAAACTCTGGGTTTGGTCTGCAATGTTGCCAGATACTACCGAAACCGCGCCGAATTCACCCATTGCTCTAGCATTGGTCAAAATTAAACCGTAGAGTAAGCCCCAACGGATACTAGGCAGGGTGACGCGCCAAAATATCTGCCAATCTTTCGCACCTAAAGTTCTAGCAGCTTCTTCTTGATCCTTGCCAAATTCTTCCAAAATGGGAATGACTTCCCGCGCCACAAAGGGCATACTCACGAAAGCTGTAGCCAGCAGCATACCTGGAAAGGCAAAGATTATTTTGATATCATGTGCTTGGAGCCAAGGGCCAAACCACCCAGTGCGACCGTAAAGTAGCACAAGCATCAATCCTGCAACTACGGGCGAAATCGAGAAGGGCAGGTCAATAATGCTTAAAACTACGGCGCGTCCAGGAAATTTATGACGAGCGATCGCCCAAGCTGCACATAGACCAAATACAGTATTCACAGGCAGAGAAATCAAAGCCAGCAAAAATGTCAACCAAACTGCACTGAGAAAATCTGCTCGTGTCAGGTTGGACAGAAATGGCCCAACTCCTTTGCTGAAGGCTTGGAAAAAAACGTTGATTGCAGGGATGTATTGAACTAGGGCTAAATAGGCGATCGCTATCCCAATTAAAACTATTGGAACCCAACTCTTCTGTTCTTGCGGCTTGGCTGTATGTGTATCAGATGCAGATGAGTGAAAACTTGGCTTATCTAGTGTCATATCGCCTTGCCCATGCTTGTAAGAAATTAATTGCCAACAACAATACCAACGAAATTGATAGTAAAACTATGCCAATTACTGTTGCACCAGAATAGTCATATTGCTCTAAGCGCTGGAAAATCAATACAGGTGCGATTAAATCTTGATAGGGGGTATTGGAAGAGATAATCACAGTTGATCCATACTCTCCAACTGCACGAGAGAAACCCAAGGCAACACCAGTTAAAATTGTCGGAAATAAAGGTGGCAAAATCACTTTCCAAAAGGTCTGCCATTGAGAAGCACCCAGACACCAAGAGGCTTCTTCAATTTCACGTTCCATTTCTTGAAGCACGGGTTGCACAGTTCTCACGATAAAAGGTAGTGAGATAAATATCATTGCCACCGCTACTCCCGTGCGGGTAAAAGCTACTTTAATTCCCAATGGTGCTAGTAAAGAACCTAACCACCCATTATCACTGTAAACTGTTGCCAAGGTTAACCCTGCTACGGAAGTTGGCAGTGCAAAGGGTAAATCTACTGTGGCGTCAATTAAGCGCTTGAAGGGAAAGTCGTAGCGAACTAGAACCCAAGCAATTAGAGTTCCAAATACGCCATTGAGTAAGGCAGCAAATATTGCCGTAACAAAAGTTACGTTGTATGTTGCTAATGCAATATCACTAGTTGCGATCGCCCAAAATCTTGCTGGAGGTTCTGTACTTGCTTTCAGGAACATGGCAATGATGGGGATAAATAACATCACCGTCAGGTATCCTATAGTGATTCGCCAAGTCCAGGGAACCCGCCCCAATCTCTTCCAGAACGGCGTTTTGCGTTCAACTTCCAAAGAAGGAGATACAGTTGTCACGTAGCTTCGCTCCGAATTCAAAATTTACAATTCAAAAGAAATTTTTGTCAGTATTCATAATTGTTAATCCGTAATTCCTATAGGACTTGCCCACATACGAACTACGAATTACGAATTACGAATTACGAATTATTTAGTTACCGTCTCTTTTGGGCTTGAATCTTGTCAAATACAGCCCCATCTGCGAAGAACTTCTGATCAATTGCTTCCCAACCGCCAAAGTCTGAAACTGTACCCAAAGTTTTCACCTTGGGAAATTTATCTGTAGCAGCTTTAGTTTGGGCTACTTCCTCATTTGCAGGTCTGAATCCTAATTTTACAAACTCTTCCTGTGCTTCTGGAGTATAAAGGAATTTGACAAATCCTTCAGCAACTTCGCGGTTGCCGTGTTTATCGACATTTTTATCTACCACTGCGATCGGGTTGTCGATAGATATGTTCACATCGGGAACGATATAGTCAACTTTTTCGCCTTTTTGTTGTGCCAGAATAACTTCGTTTTCGTAGTTAATCAAGACATCCCCTTGGCCCTGCTTGGCAAATGCATCAGTGGCTTCCCGTGCATCTTTAGTCAAGATTGGCACATTATTGTAAACCTTGGTGACAAATTCTGTAGCTTTAGCTTCATCACCACCGGTTTTAATTACAGAGTTCCAAAGTGCCAAGAAATTCCAGCGAGCGATGCCTGACGTTTTCGGATCAGCAGTAATCATTTTTACATTGCCTGTCGCCAAATCTTCCCAGGTCTTAATGCCTTTAGGATTACCAGAGCGAGTTATTAACGCCGCTACAGATTTGGAGACAATACCATTGTTGGGAACTTCTTTCTCCCATCCTGGTTGAATCAATCCAGCCTTCTCAATCTTTTGGGTGTCTCCAGCTAGTGCTAGGTGGACAATATCTGCTTCCAAACCATCGATAACGGCGCGAGTTTGGGAACCGGAACCGCCATAGCTTTGCTTGAAGACGACGGTTTGGTTATGATCTTTCTTCCACTGTTCTACAAATTTAGGGATAATTGCTTCATGAGCCGCTTTAGTGACAGCAAAGGAAACCAGGGTTAGTTCAACATTATCCTTGGTTGCAGCCACAGGACTGGCAGCAGGGGTTTCAGAGGAAGAATTACTCGCACTTCCACCAGAGCAGGCAGCAAGCGCCACACTCAATACACTCCCTACTAAAAAGAGTGATACAAAGCCTTTGAGCGAATTTAGTCTGAACCGATACGTTCTACGTTCAGCGTAGACGCGACGCAGCTTGTCGTAAGACATCCCTTGTAATCTTTTCAGTGAGCGTTGCCACAAACTCATTCTATTTCCTCCACTAAATCTACAAATAATTGATGGGAATACAGTTATATAGTGTTTATCATACTCGATGATTCCGTGTATCTAGTTACAAACACCAACAAAGGTCATATTCTTTATCAAGAATATGGTGATTTTAGCAGTTTTGTGAACAATTACAATACCTGACTTTCCACATCCCGTGAAAAGTCAGATTCAAATTGACCGCAAAACAGCAGACGGTAAGACACCTTTAAAGGTGGCAACGATTAACGGTTTAAATAATTCAGAGGGTGATGCAGAAGTAGATAAAAAGGTGACAATACCTGGTTGGTTGACTCCCGAAAGCATTCACAAGCATTTTAACGGTCAGCCAATTGATTTTGATGCGTAAATTTATGCGCTTGCTGAGGAGCATACCTGCAAACATGAGGGCGTTCTGCAACCATAAACAGGCTGTATCACGCAGAAGCCCAGCAGGGAAAGTAATAAAACTTACATAATTTCTGCGTCTGCTTTTGCATAATTTTACGATGCTTTCAAATCACATTACTTTGACAGGTCATCGGTTACTCTGTGGAACAACATAATGTTCTACAAATATGACACCCCGTTCAAACCTGCATGGTTGTGTATTAGAGTACCTGATAACGGAAGTAATAATTATAACTCACCCAGGGGTCAGCCTAACAGTTAGAGCTAACAATGCTCAACTTAGAGATGCCAGCAAGTTAACAGAATTAAATTCATTACTCTTAAATGAATTAAGACTAGCGGCTAATGCGCTGCTGCTACTGTGGTTGAATCCTCAATTTCAGTTGTCCAAGCAACCATCAATCACGATAGATCGACTACCAGATCAGAATCAGAATGATGTTACTGATATTTGTTTAACTTCAAAAGCATGGACAGTTAATCTGTCACTCAAACATAACCATACCGCACTCAGGCACCAACGTCCTGGGACAACTCCAGTTCACTGCGGTTTCGCTAAAAATGACCTACAGATGCAGCAGTTTAAACAACAATACCGAGCAATCACACAGGAGTTCATGCAACATATTGGACAGGCAAAGCTTTTTGCAGAACTACCGCCAGCTTTGATTGAACAGCATTTGTATACTCCAGTCTGTAATTTGGTTAGCCAATTTATCAATAGCCATACTGACACTTACGCCACCAAGTTATTTCAATACCTTGTTGGTAATGTGAATTACTACAAAATTATTGTTGATACCCACGCCCGAACCCTGAATATTCAGCAGTTTGCAGAAATCCAAATGCCTACTAACGTGATAGCAACGGTTAACAAACAGTATGTTTTTTTGAGTTTTGACAACGGATGGGAAATTTCTATGCGCTTACATACCGCATCAAGCCAACTGAAAAACTCTCCTAGTTTGAAATTTGATACTAAGGCACTAAAAAATCCCCTTACTGCTACTATAATTCCTTATGTTTAAAAGTCCATTACGTTATCCCGGCGGAAAGCAAAAGGCAATTCCTCAAATTGCTCACTATCTACCTCCTACATTTAAGGAATTCCGTGAACCTTTTGTTGGCGGTGGTTCTGTATTTTTTCATGTTTTACAGAAGTACCCCAGTATGCCTTGCTGGGTCAATGATCTAAACCTTGAACTCTACTACTTCTGGCATCAAGTTAAAACCAATCAAAGAGAGTTAGTTGAGGAGGTCTGGAAAGTAAAACGCTCTTACACAGATGGACGTGCCTTGTTTAAATCTCTCGCAGCCGCAGATACTAGTACCATGAGTCCACTAGAGCGGGGTGTGCGGTTTTTTGTTCTTAACCGGATCAGCTTTTCAGGAACTATTGAGAGTGGCGGTTATAGTAGTGCTTCCTTCAAAGGTCGGTTTACAGACTCTTCGATTGAGCGATTAGCAGCTTTGGATGGTTGCTTTGTTAATACCCGTGTGAGTAACTTCGACTACAGCACCCTACTTGCTGAACCGGGAGAAGATGTATTTATCTTTCTAGATCCACCTTATCTCAGCAAGACTCAATCTAAGCTTTATGGTAAGAGAGGTGATTTGCATACCTGTTTTGACCATTCTCGCTTTGCCAAACTAATGTCGGAGTGTTCACACAAATGGTTGATCACTTACGATAACTGTGAACAAGTGCGGCGTAACTTTGCCTTTGCCTACATTTATGAATGGGAGTTGCAATACGGGATGAACAACTACAAACAGCAGAAGGCAGACAAAGGCAAGGAACTGTTCATTACCAACTATCCTGTTGAATCATACATTTTGCCTACAATTATGGAAGTTGTGTAAAAAGTTTAGAACTAGTGGTGATTTAAGTTAGTGGGGGTTTTGGCTCGACAATTTCTTAATAAACGCATTAATTGCTTTACCCCCTGCCGACTGCCGCCCCATCTCAGGAAAGCTGAGGGTGCGATCGCGAATTGTCTCATATTACTGGAGTTTAGACTAAACCATGAAAAACGACTCAGCAGGGCTGAGTTAATAAGAGACTTGCCAAAAGTATGAACAAACTTTGATATTAAGTGAATGCATATTTTATGGGCAAACCGTCCTGAAAAACTAGTAATTCTCCTGGTTGGATTTGTGTCCATACTTCGTTGTCAGTCAGAGGTGTGGTAGCAATGACAGCAACGCGATCGCGTTCTGTAGTCACTTCCCGAAAATCTACAGTCATGTCGTGGTCAATTAAATGGGCAGCCGCAAAGGGCGCTTGGCGGACAATATAGCTGAGTTTGGTTGAGCAATAAGCAAAAAAGTTGACTCCATCTGATAATAAGTAATTAAATATACCCAGTTTTGCAATTACAGCAGTAATTTCTTGCAGCACAGAGTACAGTTCCTTGATGTCAGGCTTACCCTGGGGAAAATGCGATCGCAGTGTTTCTAGCATCATACAGAATGCCTTTTCACTATCGGTATCACCTACGGCTTGATAAAAGCCCAAATTTTCTGGATCAAAATCTGGCAAATTACCATTGTGGGCAAATACCCAATATTGACCCCACAATTCTCTACGGAAAGGATGGCAATTGTGTAGGGCAATTTCACCCTGAGTAGCTTTACGGATATGGGCTATGACATGGGTTGAGTGGATGGGATAACTCCGCACAAACTCCGCTACCGGAGAAGCAACAGAAGGTTGGGCATCTAAAAACATTCGACATCCCTTTCCTTCAAAGAAAGCAATGCCCCAACCATCGCGATGGTCATCCGTTTTTCCTCCCCGTGCAGAAAACCCTTCAAAAGAAAAGCAAATATCCGTTGGAACATTGCAATTCATTCCGAGCAATTGGCACATTAGCTCTCAATTTTTGACTAAGGTCTCAGGATCAAGATACTTCAGAATGCTGCATTGATTCTGGAGCGATCGCTTCAATCTTAGAATTTTTCAGTTAAGTTTGTCTAGCAAATGGAGTCGCCTGGGGACTTTCAAGAAAAAAAATACCCATTGCTTTGGTGAGCAGGGGAAGCAGGGGGCGCAGGGGAGGCAGGGGAGGAAGAATCTAATGATCGTCTTCGCTCCCAAAATTGAATAATTTAATTTCTGGAAGTCGTCTAACAAGCAAATGGAGTCGCTTAACAAGCAAATGGAGTCGCTCAACAAGCAAATGGAGTCGCTCAACAAGCAAATGGAGTCGCTCAACAAGCAAATAGAGTCGCCCAACAAGCAAATGGAGTCGCTTAACAAGCAAATGGTGTCGCTTAACAAGCAAATGGTGTCGCCTAACAAGCAAATGGTGTCGCCTGACAAGCAAATGGTGTCGCCTAACAAGCAAATGCCTTAACTAATTACGAATTACTCAAGGCATTTGCTGTAAATATTGCTCATAGCCTAATTCTTCTAGTTTTGCTTGCTTTGCAATTACTGATTCACATAAAGTTTTGCGATATTGCTGCACTTTTTCTAACAATTCTGGTTGATGAGTTGCGAGGATTTGTACTGCTAAAAGACCGGCATTTTTGGCATTACCGATTGCCACTGTTGCCACAGGAATACCCCCAGGCATTTGTAAAATAGAATACAAAGAATCAACACCTTGTAAGTTACGAGTGGGTACAGGAACACCAATGACAGGAAGCGGAGTTAAAGATGCTACCATTCCCGGCAGATGGGCAGCACCACCCGCGCCAGCAATAATTACTTTAATACCGCGTTGGTGTGCAAGTTGAGCATATTGCACCATGCGTTCTGGGGTACGATGAGCAGAAACGATCGCCACTTCGCTCTCAACGCCAAATTCTTCACAAACTGCGATCGCGTCTTTCATGGTGGGCAAATCAGAATCGCTGCCCATGATAATACCAACTAAAGGAGCCATATAATTTTGGATTTTGGACTTGTCGTAAGTGTTCAGACGTTCGGCTAGCGCTCAGTCGAGCCGTAGAATGATTTTGGATTAATTGCCGATTGTTCCATCTAAAATCGGGTCAGGTTTAATTATTCCCTAGCCAGTGTGATGATCCAAGCAACACAAAATCCTGTAGATATTATCAATGCTAGAGTGCCTGGTTACAAAGATTTGCAGATGCTCTTAGTTAATCAAGAGGGCATAATTGAGCAAATCTTGCCAATGGGTACGGTAAGAATACACGGATGTGTATCCCTACTAAATGTAAAAGGTGACTTGATTTCTCTAGGCGGCGTTGATTTACAAATTAACGGTGCGTTGGGTTTGGCATTTCCTGATTTGACAGCTGAAAATGCTTATATACTCCCAAAAATCTCACAATTTTTGTGGGATGCCGGGGTAGATGGATTTTTACCGACACTTGTGACAACTTCAGTAGAAAAGATTCAGCGATCGCTTGCTGTTATTGCTGAGGTTATTTCCAGTCAACAAGTAGGTGCTAAGATTCTCGGAGTGCATCTAGAAGGGCCATTTTTAAATTACGAAAAGCGCGGCGCGCATCCAGCAGAGTACTTGTTACCCTTAACAGTTGACGAGGTAAAGCGAGTTTTGGGTGACTATGCTGCGATCGTCAAAGTCATCACCTTAGCGCCGGAGTTAGATCCCACTGGCGAAGTAATTCCATATTTGCGTTCTTTGGGCATTACCGTTAGTTTAGGGCATTCTCAGGCAACTGTTGCCCAAGCGCAACTTGCTTTTAAACTTGGTGCAACGATGGTAACTCATGCTTTCAACGCCATGCCACCATTACATCACCGCGAACCAGGATTATTAGGGGCAGCAATTACCCATCCTGATGTGATGTGTGGTTTTATTGCTGATGGTGAACACGTTTCGCCCACGATGCTGCAAATTTTACTTCGTGCCTGTTATCAAGAAAAAGGTCTTTTTCTAGTCAGCGATGCCCTTTCACCACTGGGGCTACCCGATGGCGTGTATCCTTGGGACAGCCGACAAATTGAAGTTAAAGACGGTACGGCACGACTCGCTGACGGTACTTTATCGGGGACGACTTTACCCCTATTAGTGGGAGTGCAGAATTTGGTAAAGTGGGGGATTTGTGACGTAGAGACTGCCATTTTATTAGCTACCAATGCACCTAGACAAGCGATAGGTTTACCGGGAATTGCTAAAAATCAACCCGCTAATTTATTACGCTGGCATTGGGACGAAGCGACACAACAACTAACTTGGCAGCGATTATTGAGCTAAATTTCACCTCAAGTTAAAATCTATATTTTTGAGCTTGATTGCTGCATCAAAACCAATGATAAATTTAAAATTTGCTTAGTTCTTTACTAGGATTTTCGCTAATTTCATCGTTGCTGGCATTATTTTTCACCAAAATCATCAAGCAGAAACAAATTTTAAAGATAAATATAGAATAATACAGTTTAGTTAACTATAAAAATCTTAACTTGCGTAAGTTGAGTAAAGGAACGAAACCCAACAATTAAGGCTTGATGTTGGGTAACACTAAAGTTCAACCCAACCTACTAACATTTGTAAACTTAAAACCTTTGTGCTTAAATCTTTGTAATTGTGACAGAAGGTTAATTTGGTATGGTAGTAAATCGTAGATTCTAAAAATCCAGCATGAGTAAGCTAGGGACAGCCTTCAGTGAAGGGATAATTGCCTTTATCGCCACTAACATAGATGACATCTTTATCTTGTTAATATTTTTTTCACAGATAGATGTTAATTTTCGGCGGCGGCATATCTTACTCGGTCAATATCTGGGTTTTGCAGTCATTATCATCGCTAGCTTACCAGGATTTTTTGGTGGCTTGGTTGTACCGCGAGAATGGATAGGATTGCTAGGACTACTACCAATAGCAATTGGAATTCAACAATTAGTATCTAGAAAAGAAGAAACTACAACAGTTCAGACAGTAAGTAGTGATTTTGGGCAGTTCACACCGACTAACTCGGTATTGTCTTTTATTTTGAGTGTTTTGCACCCCCAAACTTATAAAGTGGCAGCAGTAACGATCGCTAATGGTGGTGACAATATTGGTATATATATTCCTTTATTCGCTGGTCAGGATCTTACCAGCTTGGGAGTAATTCTAAGTATATTTTTTATCATGGTAGGGGTTTGGTGTGCGATCGCATATTTTTTAAGCCGTCAACCTACCATTGCTGATATTTTAAGTCGCTACGGTCAAGCTGCCGTACCTTTTGTGTTAATTGGCTTGGGGTTGTTTATTATGTATGAACGAGGTACATTCACTCTACTACCTTGGGTAAGAAGTTAATCGATGTTGGATGTTGAATCTGGATTTGAGATTGAACGATGAAAATCCCAATCTGCAATTCAAAATTAAATCGTTACTGTTCGCTCTTGGGAGAAAAACTTTTTGTTTACCAATTCTTAACCAAAACGTGACTTGAGCATCAATATAATCAACAATGATTTTTTCAATCATTGGAAGCTATGTCATGCAACACTCCCTTATCTCTGCAATTGGGTGCAATCCTATCCGTTTTCGCCCAAATATTCAACCTAGTTTTTGTCTGATTTCCATGATCGCCCCATTTTTATGCTTTAACTCAGCACAAGCTCAGATAATAGGGCAAGATATCACTTCAATCACTACCGACACTGCTTCATTTCCGAATATATCTATTACCAACATTGCAGGTGACAGCGAATTTGCAGGCAATACCTTTACTCTCAATTTCGGGGGGCAAATTCAATCAATTACAGGATTGACAACCACAGGAGGAAGCACAACATTTAGATCCATCCCTGCTTTTGTGCAGATTCGTCGTAACCCCTCCACAGATGACAGAAAGCTAGCTTACTACCAGGGCAGTTTTGATTCTTCCTCTAATACTTTTAACTTTCTTAGTTTGGGCCCACTTCCAGAGAAAACGTTATTTAGTATCAACAATATATTAGCAGGCCCAGATAACGTTTTTACTAACACAGGTGCAAATTTAGGCGGCACACCTTACAACGGTAACGCTAGCATCGAGCGGCTTGACTTTGTGCTTGTTAAACCTGTGAAGGCAAGTAATAAAATTCGCTTTACAGTCTTTGAGCGTGGATTACCTACTGGACACGATGGTTTCGGTATTGCGGCGATTACAAGTGTGGATAAACACGGAAATCCCACTTCTTATGGCCCCATTTACGTGATAGCAGCTTCCACCTGGGGTAAAACACCGTTACAAGACCCCATTCCCCAATATTATTTCCTGAATAATGCTGCTAAAAATAATTCTGGAATTCCCATAAACCCTGCCACTAACTATTCCACCCAACCAAGTTTTAGGAGGTATTCTGATTCGCACCGATGAACTCGTGTCACAGGGAAAAAAGGTTTATGGTTACTCTCTATTTGCCCCTGATGTTACTTGCACTCCAAAAACATTGCTGAATGTCACTAACTCTTGTTTTCCTACAAACACTGGAACGAACGGAGGGATAGATTTAGCCGCACCTAATCTGGGTGCTGTCTTTTTGGAGAGTGAGTAAGCAGCGAAAAACTTTTACAACCAAACTCTGTTACTTAGTTATTTCAAACCTGATGAACTAATTTCCAACTTACCCATCATCAAGATGGCGTAAATAATAAACCTTAGTGGCCGTTGGGGAGCGACTTGGCAGATTTTAGCACCTAGTAACACCCCAGGTACAGAACCTAACCATATAGGCAATACTAAACTCCAATCAACTGTTCCCAGGCTGAGATGACCAAGGGCTGTAAACAGTAGTAAAATTGCCTGCGTGTGAAATGTCTGTACCCACTAACTTCCGGGCAGCAAGGCGGAAAAACCCAATCAGCATTAGGGCAAATATTGAACCTGAAGAGACGCTAGTTAAACCAACGAAGCAGCCTAAAACTGCTCCTAAAGTGATTGTTAGCAAACGGCCAAAGTTAGTTTGTAAGTCTAACTTTGGCAATTCAGGTAAATTAAATTTTGGGAAAAAAGTCAATAACAACAATTGCACTAGTGCTAACACTGTCACTAGCAAAATCATCCCACCAAGCAAACGGAGCAAGATGTTATCTAGGTTATACTCACCTGTACGTTTAATGAAGTGCAAAATCCCCACGCCGAACAGTGAGCCGGGAACACTCCCAAATGCTAACCATTTAACAACTTCTGTATCAAAGTGTTTTCTGTTCCCAATGTTTGACGCTACCAACAATTTTCATTAATGTGGCAGCCACAACATCAGAACTCACAGCAATAGAAGGCGGAACCTGAAAAATAAAAATCAACATTGGTGTAATCAGAGAAGCTCCGCCAATTCCGGTTAAACCAACGATGATGCCAACAAAAAAGCTTAAGAACGGTAGTAATAAATAATGCATACTCCCAAGGGTTTCAAGTACAATCAGATTGAACTGAAAGTCAGCTAAAGCTTCACTACTAAATAGCAGCAACTCAGCCGAACCATAGCCCAGTAATAAACAGAGCTAGTCATGGCAAGTTATTGTGTTTCACAAGGAATGAGTTACACAAAAGTTATCCAGTTAAAATTAGGGCAAAGAATTCCTGGAGAACTCAAAACCTATCTAGAAGTTTTTGGAAGCATCACGACTGGTATTTAGCTAAAACAGGCTTTTATAGCTGTTTATAGGTCAGTTGCTTTGTTCAACTCAACTTATAACTGATTTTTTGCGGTTTTATATATAAAACCCGGTAATGCGATGCACTTACCGTATTTTAATAGTAAACATGATTAAACGTCCAGCGTATTAGTGCTGTATCTCGCTCGAATGTCTGGATGATACACTTGGGGGCTGGGGATTAGGGATTAGGGAAGTTTTTCTGATGCCCCATACTCGATTCATTACTCAATGCTAAAAACACTTGACTTTTAAGCAATTATCGTGAATTAATTAAATCAGACTAATCGGTCGGTAAATTTTATTAAATACACCAATCCCTACTTTAAAAATCGCTGTAATGTCCAAAGGCGAAGAAACAAAAAGCAGAATTCTTTACCAAGCAGCCGAACTGTTTAACCAACAGGGTTATGCAGGTTCGTCTATGTCAGATATTATGCGTGTCACTGGATTGCAGAAAGGAGGAATTTACAATCACTTCCAAAGTAAAGATGATCTTGCACTACAGGCTTTTGATTTTGCGATCGCTCACATTAAGCAGCATACTAGATTAGCATTGCGAAGCAAACGCCACGCAGTAGAACGCTTGCAAGCAATCATTGGGGTATTTAGTAGCTTTGCAGAAAATCCACCTTTCAAGGGGGGTTGTCCACTGCTAAATACTGCTGTAGAGAGTGATGATGCTCATCCGGCGTTGCGAGAACGCGCTCAACAGGCAATGAACTCTTGGCTGCATCTGATTCGCCGGATTATTGAAACAGGAATTGAAAAGGGGGAAATTCGTTCTGAAGTGAGTGCTGATGAAATCGCTACCATCATAATTGCAACGCTGGAAGGAGCGATTATGATGAGCAAGCTTTATGGAGATTCAGTTCACATGCATAGGGTAATTAATTATCTGAATCAATATTTAGAAACTAACCTTTAAGTGTATGGTACAAATCAAAGTATATGCTTTAGCAGACAAATTAAATCCTATTAAAATGGAGCTATCTAATATAATCCATACCTCACTTATAGAAGTTTTACAGCTTACTCCTGAAAAAAGATTTCATCGTTTTTTCCCACTGGATAAATCAGATTTTTACTATCCATCTGATAGAACAGATAATTATCTGATTATCGAGATTAGTATGTTTGATGGGCGCTCAATCGAAACGATAAAAGAGTTGATTCGCCTCTTAATTAAGAATATTAATAGAAAGTTTAATATTCCTGCGGATGATATTGAAATCACAATTTTTGAAACCCCTAAATCCAACTGGGGTATTAGAGGTTTACCTGGCGACGAGTTAATCTTAAACTACAAAGTAGAAGTTTGAAGTTTTGTGGATAATGGATTATTAGGCAATTAATAATTATCCATACTTGCTTGAAAAAAGTAAAATTTTTTATAATTTTACAGACCGATTGGTTTTAAAATTACAAAGAGGAATAATGTTAATAAACAACAACTCACACAGAGCCTTAGAAGTAGTATTGACAATTCCTGTAAGAACATACGACATTGATTTTATGGGAATTGTGAGTAATATTGTCTATATCAGATGGCTAGAGGATTTACGTTTAAAGTTTTTAGATGAACATTGGCAACTCAATCAACAAATTGAGCAAGGATATACACCAATTCTCGCTGGAACAGAAATTGAATATAAACGCCCAATAAAGATTATCGATCAAGTAATTGGACGTCTATGGCTGAGTAATTTAGGACGCTTGAAGTGGACTATACAAGCGGAAATTTTATCTAATAATGAGTTAGCAGCAGTAGCTACCCAGAAGGGGGGTTTTGTCAGTTTGCAAAATAATCGCCTTATCCCCATTCCAGAGGAATTACAGAAGAAATATTTACAGCATCAACAAGGAATCCAGGAAAACTAGCAAGTCCGCGTAATCCTGTGGAGAATCAAGCTACGTGCAGCTTCTTGGAAAGAGCATCTTGATTCGGAATTCTGTCTTCTGGCTCTTTCTCATTTAGCATCAGCCAATATGCTTTTGATGTCTGCTAGCTGAACCACTCCTGAAAAAGTTGGACTATTAATTACAAAGAAAGGTGTGCCAGCAACAGCTAATTTTTCAGCTAGTTGAATATCTTTTGTAATTGCGGGAGTAGCAAGAGTAAGATCGCCTTTAAATTTACCCAAATCCAAATTCAGCTTTTTAGCAATATCTGAATATAACGCTTCACCTAGTTGTTTTTGATTAGTAAATAGGGCATCATGATATTGCCAAAATTTTCCCTGTTGATGTGCAGCCCAAGCCGCTTTTGCAGATGGCAATGCTTCAACATGAATTGAACTCAGGGGTAAATTCTTATAAACCAATCTTAGTTTATCCAGGATAATTCGCTAACAGTTCTTTCAAGGTTTTATGCGCCTCAGCACAATAGGGACATTGAAAATCTGAAAATTCTATTAGGACAGTTTTCGATGAGTTGAACCTGTAGTAGGAGACTCACCAATGACTATTTGAGGATTCGTTTTTAAATCCTGTAAAAATGCTTGCCGTGCTTGCTTTACTTGCTGTTGTTGTTGCTGTTGATAGGCTTGAACAGATTCAATAATTGCCTCTGGGTGTTCTCGGATAATTTGTAATACTTGCTGTTCTAACTGCGGATCAATAGTGCTGGTAGCTTGTGCCGGAAATGACCAGGTGATAACCAAAAATAGCAGACCTATTGCTACCCAAGATACGCAGATGTTGAAGTAATGGATTAAACCAATCAGAGAATCTAACCATACAAAAAACTCACAAATATTTATTTCTTCAAGGGGATTCTATAGATTACTTGTTAAAAAGAATCCAGCAATCATCCAGCAAGTAAAATAAAACCAATCCACACGTTTTGCCGGAACATTTGACCATATACAGGGTTAGGTAAATCTTGCTTTCTTAATCCTAGAGACTGCCAAATCCAGCCGATAGTAGCAACTGCAAGACTAATCCAGAAGGCTAAGTGCAGATGTATGACTACGCCTAACCAAGCTAATAACAAAATTGTGCCAGCAAAGAAAATTCCTATAGCTACAGGGGCATAATCACCAAAAATAGAGCGCTAGAGTTAACACCAATGCGGCGATCGTCTTCCTTGTCACTCATGGCGTAAACTGTATCAAATCCTAACGTCCACAATACAGTTGCGCCCCAAAGTAACCAAGTGGGTTGGGAGATGTTTTGTGTAACTGCACTCCAGCTAATTAATACCCCAAAGCCCCAAGCGATGGAAAGCACCAGTTGCGGTACAGGAAAAACTCGCTTTGCACCTGGATACAACAGAATTACAGGCACTGCTGCTACGCATAACCAGAAACTCAGGGGGTTAAGATAAAAAGCAAGAACAGCTGCACATAGTAGCGAAACGATCGCAACTACAATACCAACTTTCACAGATAAGGCGCGAGAAGCGAGGGGGCGATCGCGTGTTCTCTCCACTTGTGGATCAATATCTCGATCCCACAAATCATTCACAACACATCCAACGGCACTCGTGGCTAGAGTACCTAATATAATCACACCAACCAGAGGTAAAGGTGGTTTCCCAGAAGCTGCTAAAAACACAGCCCAAAGGGCAGGAATCATTAAAATTAACCGTCCTTCTGGTTTATGCCAGCGCAAAAGCCGGATAATTACAAACAAAACTGGTTCTTGGGGATGTTTTGGCGTTGTTAACATAGGATTGGGCATGGGGCATTGGGCATGGGGCATTGGGAATTAGTTATTTTTCCGCTTTTTTGCTCCTATGCCCTATTCTTTAGTTCACACATCTTTACATCTATAGAATAACGTTATTTGTTATTTGTAAAAAACATAACCCAAAATGGCAACTTTAAAATACCTTTAAATAGTCACTAGGTTAGAAGCAGTAGAGTGAATATACTTAGCTCAGTTGCCCTCGGCTAAACTGAGTTTTAAATATTGAGTATTTTAATTAATTTGATACTCAATACGGGCTAAACGTCCCGCTACCGCTAACAGCGCTCAATCTGAGCAAGTGTGTTGCAATAAATAGCAGTGCCAGCTACCCCGACATACCACCGTTTGCCATCATTTCTTATAAAGAGAGAAAACTAGATGCTGAATTCAGTAGCTTCGGCTAGCTGGGAGAGTGTTCCAACTCAACCACCTAAGCAACATCGGATTATTGCTGCCATTGACTTGGGAACCAATTCTCTACACATGGTAGTAGTGAAGATTGATCCCACACTACCAGCTTTCAGCATTATTGCTAGGGAAAAAGAAACTGTCAGACTTGGCGATCGCAATCTGACTACAGGGGAACTCAAACCAGAGATCATTAAAAAAGCGATCGCAGCTTTAGGACGCTTCCAAGAAGTTGCCAAAACTATCAATGCTGAAACAATCATTGCCGTCGCAACTAGTGCTGTGCGGGAAGCCCCCAATGGTAAAGATTTTTTGCACAAAATAGAAACGGAGTTGGGTTTAAGCGTTGACTTGATTTCTGGTCAAGAAGAAGCGCGACGAATCTATCTTGGCGTGCTATCAGGCATGGAGTTTAATAACCAGCCCCATACTATTATTGATATTGGCGGTGGTTCCACAGAATTGGTTTTGGGTGATAGTCACCAAGCACGTGTTCTCACCAGTACCAAAGTTGGTGCAGTGAGACTGACTAGTGAGTTAATCACTACTGATCCCATCAGCAATACTGAGTTTGAAAAGTTGCAAGCTTATGCAGGCGGGATGTTAGAACGTTCTGTAGAAGAATTGTTAGCAAACCTAGAGGTTGGCGAGTCTCCGCGTTTAGTGGGTACATCTGGCACAATTGAAACCCTGGCAATGATTCATGCACGAGAAAAATCGGGTATGATTCCTTCCACTCTCAATGGCTACCAGCTTAATCTGAAAGACTTAGGAGAGTTGGTAAATCGCTTGCGGAAATTGAGTAATTCAGAAAGGGCTGCCATACCTGGGATGCCAGAGAAGCGCCCTGAAGTTATACTTGCCGGCGCAGTAATATTACAGGAAGCAATGACGCTTTTGGGTAGTGAATCGGTAACAGTTTGTGAGCGTTCTCTGCGGGAAGGCGTAATCGTAGACTGGATGCTAACCCACGGTTTAATTGAAGATAAGCTACGCTACCAAAGTTCAGTTCGGGAGCGGAATGTTCTCAAACTCGCTAATAAATACCATGTCAATTTAGAATATAGCGATCGCATCGCCAAATTTGCTGAGAGTTTATTTGATCAAACTCAAGGTACATTACACCACTGGGGGTCTGACGAGCGGCAGCTACTGTGGGCCGCTGCAATACTACACAATTGCGGTCATTATGTCAGCCACTCATCTCACCACAAACACTCATACTATTTAATTCGCAATGGAGAATTACTCGGTTATACAGAAACCGAGATTGAAATCATTGCTAATTTAGCGCGTTATCATCGCAAATCGCCGCCTAAGAAAAAACATGAAAATTCCCAAATGTTGCTGACTAAGCACCAGCGACAAATGATCAGTCAATTGAGTGCAATTTTAAGATTGGCAGTGGCATTAGATAGACGACAAATTGGTGCGATCGCTCATGTGCAATGTGAGTATTATCCCCAATTTCGGCAGGTAAACCTGCTTATTTTTCCATCTCAGACTAATGATGATTGTGCTTTAGAACTTTGGAGTTTGGATTATAAAAAAGGAGTATTTGAGGAAGAATTTGGAGTAAAATTAGTAGCGACTTTAGAGAAGTCTAGCGCTGCTAAATTATCTTAGAAGGTAGGGTGTGTGAACGTAGGGGACTTCCAGTAAAAAACATCCCATCTTAGGGGGTACAAGCTCTTGCGCCCCCTAAAGAGTTAGACTCAATATAAAAAATTGAGGTAAAAACTACATGAGTTTGTTTAGTCGCTGTTAAATAAAGTATATTTACTTAATAACAAAATTCCCTATTACAAAACAAGGTTTTTTATCTTATATACTTTGTAAATTAGATTAAACCTTTGATCTAATTTTGGCATCCTACTTAAGTACCAATTTATAAGCTGCCTCAAGAAGCATTTAAAAAGAAAAACTAGTAATTAGAATAGAGTTATCAATCTATTTAATATAGGTTATGTTGCTATTGGATATCTAAGCCGGGAAAACTTAGATATCCTTATATAATATTATTTCAATAAAATAGGCTCAGTGTCGCTTTGCTCCAATTAGAAATTAAAAACTATTAATTAAAAATTGCAAGACGCTCTCTACAAGATGCGTTGCGTAGATTGCCTCTCCGTTCGCGCAGCCTCTCTTAGAGAAGGCTCTACGCTACACTATCCACTTTTCCGGTCAGAATATCCGAGTAGTCAGGGCGAAGAGTCACGGAAAGAATTTAATATCACCGCCTTTAAAATCGCTTGCTCTAAACCTCCCTTATACATCCAGTCGCACAGAATCAATTCTGGATTCGGCTTCTGAGTTCTGAATTACTCTTCAGTAACTTTAGCTACATCTAAGTATTAATTCTTTGTCTCCAAGAGACTATGCGGTGGTGCAAAGCACCTGCCAGAGGTGATGACTACGACGGGCTATGCGATCGCAAAACTACATAATTCGGTAAAATTGGGTAAAGCAATTTTTGCGCTTGTTAAACAAAGGCATCAGCAAACCCATGCAACTGAAACTCAGTGCATCTCAACTTCCCTTCGCCCCTCTTTTATTAATTGCCCCCTTTTTCTTATGGGGGACGGCAATGGTAGCCATGAAAGGAGTAATACCTCACACCACACCGCTATTCATGGCGGGGGTGCGTCTGATACCAGCAGGGATGTTAATTCTGATTGCAGCAGCATTCATGGATAAACCCCAACCGAAGGGTTGGGCTGCGTGGCTGTGGATTGCTTTATTTGGCCTAGTAGATGGGACACTATTTCAAGGCTTTTTGGCAGAGGGATTAGTCAGAACCAGTGCGGGGTTAGGGTCTGTGATGATTGACTCGCAACCCTTAGCTGTTGCCTTGTTGTCGTTGTGGCTATTTCAAGAACACATTGGTTTTTGGGGATGGCTGGGGCTAGGCTTGGGAGTCACAGGCATTAGTTTAATTGGCTTACCTGATGAGTGGATTTTACATTTTCTCGACTCAGGCGCAAATATGACAATTGGCAACTGGCAAGATTTGTTTGCTAGCGGCGAGTGGTTGATGCTCTTAGCAGCGCTATCAATGGCAGTGGGAACGGTGTTGATTCGATTTGTGTGTAGGTATGCTGACCCCGTAACTGCTACGGGATGGCACATGATTTTAGGTGGATTGCCACTATGGGGAATTTCATCAGTTGTTGAATCCCAGCAGTGGGAGAATCTGGGAGGCTCTGATTTAATAGCTTTGGGCTATGCTACCGTATTTGGTAGTGCGATCGCTTATGGGTTATTCTTCTACTTTGCTTCTAGTGGCAGTCTCACGAGTCTTAGTTCTCTCACCTTCCTCACACCTGTATTTGCCCTAATATTCGGCAATCTTTTCCTCTCAGAAGTCCTGAGTCCGTTGCAGTGGGTAGGTGTTTTTCTAACTTTAATTAGCATCTATCTCATTAACCAACGTGATACTTTAGCAGGACAAAACGACACAATGACAGTCGGCGAAATAGCTAATATACAGCAACCAGTTTTAGAAGCTTCTGCTAAAAAATTAAACCCCATAACCTTAGCAGTTAGAGAATCTGAACCAGAAATTTTACCCTAACTAGAGGAAGATGAGGGGGACAAAGGGACAACGAGAATAACCATGCTTAATGCCCAACGCTAATAAAAAATCACCAAACACCTCTCGCCGTGGAAGCCCCTGTTTTCAAACATGGGGGCAAGGCGTAGGCGATTTTAAGACGCTCGCGGACTCGCCTTGCGCGTCGCTAACGCTGTCCAAAAATACTTGTGTTGCATGAGATAATAAGAGTATGTTGAAATGGGCGCTTACACTGTGTAAACCCGCAGAAACGGCTTCGCCAGTAGACATAGAGGCTGTCGCGTAGCCTTGATAGGGTAGAAACACACTGCTTGCTAAGTGGCAAACCAATGTGTTTTTGGGGCGTGGGGATGAGTCCATCCTCTGTTTAATCGTAACCGCGCCTAGAGGTTCAGGGGATAGTGTTTCGGAACCTGTGCGCGTTCTAAGCCGCTATTTCTCAGGGCTACTAAAAGCCTCCGGATTCGTCCGTGGGGAATGCGTTACAGTTAACATTTGGTCATATAGAAGTTATGAGTCGTGATGCGTAAAACCCCCGTCATTCATGCGGGGGATATAAGCGAAGGAAGCAAATTTATTTGGTGGTGTTTATGTAAATCATGGTAACATAATATAGTGGTTAATTGGTCGATTCCATGATTGTTTACGAGTTCAAAGTTAAGGGAAAAGATAAGCAGTATAGGGCTATTGATGAAGCTATCCGAACAAGTCAATTCATTCAAAATAAGTGCTTGCGCTATTGGATGGATAATAAAAATGTTGGCAGATACGACCTCAATAAATATTGCGCTGTACTAGCGGACGTTTTTCCCTTTGCGGATGAACTCAACTCAATGGCTAGGCAGTCTGCGGCGGAACGTGCATGGTCTGCGATAGCGCGATTCTACGATAATTGCAAGAAGAAAGTTAAAGGTAAAAAGGGGTTCCCTAAGTTTAAAAAGCATTGCCGCTCAGTTGAATATAAAACTACTGGGTTTAAACTTTCCACCAATCGTAAAGCGATTACTTTCTCTGACAAGAAAGGTATTGGAACTTTGAAACTGAAGGGAACCTACGACCTTAATTTCTACGACATCAAACAAATTAAGCGCGTTCGGTTAGTACGTCGTGCTGATGGGTATTACGCTCAGTTTGCCATTGATGTCGAGATTAAAGTTGAAACTCAACCTACCCTACAGGTAGTCGGTATTGACTTAGGGCTAAAGTATTTCATTGCCGATAGCAAAGGCAATGTTGAACCATCTCCCCAGTTCTACCGTTCGTCCCAGAAGCAGTTAAACCGAGCGAATCGCAAGAAGTCCAAGAAGTTCAGTCCCGCGAAGAAGAAAGCCAAAATTAGACAATCATCCAACTACCATAAAGCTAGAAACAGATATCAAAGGAAGCATCTAAGAGTAAGTAGGCAGCGAAAAGAGTATTGCAAGCGTGTTGCATACTCCGTCATCCAATCTAATGATTTGGTAGCCTATGAAGACTTAAGTGTGAAGAACATGGTAAAAAATCGACATCTAGCTAAATCAATATCTGATGCTGGCTGGTCAACTTTCCGTCAATGGTTAGAATATTTTGGACATAAATATGGGAAAGTGACGGTTGCCGTACCTCCTCATAACACAAGTCAGAATTGTTCTAATTGTGGTGAAAAGGTGAAGAAGTCTCTGTCTACAAGAACCCATGTCTGCCCTCATTGTGGCTATGTGGAAGATAGGGATGTGAATGCCAGCATCAATATTTTGAAATTAGGACTAACTACGGTGGGGCACACCGGAAGCTACGCTTGGGGAGATTTGCCCTCTTGGGCAGTTGGTGCAAGCCTGCTGTCTAACGGCGAGTCACGGAACCAAGAATCCCCGTCACTTTAGTGCGGGGAGTGTCAATGTGGTATCGAATACTTTAAAAGCACGTTTAGGCTGAAACTTTTAATATGAGGCTATGCCGCTCCTCAATTTTAATATTTACCTGTTTTTCTTGCCTGGGTTTTGTCCCAAATCGCGCAAGCACAGCGACACCTAACCTAGCACCGAAAATTTTAGAACTTGCACAAGCTAGTTCGACAGTTACTGCTAGTCCAGCTACTTTGAGATATGGTAGCCGAAACTCAGATGTGAAGAGGCTACAAATCCAATTAAAGCAGTTGGGATATTACAGTGGCGCGGTAAATGGAGAGTACAATGCTACTACAGAAATCGCTGTATCTAAATTCCAGAAAGCAAAAGGTTTAAAAGTAGATGGTATTACCGGTCAGGAGACTAGGGGGAGATTGCAAACAGCTTTGGCTGCTAAAAGTCAGATAGTCACCGCTCCAAAAGTTCCATTTCCTGTCTTTACTTCCATACCAACTGCAAAACCCCAGCCAGCCGAGAGAAGTTTTGTTTGGTGGTTAATATTTGGCATTGGAGTTTTAGGAAGCATCGGCGCGCTTTCTTACGCGCTGAGGTCGTTTCGTCAGGTCAAACGAGTTGAAAAGTCCGAAATGTTAGAGAATAAAATTTTGAGTGAAGCTAACACAGAGCCAATTAAACTACCCTTATCAGAGATAACAACTAATCCACAAACAGATGCACCATCGCTGTCTACACAGTTATTGCTACCAGAAAAAACTTCCCGTCTTGTTAAACTCAATATTGTTGATGAATTAATTCAAGACTTACGTAGTTCTGACCCAACGAAGCGGCGCAAGGCTATTTGGGATTTGGGCCAGCAGGGAGATTCGCGGGCAATTCAGCATCTGGTTGACCTGATGATTGATGCTGACTCTCAAGAAAGTAGTTTAATTTTGGCGGCTTTGGCAGAAATTGGCACCCGCACACTCAAACCGATGAACCGTGCTTTAGCAATTTCAATCCAAGATGAAAGTCCAGAGGTGCGGCAAAATGCTATCCGTGACCTGACGCGTGTTTATGACATGATGGGTCAAATGAGCCAGATGTTGCGTCATGCGCTAGAAGACCCAGATGCCGAAGTGCAAGCAACAGCACGATATGCTTTAACTCAGATGAATCGAATGCGTGGTTTGCCCGAACAAGATAATTTAGCGGAAGATTCGCACAACGATTCAGAGCAATAGATTATAAGTAGTTATTCGATTTTAGATTTTTCCTTCAATTCAAAATTGGCAGAGTCACGAGTAAAATAGGCTTTATATCTAACTTTTAAACCTAGTTTGCGTACTGTAACGCCATTCTAAAAATATTTTAGCTGGATTTGGATATTGGTATCTGGGCCAGCGACCAAGAATGCTGCTTCGCTAAATTTGGGCGCTCTTGCGAGAATTTCTGGGTTGCTGGAAAATCCAAAGCCTTCGCTTGGTACACCAAAAAGATTGCTATTGAGAGTGCTGTCATTATTTTGATCGTGGAAGACAGCAACGGCATAACTGCCTGCTTTCAAGTTCTTAAAGGTAATGGGTAAGGGGGTATCAGTAATTTTGGTACACTGCTTTTGTAAGCCGCGATTGCGATCGCTAGGAAATCCTTCACTGCTAGCAAATATGCTCGCACAGACTTGTCCTTGTTTATTCTTCAAGCCATCAATTTCTACGGTGAGTTTGCCGTTAAAATTCGCCTTGGCACTCAATGACCATGCCAGATTTCCCATAGCTACCAATAGCAGCATACCAACTCTCCATCCTTTAACCATAAATTTTTCACAAGGTAAAATAAGTATTAACTTTGATTCAGATCAGGCAGACTCATGGTGGCATTATTCAGTTAATACTCGCAAGGACATTGATATGTTTAATTTTATACCTTTCTAAGTAAGTCGGCGTTAACGAAGAGACAAGGGGTTAATAATTCAAAATTAAAGACATTTCAGAAGGGGACTTTTACCCCGACTGTAGCAAGCTCCCGCAGGGTAACTGATGCTATATGTAAAGATTTGAAAAAGTAGGGGGTTTTATACCTCCTACTTTTCCCCGCTTCGATAAAGAATTTTGCGGAATCAGTTCAATCTACTAATGGTGTCTTGGTAGCTCATATTAGGAATATGCCAGAGAGTAAACCAAAGAAATATTTACTCTAATATCTGCCAATTGAGCTTTCTTCTCCAGAAAACCCAGTTGCATCACCTTCTTTGAGAAATCCACTGTAGGCTTCCATACCGTGTTCACCGATATCTAAACCTTCTAGTTCCTCTTCTTTAGATACTCTGATACCTAAAGTGGCTTTCAGGGCTAGCCAAAAAATACTACTGAGTAAAACAGTGAAGCCACCTACTGTGGCAACGCCCAGAAACTGAACACCAAACTGCCCAAGACCACCACCTGCAAATAAACCTTTTTCTGGGCCAAGTGCATACCAGGAATAAACACCAGGGCCAACAGACCATAGACCCACTGCTAGAGTCCCCCAGATGCCACAAACTAGGTGAACTGAGGTAGCTCCCACTGGGTCATCAATGCCAAGTTTGTCAAAAAATGTTACAGAGAAAACTACCAGTACCCCAGCAATCAAGCCAATGACTAAAGAAGCAGGAATACCTACGTAAGCACAAGGCGCTGTAATACCAACCAAGCCAGCCAGGATACCGTTGATAATCATTGACAGGTCTGGTTTACCTAAGTACAACCAAGCTGTAATAGTAGCGCCAATTCCACCAGCAGCAGCAGCCATGTTAGTGGTTACAGCAATGTGACTGATTGCACCAGGATCGGCAGCCATTACAGAACCGGGATTGAAACCAAACCAGCCCAACCAGAGGATCAAACAGCCCAATGTAGCAATACTCATGTTGTGGCCGGGCATAGCAACGACTTGCTTATCTTGATATTTACCAAGACGAGGCCCAAGAAATGCTGCTCCCATCAAAGCTGCCCAGCCACCTACAGAGTGAACCACTGTAGAACCGGCAAAATCCCAAAAGCCTCTGTCTGCTAGCCAACCACCACCCCAAATCCAGTGTCCGGTAATGGGATAGGCAATACCTACAAGTAAGAGGCTGAAAATTAGGAAGTCAGCAAACTTAATTCGTTCGGCTACTGCGCCAGAAACGATTGTTGCTGCTGTTCCAGCAAACACTAGCTGGAATAAAAACTTGGCTGCTAAAGGTACACCAGCCCAATTCATAGCACCGAAGATACCTTTATAAGCGTCTCCTGTGGCGGGACTGTTATCTGCTCCCCCTAAGAAAAACCCATTTAATCCAATGAAGTCGTTGCCATCACCGAACATTAAGGCAAAACCGATAGACCAAAAGGCAATGGTAGACAGAGCAAATACAATCAGGTTTTTGGAAAGAACATTGACAGCGTTTTTCTGGCGACAGAAGCCTGTTTCTAACATACAAAAACCAGCGTTCATGAAGAACACTAAAAAAGCTGCGATCGCAACCCATAAGGTGTCAAGAGCAACTTTTAGTTCTGCTGTCGTTGGCCCTGCGGCTGGAGTTTGGGCAACTGCGGCATAACCCCAACCCAACACAATCAGACAAGCTATAGGTAAACAAGCTTGCCAACTGGGAGAGAGCCGCCTAATCAGATTAAATAGCTTGACTTTGGAGTTGAATTGTGAGTTTATCGGAGAATTTTTTGCAGAAAGATGCCTCTTTTTTGTTTTCAATTTTTGTTTGTACATAAATTTCAGTGTCATCCTCCAAACTATCCTTGAACGAGGGAAAAGTAGCGTCAAAAGTTATAACCTGTCGTTTTTGATATTTTTCCTTTAGACCACTTGTTTAAAAACCATAAATTCAAATAACCTTAGTAGGAGTTTAAGAAACTATTGCACATCTGTAAATGTTTTTTGTAGCTCTTCGTAAGAAATTTATGATCTAATTTATAAAATAGTCAAGTCTTCTTCACTTAATCTTTAATCTTTCAAAAATAATTTTCCAAAGGAAAATTTCCCAAAATGAAATGTCAATAAAAAATCCGGTAGTAAGAGGCAAAGAATCAGTGAAATATGTATTATGGCTACCGTAAAATGGCTTTTTTCAGCTAAAAGCGTCATTGTTGGCTCTATTCGCTATCAAGGGTGTCAGTTCCAGAAGTTTTAGGGCGGTTTTTGTCTTCTTCTTGCATAAATTGATCAAATTGATTAATCGAATAAACATCAGGCCATACTGACGCACCGTGTTCGTAAACATCAATACCTATGCAATCACCTTGAGGATCGACACGTAGGTGTCCTAGTGCTTTTAGACCACCGAACATCAAAAAGCTAAAGGCGACAGTGAAAACTGCGATCGCGACTATACCCAAAAGTTGTATACCTAATAAATCAAAGCCCCCACCTAAAAATAATCCTGCTTTTTTGTTAAGGGTCAGCTCTGCTTGACCTAAAAAGCCAACGGATAAAGTACCCATCATGCCATTGATACCGTGTACAGCAAATGCTCCCACCGGGTCATCAATGTGGAGTGACTCAATCAAATCCACTCCCAGAGTAACCAAAATACCACCCGTTAACCCAATGAAAACCGCAGCCCAAGGTACAACGTAGGCGCAAGGAGCTGTAATTGCCACTAACCCTGCGAGTGAACCATTGAGAGAATAAACTAAATCCCACTTACCTCTACGAATATATTGAAAAATTAGCGCCGAAAGTGCCCCGGCTCCGGCAGCCAGTGTGGTGTTAACTGTCACCAAACCAATCAATCCTGTATTACCAGTGCTGAGGGTTGAACCAGGGTTGAACCCGTACCAACCAAACCACAAAATCATTGTTCCCAGAGTTGCTAGCCCTAGATTGTGTGCTGGCGGTAGTGTTCCCCAAGGCGGGCGAGCGGGACGAGGCCCAAGCAAATAGGCACCTACCAGCGCTGTCCAGCCACCAACGGTGTGGACAACAGAACTACCGGCAAAGTCGTGATAGCTCAATTTGGATAACCAGCCGCTGGAGTTCCAAACCCAGTGGACGATGATTGGGTAGCTGATGGCCCCCATAATGGCGCTGTAAATTAAGTCACCAATAAAGTCAGTTCTTCCAGCCATTGAACCAGTAGCAATCGTAGTAGCGGTAGCAGTAAAGGCAAACTGGAAGAAGAACAAGGTATAGGTATTGATGGCAGCTGTAGAACCTGGCGCACCCAATGTATAGCTACCATCAGCACCAGGTAGTTGACTAAGGAAAAAGGTATCTATGCCAACTAACCCACCTACACTTGTACCAAAGGCAATCCCAAAGCCGATTCCCCACCACACTAAGATGGTAACAGCAGCGTTAATAAAGTTTTCTAGTAAAGCGTTAACTACATCTCTTTGGCGGTTCAAACCTGCTTCTAACATAGCAAAGCCGGTTTGCATGAAGAATACTAAAAATCCAGTGATTAGTACCCAGATAGTATCAACGGAAATTTGCAGTTTCGTTGTAGTTTCAGATAAAGATTGAACAGTGGGAGGGTCTGCCGCCTGTACAATTGTGGGGGCAAAAACTGCAAATATCATTGAAGCGATCGCTAGCGCCAGTAAGCGGTGCCAGGGTCTAATATGCTGATTCATTGCTAATTTTTACTGCTCAAAAATTGGTAATTGATGTTGCTGATTCTATTTTTAACATCAATTAATTTAATTAGGCTGACTAAAATAAGTTTTTAGGCAAAATTTTTAGGAAATAAATTTTTAGGAAATAATTATCTCATTCTCTATATCTGTTATTTATTTTCCTGGAAACACACTTTTTTTAACATCAAAAAATCTGATGGTAGAAAAATATAAACACTCCTTCAGAGAAACTATTAGACTACTTCCTGTTTTACTTTTGGTAAATTTATGCCTCAACGAATAAATTTGATTGATTGTCTATTTACTTAAACCAAAAAACTGTATCGCTGAATACAATTTTTGACTTTTGTTATGAAATATAGCTCCTGAGCCAATAGTTCAAGCAACTACATCCTTTATAGCTAAGTATTTTCCGATGCCAGGATAGGATAATTTTGGATATTATTAATTTTTGATATAAAAAGTTAATTGTTTGTTACTTTAGAAATATGTTAATTGATCTCTGCACCAAAATTTGTATCAAAAGCAACGCAGATTTGCAATACTTATCCTGAAACAGCGGATTTATCGGACTATTTATCCAAGATACAGCACTTCCGGCAGCTATAAGGTACATCCTCAAAACTGAAAGCTATGACAGGAGAGGGACAAGGATAAAAACTGTATTGCATAATAGCTGGAAGTGCTGTAAGTGTAGACTCATAGCCTAATTCCTCAAATGCGCCAGTTACAAAGGCAAAGACGCTCCGCCTACTAGCTTGTGGTTACAGATAGCCTAGCCGATTCAACGCCAATCATTAACAAAGCTAATTTCCTGAAAGAAACCGGCTTTAGAGTACCTGTAATATGGGAAACTTGGCAATATTCCCTATAAACTAGATTTAAAATGAGTAACACAATTTCGGATATTGCAGTCAAGACAATCAACGGTGAAGATAAGCAATTAAATGACTACACAGGAAAGGTGCTTTTAATTGTAAATGTGGCTTCCTACTGTGGGTATACTTCTCAATACGAGGGGCTAGAAAAATTGAACCAGAAGTATGGACAAACAGGGTTACGTATTTTAGGGTTCCCTTGTAACGATTTTGGAGCGCAGGAACCAGGAAGCAATGAAGAAATTGTGCAATTCTGCACGAGCAAATATGGTGTTACCTTTGAATTATTTGATAAGATTCATGCTAAAGGCTCACAGCAGCATCCACTTTATGAGCGACTTACCAAAGCTGTTGAGCCAACGGGAACTGTTGCTTGGAACTTTGAAAAATTTTTAGTTAATAAGCAAGGTGAAGTGGTAGCTCGATTTAATAGTAGTGTCCAGCCAACTTCACCAGAGATAATTGCCATAATTGAGAAAGAATTAGCAAAATAGTCATTGGGTAAAATTCTTTGTAATATTAACTATTGACTGTTAGCTCTGGACTGTTAAATTTATTTACGTCCAGTCTCTTAACTGAGAATATTCTCTTAATAAGTAGTTTAATTTATTAGTGTCTAATTTGTCATGAATGTTGCAATCATTGGTTGTGGTTATGTTGGTTATAAGGTCGCTCAATATTGGCAGCAAAAGATGAATTTTGTTGTCAGTGTAACCACAACTTCCCCTGAGCGTGTTCCTGCACTACAATCAGTATCTCAAAGAGTTGTAGTTACCTGTGGTAATGACCTAGATAGTCTAAAATCAGTTTTGCAAAATCAAGATGTTGTACTTTTGAGTGTTGGTGCAAAAGATAGGGAAAGTTATGAAGAAACTTATCTACAAACTGCCCAAAGTTTAGTTTCAACCTTGCAGCAGATTAAGAGTGTTAAGCAATTAATATACACAGGTAGTTATGCCGTGTATGGTGACAGAAATGGTGTATGGGTAGATGAAGAAACACCGCTTGCACCCGCTAATTTAAATGCACAAATTCTCCGAAAAACAGAGGATGTGTTGCTATCAGCATCTAGCGAAAATCTTCGGGTTTGTATCTTTCGCTTAGGAGGAATTTATGGGACTGGCAGGGAACTGTTGAAAATATTTAGTAGATATTCTGGTGCAACCAATCCGGGTAATGGCGAGGATATCACAAATTGGATTCATCTAGATGATATTGTTGGTGCGATAGAATTTGCCCGTGAACATCGTTTGCAAGGGATTTACAATCTAGTCGATGATGCACATCTCACTAGCCGAGACTTGTTAGATAGCTTATTTGAAAAACATAATTTACCCAAAGTTAAATGGGATACTACTGTCAAGAGTACCCGCCCATATAATGCTTGGGTATCGAATGAAAAGCTCAAAGAAGCTGGATATCAATTGATTCATCCACAGATAATTTTTTAGCAAGTACTAACAACTAGGAATTATGCAACCATCTGCTGTAGCTAACACAACCAATTTGACAGCATCTCCTAGCCAGTTTTATAGTTGGCAGAATTATCGTTGCGCTTACGAAGTTCATCAACCAATTAATACAACGTATGAAGACGTTCCCTTGCTGTTAATTCATCCGATTGGCGTGGGATTATCGCGGCAATTTTGGCAACGATTTTGTCGCCAATGGTATGATGCAGGTCAGCGTAATCCAATTTACAACCCTGATTTATTGGGATGTGGTGAAAGTGATATGCCTCATGTCGCTTACACTCCTGATAATTGGGCAGAACAATTACAGTACTTTTTACAAACTGTAGTCCGAAAGCCTGTGATTGTAGTTGTACAAGGTGCTTTATTGCCAGTTGCTATTCAACTAGTTCAAAAGGAATCAAATTTAATTGCCGGACTTGTACTTTCTGGGCCTCCAGCGTGGGGTTTGATGACAAATAAATCACCAGAATGGCGGCAAAAAGTCCTTTGGAATCTGTTTGATTCGCCTTTTGGCAGTGCTTTTTATCGCTATGCACGCACTCCAAAATTTTTACGTTCTTTCTCGACTCGTCAACTTTTTGCTTCTGAGAATGCTGTGGATGCAGAGTAGTTAAATACATTGGTTGCAGGTGCAGCAAATCCTGCTAGCCGCCATGCAGTGTTTTCTTTTTTAGCAGGGTTTTGGCGACAGGATTATACTAGTTATATAGCCTCTATTGGGCAACCAACATTAGCCGTTATGGGAGAAACTGCATCGAGTATTAGCCAAGACAATAGAAAAGAAACACCAGATGAACGCTTGGCTCACTATCTTGCTTGTTTGCCTCAAGGTCAAGGTATAAAAATAAATGGGCGTAATGTTTTACCCTATGAATCAACTGCTGAGTTTGTTGCAGCGATCGCAACCTTTATAAATGAACTTTCTTAGCCAATTGTATAGTTACACTATATCAGTTCTCCCATGATAGGTTATGACTGGAGTTGATTACTAAAGGCAAGCAAAATTATGTTCCCCAATCGCAAAGGACAAAGAGTTCCTAATGTCACTTTTCATACTCGCCTGAACAACCAGTGGGTGGATGTGACAACCGATGAGCTATTTGCTAATAAGACAGTGGTTGTCTTCTCTTTACCAGGTGCTTATACTCCGACTTGTTCATCAACTCATCTCCCTGGCTACAACGAATTAGCCGGGGTTTTCAAACAAAATGGTGTCGATGACATTATCTGTATTTCTGTGAATGATGCCTTTGTGATGAACGAATGGGCAAAGGATCAAGAGGCAGAAAATATCACGTTAATTCCCGATGGTAATGGTGAATTTACTGAAGGTATGGGTATGCTGGTAGATAAATCAGACTTGGGATTTGGGAAGCGATCGTGGCGTTATTCTATGCTGGTAAGAGATGGCGTGATTAACCAGATGTTTATTGAACCAGACGAGCCAGGAGATCCCTTTAAGGTGTCTGATGCTGAGACAATGCTCAGATATATTAACCCCCAAGCAGTGAAGCCTGAACTTGTTTCTCTGTTTGCAAAAGTTGGTTGTCCCTTCTGTGCCCGTGCTAAGACGATGCTCAACGAACATGGCATTAATTACGAAGAAATTACCTTGGGCAAGGATATTACCACACGCTCTTTACGAGCAGTTACAGGTGCGACAACAGTTCCCCAAGTATTTATCGATGGTAAATTAATTGGTGGTTCTGAGGCATTAGAAGCCTACTTCGCTGCTAAATAGGGTTTAGTTGTAGGGGCACACAGCTAGATAACTGTGCGCCCCTACAACGTATTCAAAGATCATTATTGCAGGGATCAAGGGTCAATCACCGCCACTTTTGTGTTTAAAGTTTTAGTAAGGCGATCGCATTCCAAATTATAAATCACTTTCTCTAAATACCATTTATCCGATTAGACTTGGCGCGTTTGCCGCTACTGTGTCAATCTTTTAATTATTTGCTTATATTATATTTAAAGTCAGCAGTTAACAAATCTTCAGATGGGTAGATGTATTTTTGCCCAGTTATTCACTACTGATCAGATAAAATTGATTCGGATTGAATTCCCATTTATTTAAAAGACAATATGTTTGCCAGAATTCGCCGAATTTTAAGTCAATTTTTTAGTAGATCAAGAACAATAAACAACGAACCACTGAACAAAGTGAGTTTGATTGTCATTATTTTAATTGATATTTTTATCTTAATTAATGTTTTTACGGGACTCGATGATATTAGCAGATGGCATCTCAGTCCAACTGAGGCTTATCCATGTTATTCAGAATGGCAAAATTACCGGACAAAAAAAACTAAAGATAAAGACTATGAAATTCTTAGACTTTCATTGTCATCATACACCAGCAATCAACTCAGCTTTCAGCGAAACTACCAGCAAGCCGAAACAGGACATCTGGGTAAGGTTTCTAAAACGTGCTTACAATATGCAGATTACAAAGATAAGATTAACAATCCTGAAAAGCAGCAAATCATTAAAACTATTGAGCAGAAACAAGCAAAAATTAGTAGACTTGAACAATCTAATAACACTATTAAATCACAGTATGACTCAACGCTTTTAGAAAAAATTGCAGGTCAGAGTCGTGGGCAATCAATTAATCAAGTTAGCGCTGAAAAAGCTAAACAAGCATTAGAAGAAAATAATCGCCAAATCTCTACTCTTAAACAAGAAAATTCTACTCTTAAAAATGAACTGCTTGCCAAAGCGGAAAGCGTTAACTTTATCACCTTTCTTAAAGATGAAAATCAATTCAAAGAAGTTGACAAAGGCTATCAACAGGCATCATTTTGGTATCCAAGTATCCAGCTTGCTTTTCAATCTCTCTTTCTTCTACCGCTAATTATCCTTACCTTATCAGTTAATAAATTTGCCCAAGGAAGAGGATATGGACTCATCTCCCTAATTAGCTGGCATTTGCTAGTCATCTTTTTTATCCCACTAATCGTTAAAATATTTGAATTTCTGCAAATAGGCGTAATATTTCAATTTCTCTTTGAGATTATTAAGTCCCTTTTTGGCGGTTTACTTTTCCTGATAAATTATGTTTATATCTTGCTGATTCCAATTGTTGGTTTTGGAATTATCCAGTTTTTTCAGAAAGTTGTCTTTAATGTTAAAGTCCAGGCAGCTAACAGAGTCCAAAAATCACGCTGTGTAAATTGCGCCAAGAAAATTCGACACCTTGATACTTACTGCCCCCACTGTGGTTATTATCAAGATATTGAATGTCAAAACTGTCATAATCTTACTTATAAACATTTGCCGTATTGTAAACATTGTGGAACTTTTCAAGATTCCAGTAATTTGTAATCAGTGAAGTCGTTGATCATTCTTTTTAAGTTTAGATATGGAAGAAGTAAAAACAGTCAATAAAGAAAGTCAGTCACCGCTTTCTTTTCTCAAAAACCTGTTGATTGCTCGTTGGCGATCGCTATTATTCCTCTTAATAGGAGTATATTTACCTTTACAGGTCTTTGAAATCCTGACAGTGAAGTTATGGGAAAATCAAGCTGGCTTACCGTGGGATGTACCTATTCTGTTAGCAATCCATTCTACAGCCAACCCACAATTAGATGTTTTAGCTGTCACCCTAGCTATAGTTGGGTTGCCTTGGACAGCGATACCGATTCTAGGTGCGATCGCACTAATATTATTACTACAAAAACGCTGGCGATCGCTAGCTTATTTACTCACTGCCTCAGTGGGAAGTGTTATCATCAACCGTACAGCCAAGGAATTAATGCATCGAGTGCGTCCACAATTGTGGCAGTCTATTGTACCTGAGTATAGTTTTGCATTTCCCAGTGGTCATGCTATGACGAGTATAACTCTGGTAGCAATTTTGCTATTCTTAACTTGGGCTAGCTCTTGGCGCTGGTTGGTTCTTATGTTCGGCAGCTTATACATAATAGCTATTGCCTGGTGTCGTCTCTATCTGGGAGTTCATTTTCCCAGTGACATTCTCGCAGGTTGGATGGTTGCATTAGGTTGGACAGTTGGTGTCAGTCTAATTATCAAACCATACATAACTCAAGTCAAAACCGTAGATGATGAACGCCCTGAAGATGAAACTACTTTACTCCCTGAAGAAAGAAAGTTGATAGCTGAGGAGTAACATTATGTGTGTAGTAGTTTGTCAAGCTAGTTTTGAGTGTTTGTAAGTTAGAAAACATCTAATTTGCATAATCGAAGAATTAAATATAACTTTTGTGGGGTGGGCATCTTACCCACCCAGCTTATGCAATTTAAGCTTAGTAAGCATTTTAGCCCTTAACACGAGCTTGCTTACTCATCAATTTAAACTTGACAAACCACTATAAATATCCAGAAATTAAATATGCGTTATTCAGAATCCTTGTAGAGACGTAGCACTGCTACGTCTCTACATTATTTTTCACTCCTATGTAAACTAGATTGTCTTTCTCAGAAGTACTGGCGCAATCTTTTGCGGTAATTGCACCTAGCTACTTACCAGCGTCTAATATTGATTTATCTAAACAGAATTCAGGAGTCAGGAGTCAGAATTCAGTATGAATTCTGTACGAGTGGCGGATAGCGCCGGCGGCAAGCGAGTACTCGATAGCGTAGCGTTAGCGAGTATTTTCGAGTCGCGTCTGAATAAACGGGTTTAAAACCCCCATCAAATTGAAAATTTGGTGGTCTTAAAGACGCTCCTGCGTCGCTAACGCTGTGCTATCGAGCGTCTTTATTCTGACTCCTGAATTCTGACTCCTGAATTCTTCTTCAATTGTTCCAATTTCATGAAATTTAATCAAACTTTTAAGTGAGAAGTTAGAATTCCTCCCGGCTTCTTGCTCTTGAATACCCAAGTAAGAAAAGCTATATCTGTAGATAGTAATAAATTTTACAATTAAGTTCTAGAAAATACAAAAAAATTTTTGGCATTTTGATATACATCTAAAAAAAAGAGGAATTAAATTTGACTATTTTAGAATTTTCATTATTAATTTGGATTGGTTCATTTAGCGCTGGCTTGTTAGGGGCGCTGACTGGGCTAGGAGGCGGGGTAGTAATTGTGCCCTTATTAACTTCAATATTTGGCGTTGATATTCGATACGCCGTTGGTGCTTCACTAGTATCTGTAATTGCTACCTCTTTGGGTGCAGCATCTACCTATATAAAAAAAGGCTATACCAATTTGCGATTGGGAATGTTTTTAGAAGTAGCGACAACTATTGGTGCGATCGCAGGAGCAATGATTGCTACTTTTATCTCTGTGAAAGCTCTAACTATCGTACTAGCGATCGTCCTGATTTATTCAGCATACCTTTCACAACGACCTAGAATAGAACATCTTGAAAATGAAGCAGCAAATCCCATCGCAAATTATCTCAAACTGAATAGCAGTTATCCAACTCCAGAGGGGGTGATGTCTTATCAAGTTCATTCAGTACCAATGGGATTTGGTGTGATGTTAATAGCTGGGGTGCTTTCTGGATTACTTGGCATCGGTTCCGGGGGATTTAAGGTATTGGCAATGGATCAAGCCATGCGTCTACCCTTCAAAGTTGCTACCACCACTAGCAATTTCATGATCGGCGTGACAGCAGCAGCATCAGCCGGAGTTTATCTAGCACGAGGCTACATCGATCCAGGACTATCCATGCCAGTAATGCTGGGGGTATTACCTGGTGCTTTCTTGGGCGCACGAATCCTGATAGGCGCTAAAACGCAGGTTTTGAGAATTCTCTTCAGTTTTGTGCTGGTGGTAATGGCTTTGAAAATGGTCTACAACAGTTTAATCGGGGGGCTGTAAAATGTATAAATTTAATAGTAGCTTTCGCTGGGCATTACTGGCACAACCAGATACTGAAGTGGCTACACTAACTTTACCACCGAAAGATCCAGACTCTAATATCGAACAATTAAAACAGCCCACTAGCACAGTCGCACAATTGCCCGATAACTGTGAGATTGATGTTAACAAAAATGTCACCAAAACATCAAATGAACAGCAATTGGAATATTTGCTCAGTAACCTCATGAAATATGGCGTTCTGATAGCTAGTGCTGTCGTTTTGCTAGGGGGTATACTCTACTTAATTCATCACGGTACTGAACCTGCGGAATATCACTTTTTTCGGGCAGAACCATTAGAATTTCGCTCACCAGTTGGTGTCGTGAAAGCAGTTTTATCAGGTAGCAATCGCGGCATTATTCAACTTGGACTGTTATTATTAATTGCTACTCCCATTGTTCGCGTTTTTATTTCCCTATTGGCTTTCCTGCTACAGCGAGAATTTATCTATGTAATTGTTACTTTATTAGTAATGGCAAGTCTGATTTACAGCCTTGTCGGAGCATATTATTAGAAGTATTCTCAAAAATCAAGGGGAAAAGGTTAATTTTCCCCTTAACGTAAAAGTATAGGACTTAGGCATTGACACAAAATACAAAATATGAATTTTTGAAAAACCAGATATGTCGTAGGGGGACAGGAGTGCTCATAGGTGTCAACTTACAGCGCTTCCGGCTTATTATGCAATATAGTTTTCTTCTTGCCCCTCTCCTATCATCGCTTTCAGCTTTTAGGATGTACCTCATAGCTGCCGGAAGTGCTGTAACGTAAAAACCAGTCTAGAAAAAGCTTTTAGGATTGCCTCGTTCCCCTGCTCCGACTGGGAATGCCTATCGTTGAGGCGGAGCCTCAACGATAGGCAGAGCCGCTATGATGAGCATTTCCAGCCAGAGGCTGGAAACGAGATTTGAAAGGAGTTCTACCTTAAGTTGACACCAATGGCATCCTGCCCGCCCTGATAATGCAAGTTGTATACGTAACAGCTTAATTTCTGGATATGTCCAATATACAGTTTAAATGCGTCACAGCTTAAGAATCCTATAGTCACTAATTACTAATCGTCCTTTTCTTCCATAAGGTGTTTCACTTCATCACGAGAAATTTTGATTTTCTGACCATCAAACTTAGTCAGATTAAAGAAAAAGTCTTCGTTATAAGTAAGTGACTGCTCTTGCAGCAGGCCAATTGCTATCTGCTCACCCAGTTTCACAGACTCCGTGTAATCACTGCGCCAGTGAACACCAGCACCATTACGAGCGATGGAAATATTGGCAGCAACCTTATTCAACTCTCCACCAACCGTTATCTGTCCGACATCAGCGCCATTATATTTAACTAGTTCCGTACCTTCAGCATTAGCAACTACTGGTTCAGGAATCACCCAAGACTCATCAAACCAAGCTTTCAGAATAGTAACGCAAGCACCTGCAACAGTAGCGTGTCCAGCACCGTAGGCGGGGTGAGTGGGAGAACCTTCTGGGAACGCTATTGGTAACAAATAAGTACCGTAGCGGCTGTGAACTTTTTCAAGGGCGCTGGTGCGAAAAACTTCTTCATTAATTGGATATTTTGCACGGCCAGTCAGTTGATTGTGAATTAGTCCACCAAATGCTTCAGGACGTATGCGGCGATGTACATACCACTTTTGGAACCATACAGCTTTCAGCGCTCTGGTTGCTACCTCAGTCACCAAACTAAGAATATGGGGCCCACCAAAAGTCCCAAACCCGATTTGAGTTTTAGAATTTTTGTAAGGGTTTCCTTCATCTACAGGAGCTTCCAGTCCCAACAAAATCAAACAGGCGTTGAGGTAAGCTTCATAGAGAGCATCAACGTGGACATATTGACCGATATCTCGCACATTACGGATATGGCGGGGTGTGCTATCAAAGGCATCTGTTTTGGCGTTGCCACCATTTTGGATATTCAACCAACTTTCGTAATCAGTCAAATAATTGATATTTGACTGTACAGTTTTTTGTTTTTGAGAAATCGTTAGGGAACCGTAGGGAATATCCTTGAGCAAGAACTGGGAGATATAAGGGCCTACTAAATCACCAGCATGAATACCTCGGAAAATGGTAGCTGGTGTGACGCATCCACCAACTTTTGGCCCGCGAAAGTCAGACAATTTGGACAAATCTGCTGCGGCTTCTGCTACCAAAGGATTATTTGTGTAATCACTGAAGTTGATATCTCGCAACAGTGCCATCCAGTAAAGTTCCACCATTTCCCCGGAGTTTTCGGCTGAGTCGATACGAGGTGCTGGAGGAATAGCCAATGCATGTCCGTCGGGGCCTTCTAAATCAAAACCCAAACCTGCTTGAGGATTGGTCAATTTGTGGCCAAGACCTAGCTTAATAGCTTCAAAGTCTTCGGGTTTGCCGCTTTCAAGGGCTTTGAGTAGAAATTTGTAAGCTTCTGGCTTAACTTCTCCAAGTTCATTATGAGGCAAACCTTTAGAGAAATTGGCAATGTAATTAGGATTTCCATCTGCACCGCCATAGTCTTGTTGTTCACCATTGCAAACATGATCGACTGCACCCCGGTTAAAGGCAATTTGTGCTGCTTCACGACGAATTGATCGAGATGATTTCCGACGTTGTTTGTTGTTTTCAGGACCAAGTTCTTGGCATTCTTGGCGAGAAGGACGCTCTTTATTCATAATAGATTCCTTTTGTAAAATTAGTGAAATTGGGATGTGATGGTCACACATATATCTACTGATTACAGTTTGAAGATTACGGAAAATCTGCCACATTTTTCTAAACAGAAAAGCGGTTTTTACGTAGACGAGTTTTTCCTGAAGTCCAGCCTGGAAACTTTAGTGATATCGCTAGGTACAGACCAAAGTTTGATGGTTTCGTCACTACTGCCACTCACTAGGGTTTTCCCGTTAGGACTGAAGGCCACAGACCATACAGATTTGCTATGTCCTGCAAAGTTGGCAAAGAGTTTGCCATTAGGTAAATCCCAGAGCTTGATTGTTCTGTCATAACTACCACTGGCTAAGGTTTGTCCATTAGGGCTAAAGGCAACAGACCATACAGATTGAGAATGACCTGCTAGAGTGTGCAACAATTTGCCATTACCCAGTTGCCACAGTTTGATGGTTTTATCCATACTCCCACTGGCGAGGGTTTGCCCGTCAGGACTGAAGGCAACAGAAGATACTCCTTGGGAATGCCCTGTAAGAGTCTGTATTAGTGACGGACTGCCAGTGTTTAGCTGCCAAATTCTAATGGAGTTATCTCTGCCACCACTGGCTAACTTCTGGCTATCGGGGCTAAAAGCAACAGACTTTACCCAGCCCACATTTTGGAGTGTAAAGAGTTCTTTGCCTGTGTCTAAATTCCAGAGCTTAATGGTATTGTCAGCACTGCTACTAGCAAGTGATTTTCCGTTGGGACTTATAGCGATCGCTTCTACATCGTCTTTATGCCCTTCAAGGGTACGGATGAGAGTTCCTGTTTCCAGATTCCACAGTTTAATTCGATTATCCCAACTGCCACTAGCGAGTACACGGCGATCGCTGCTAATTGCCAAGGATACAACTGCATCAGCATGACCTTTAAAAGTGTAGAGTAACTTACCAGTGTGTAGATTCCAAATCTTGATCGTGCCATCATAGCTACCACTAGCCAAAGTATTACCATCTGGACTGATAGCGATCGCATAAATCCAGACTGAATGTCCTTTGAGGGTTTGATAAGGTTGAATCATTGGCAAGGGCATAGCCCCAGGCGTGGCCATCTGGAATGGTAATAGTAAACGATAAGAGCTAAACCCAGCCAAGGTTGCTGTAGACGTAATTGCCAGCACTAATGTAATTTTATTAACAATTGAATTTGACACCACAGAAGGACTCTCCATTTACACAATTTGAGCGACAAATAGTATCAGAAAACAGCAGGCAGAAGAAATTAAAGCCTGTTTTAGCTTCTTCAACTAATTAGTTACTTCTGCCATATTGTATTAATGGAGCTATTTGTTTTTTTGTTCTACTAAATCTGGCTGAGTTACTTTCTTGGCGTTTCTTTGTTGCTTATCTTGGTGTTCAATCCAAAGCCGGATGATAAACAAAACCGTGATTAGGATAGTAGCAATCAGGCTAATTGGTGTTAAATATGTCCAATGACCTGACATTTTATCCCAGATATGCCAAATCAAAATTATCATAGCTACATAAGTAAGCTTATGTAATTGCTTCCAGTTCTTTTTCAGCTTTTTTACACTCCAATTATTAGAAGTTATAGAAAGGAGTGTAAAAATAATGAAAGTGCTTACACCCTGGATATATATCCAAAATGTATTGATGTCAAAAAATCAAAGTTTCTCTTTTGAACCATTAGTAAACCATGACCTAAAGCTAAAAAGAAAGCTATAAGACCAATGTTACGGCGGCGTTTTAGTAGCCATTGGGGAATGCCAGTCTCTTTAGTTTGAGGAAAAACAATTCTAAAAATTGTGGGTATTAGTGTGCCTATATAACTAGCCAATGCGAGAAATCCTAGAATATTAGCCAGAGATGGTTCATCTATTAAAATCATAATTAATCACCTAAAAATTAAGATTGTTAGCAATAGAAACTACAGGTATAAATAGTGAAGCAAAACTTCTGCCTATCATAAGCTGATAGCAGATTAGCTAGGCATTTTAATCCGTAAAGTCAAGCCTATATATTTATCAGAGGCTAATTAAAAATTTATGCGATTGTCAAATAAAATTACACCTATTACTAAAATTAATTACGAGAGATATAGGACTCATATTTAATTCCTGAAAAAAATCAGTAAACCCCGAAAAGGTTTATTCCCCACTCCCCACTCCCTCTCTACACAAATAATTTCAAAAATCAAAGCGGACTGCTATAGACATTTGGTGAAAAGGAATATAAAGACGTAGCACTGCTAGTTCTCTACAAGAGTTATGGATTTAATTTCTGAAAATGTCTAATATTTGTAGCCTACCCTTCTTCTAACAAAGAGACTAGACGAGCCGGAAATGCTTTGCATAACATGGACTATTGCGATCGCACTCAGCTAGATGTTAAAACTTTGGATGTATTGACTTATACGCAAATTACCCCACTCGAATTACGATCGCACACATTCAACCCTCTTCAAAATGCATCACAAGCACGTTAAGCTGGATTAGAGTGGCAATTTATTGCGATTTTTAATATATAAATCTCTGTTCTTGTCAAATTTTAATTTTTTCTGTTTGAGAAACCCGGAATGCTAGACCGAATTTTTGATTACCTCGACTTTCATTTCAGCCTTGAAGCCCTTATAGTTTTGCTGATCCTGGTGCTTTTAGAGGCGCTGTTATCTGCCGACAATGCGATCGCTCTCGCTGCGATCGCGCGTGGGCTGAAAGACGAAGAACTTGAGCGTAGAGCTTTGAACTTTGGTTTAGTTGTTGCCTATGTGCTGCGAATCAGCCTGATTCTGACTGCCACTTGGGTGCAACAATTCTGGCAATTTGAATTATTGGGCGCTGCTTATCTGCTGTGGTTGGTATTTCAACACTTTACCTCGGAAGAATCTAAGGACGATCACCATCACGGGCCGCGTTTTAATTCATTGTTGCAAGCGATACCTGTGATTGCATTTACAGATTTGGCATTTTCTTTGGATAGTGTGACAACTGCGATCGCAGTTTCTCAAGAAAAATGGCTAGTGCTGACGGGTGCAACAATTGGTATTATTACGCTGCGATTCATGGCAGGATTGTTCATCCGTTGGTTAGACGAATATGAAAACCTAGAAGACGCAGGCTATGTAACTGTGGCCTTGGTGGGTTTACGCTTGTTGTTAAAAGTGGTAAACGATAGTTTTGTTCCACCAGAATGGATCATGATTGCTGCCATCTTCCTAATTTTAGGCTGGGGATTTTCCAAGCGTGTTGGTACTGAATTACCCCAAGTAGAACCAGAAAAGAGCGAACTTTCTAAGTAAAAGAGGGGAGAGGGAATAGGGAATAGGGTACAGGGTACAGGGTACAGATTATTCCCTATACCCTGTAACCTATCACCTGCAACCTGCAACCTGTCACCTGTAACCTGTAACCTGTCAACTGTCACCTATCACCTGTAACCTCTCCCCTAATATCTTACTCGTGCAACCAAGGTGTTAAATGTGGTTGCCAACTAACTAATTCTTCATCCTTAAACCATAGAGCTATTTCCTGTTGCGCGGTTTCTGGAGCATCAGAACCGTGAATTAAGTTGCGACCAATATTCAGCCCGAAATCGCCGCGAATCGTTCCTGGCTCTGCTGTTAAGGGGTTTGTTGCACCAATAATCTTTCTGGCTGATGCAATAACGCCATCACCTTCCCATACCATCGCCACCACTGGGCTAGAAGTGATAAATTCGACTAGACTACCAAAAAAGGGACGTTCTCGATGAACACCATAGTGTTGTTCAGCTAATTCCCGGCTGACTTTCAAAAACTTTAAACCAACTAGGGTAAAACCTTTAGTTTCAAAGCGACGGATAATTTCCCCCACTAATCCCCGTTGTACTCCATCTGGCTTAATTGCTAAGAATGTACGTTCCAAAGCTATCTCCAAAAACTTAATGAATTTTTTATTTTGTCAATTGTCATTTGTCCTTTGTCATCCTCTGTCTTGAGTCTAAGGGTTTTGCACTAATGACCAATGACCAATGACTAATGACCGATGACTAATGACATACGACTATTGACCAATCAGAGTTTATCTCAGAAATTATCCTTGGGTGCATATACGTTCCTAAATGAATGCGCTAAATTGTTAACTCGTGGGTGAAAAACAGAGGTTAGGAAGAAATGGGTGCTGATTCAACTGCTACATCTGACGAGGTGGTACTACCGTCTAATGGACACAAAGAAGTGAAAAATCATAAGCAAAAAAAGCTGTTACCACCTAGTACTACCACACAAGATTTACCTCGCTCTTGGAAAATTGAGGATAGTGAAGCCTTGTACCGGATTGAAGGATGGGGACAACCTTATTTTTCCATTAGCGCTGCTGGTCACGTTACCGTAGCACCCAAGGGCGATCGCGGGGGATCTCTTGACTTGTTTGAATTGGTCAACTCCATGAAACAGCGCAACTTGGGACTTCCCATGTTGATTCGCTTTTCTGATATTTTGGAAGACCGGATTGAGCGGTTGAACGCTTGTTTTGCTAAAGCGATCGCTCGCTATAATTACCCTGGTGTCTACCGTGGCGTGTTTCCCGTCAAATGCAACCAAGAACGGCATTTGATTGAGGATTTAGTGAAATTTGGCAAACCCCATCAATTTGGTTTAGAAGCCGGTTCCAAGCCAGAATTAATGATTGCTCTGGCTGTATTGGATACACCAGGAGCGTTGTTAGTTTGCAACGGCTACAAAGACCGAGAATATATCGAAACGGCAATGCTAGCCCAAAGACTAGGGCAAACACCAATCATCGTCATAGAACAGATTGAAGAGGTTGATTTGGTAATTGATGCCAATCGCCAGTTAGGTATCAAGCCAATATTAGGTGTTCGAGCTAAACTCAGTACCCAAGGCATGGGACGTTGGGGAACTTCCAGTGGCGATCGCGCTAAATTTGGTTTGACAATGCCCGAAGTAATTGAGGCTGTTGACAAGTTACGCGAAGCTGACCTGCTCGATTCTTTGCAATTGATGCATTTCCACATCGGCTCACAAATTTCTGCCATTAATGTGATTAAAGATGCCATCCAAGAAGCCAGCCGCATTTATGTGGAATTGTCGATGCTGGGGGCAGATATGAAATACCTTGATGTTGGTGGTGGCTTGGGCGTAGATTATGATGGCTCACAAACCAACTTCTATGCATCGAAAAATTACAATATGCAGAACTATGCCAACGACATCGTGGCAGAGTTAAAAGATACCTGTGCTGAACGGGAAATACCCGTACCAACACTGATTAGTGAAAGTGGACGAGCGATCGCATCCCATCAGTCGGTGCTGATTTTCGACGTTCTTAGCACTAGTGATGTCCCTCTCGATTCACCAGAACCTCCACAAGAGGGAGAATCCCCAATTATCAATTACTTGTGGGAAACTTACCAATCCATCAACCAAGAGAACTATCAAGAGTTCTACCACGACGCTGCACAATTCAAAGAAGAAGCCATCAGCCGCTTCAACTTAGGAATATTACGCCTCAGAGAACGAGCCAAAGCCGAACGCCTCTACTGGGCTTGTTGTCAGAAAATTCTTAACATTACTAGACAGCAAGAGTACGTACCCGATGAACTGGAAGACCTAGAAAAAATCATGGCTTCCATCTACTACGTGAATATGTCAGTGTTTCAATCAGCACCAGATTGCTGGGCGATCGATCAGCTATTCCCGATCATGCCAATTCACCGCTTGGATGAAGAACCAACGCGGCGGGGAATTTTGGCAGACCTCACCTGCGATAGTGATGGTAAAATTGACCGTTTTATTGACCTGCGCGATGTCAAATCGGTTTTAGAGTTGCACACTTACAAGCCCGGAGAACCTTATTATTTGGGGATGTTCTTAAATGGAGCTTACCAAGAAATCATGGGCAATTTGCACAACTTATTTGGCGATACTAACGCCGTTCATATCCAATTAACGCCCAAAGGCTACCAGATTGAACACGTTGTCAAAGGTGACACCATGAGCGAAGTAGTGAGTTACGTCCAGTATGACTCCGAAGATATGGTGGAAAACATTCGCCAGCGTTGTGAGAAAGCATTAGAAGAAAACCGTATTACTCTAGCAGAATCTCAGCGACTATTGCAAACCTACGAGCAGAGTCTTAGAAGATATACGTACTTGAATAGTTAGGGATTGGGGCATTGGGTATTGGGCATTGAAAAGAGGCAGAGGGGCGGGGTGCGGGGAGCAGAGGGGAGAACTCTTCTCCCTGCCCCCTGCTCCCTTGCTTCTTCCCCATGCCCAATTTCCTAATTTGTAGTTGTTCCCAACAATTCCTCTATCGCTTGTCGCTCAACAGGAGTATGTGATGGCACTGTTTGACGGGCATCAGTAATCAGCCAGTCTAAAGCTGCGGCTTGAACATCAATAGCAGCACCAGTTTTATCTACGCAATAACGTCCAAATACTAGCTTATCGACTAACCGAACTCCGGGGCCTAGGCGCGACCATTCAAAAATCACGCTGTTTTCTACTGTTGCACCACTACATATCCAACAATTGGGCCCAATCATCGCTGGGCCAACTATTTTAGCTCCGTCTTCGATTCTCGTCATACCGCCAATGTAAACGGGGCCTGTGATATCTACTTTGTCCCAATTTACGGCAACATTTAAGCCAGTATAGATGCCAGGGGCAACTTCATGACCGGGGATTTGCACATTTTTGATTTCACCTAGCAGCACACCGCGAATCGCCCGCCAATAGTCTGGGACTTTACCAATATCTACCCATTCAAAGTCCATAGGGATGGCATAGAAGGGAGCTTGGATTTCTACCAATTTGGGAAACAATTCGCTACCAATGTCATACTCGATATCAGAGGGGATATAGTTAAAAACCTCTGGCTCAAAGATGTAAATACCTGTGTTGATATTGGTGCTGAGGGCTTCTTCAGTTGAAGGTTTTTCTTGGAAAGCTTTGACACGCCCATCTTCGTCTGTCACCACCACACCATAGCTAGAAACTTCTTCCTTGGGGACAGATTTCGTAATAATAGTAGCGATTGAGCCTTTAGCTCTATGCCATTTAACCGCCGCAGTTAAATCCAGGTCAATTAAAGCATCACCACACAAAACTACAAAGGTATCATCAAAAAAGGGTGAGAAGTCTTGGATGCGCCGCATTCCTCCAGCAGAACCGATTGCTTCTCCCTCTAGTTTACCGTTGTCATCAATTTTGCCTTCAAATGAATAGGCAATCTGTACCCCAAACCGTTGACCGTCACGGAAATAATTTTCTATTTCCTCAGCCAAATGACTAACGTTGACCATAATTTGGTCAAATCCATGTTGGCGTAACAGTTCCAGCAAGAACTCCATCACTGGCTTTTGCAGGATGGGAATCATCGGTTTGGGAATTGTATAGGTAATCGGACGCACGCGAGTACCCTTGCCAGCCGCGAGAATCATCGCTTTCATAAAAATTTATTCCTCAACCACAACCCAGTTTACTTTCATCGAGTGATACTTAATCATCAGTTTTTATTTCTGCTCTAAGCCATCCCTCAAAAGAGGGATAACAGGATTTTAGTGGTTATTACAACCATAGATATACTTAGATGACAAGCGATCGCTTATCTTTTCAATTTACTCGGATTTTGGGGCTGAAGTACAAATCTGTAAATATCTGTAGGGCTGCTTTTGCTTTTCTTAGTTCATCGGTTGCTCAAAAGGTTGGCAGGAGTTGGCTGAATCTCTAAGTAAGCGAATTTTAATCTCATGGTAAAACTCCTCTTGAAATAGCTCTACTTTCGATTGAGCCGATAATAGTAGTAATGCCCAGAAAACGCTAACTAGTTGACTGCGCTTAGACTCATGTCCAGAGCCATTTTGGTTAACAAGCTTGGTCTGAGTCCACAACTCTACAAGTTGTTCTAAATTTAACCAATTTTGTTCTAGACTTAGCTCTTTTGCCGACAATTTCAACACCTGCTCCAGTTCGCCAGCTACTTCTGTCAGATTTTCCTGGTGAGCTAACTCCAGTGCCTCCCGCATACTTTGGACGCTAGGCAGGCGTCTGGGACGGATAGGTTTACTGGCTTTTTCTACCAGTTTCAATTGATTCGCCATGATCTGCAATTGCTTGATTAACTCTTGCAGAGTCACACGGCGCTTTGGTGGCGGCATTGCTGCTGGACGACGACGCAATTGCCGTTCTAGCGGTAGACGATGACCTTGATGTGAACCGTCTTCACCTAACAATAATGCATCATCTTCTACACCATCTAGCACATCTCCTACTGTTGACAATTGCATCAAAGTATTTGCCTTGAATAATACCAACATTGATGCTGACAAAAATGCCTGTCCAGATTGAGACAAGTCCGCTTCATAACCTCTTCCTATTGCCTCCGGTGCCATCAGTTCTAAGTAACGGTCAATCACCTCAATCACTTGGACATCCCAAGGATCAATTTCTCCCTGTTCGGCTTGGTAAATCAAAAGTGTGATTGTTTCTAATAGCTCGGAAGCTTCCATCAATGGGTTCTAAGTTAATTAATGAAAATTAAAAGACTGTAAATTCACAAAAATCTGATTGACTATTGGCAAAGCGTGTACTCTATACATTCACTTGCGTTTTTATTATTCAGGAATGGCCTGCTAGCAGCATCCTATGAAATTTGTAATCAATCACCATTGTGAATTGTGAGATCAGATTGTGCAACTTTTCATTTGGGAATTGGGAATTGGGCATTGGACATTAGTCAATAATCAATCGTTCATCTTCCCCTGCTCCCCCTGCCTCCCCTGCCCCCCACCCTCTTAATCTGGAGGTGGGTCATGAGCAATGGTAACAGTTGAGGCAAAATTACCAGGCTTGCCGCTTTTGATCGCATCGAAAGTGCCTTTAATAGTACCGGCAATGGGAACAGCAACAAGCGTTCCTAACAGCCCAGCAATCTCAAATCCCATCAAAATAGCTACAAAAATCCAGATGGGATTCAACCCAATAAAGTTGCCGAGTAATCTGGGAGCTAACAGGTTATCCTTAAGCTGCTGCATGAGAATCGCCGCGATCGCAACTTGAACTGCTAACCACCAATTTTGTAGCAGTACTAAAATTGTCACCAGACCAATGCCCAAAGATGCCCCGATAAAGGGAATCAGTTCTGAAATACCAATTAATATGGCAAACAACAGAGCAAAGGGAACCTTCATTACTAAGAAAATAGGTGTCAGGGTTAGCACCATGAATAGTCCTAGCAACAACTGGCTAAGAAAGAAGTTCTGGAAATTTAAGCGTAAGGATGCCGTAAGAGGATCTCCAATATTAGATGGCAACAGATTGATCAGACCATACCAGACGCGATCGCCATATAAAAGCATATAAAATGCAAGCACAATGACTAACACTAAGTTAAGTAATCCTGACAGCAGTGTTCCAGCAAATCCTACTGCACCAGAAGCTAGCTGTTGCACCACATTTTGAATGTTGGCATTGATTTGACTGCTCACAACCCTCAGATCAATCGGCAAACGTCGTTGCTTTGCAACTATCTCAAACTGCTCTAGATTTGTTTGACTGGCCGTTAACCAATCAGGGATCTTATTTAACAGTTGGATTGTTTGGTCAATGATCAAGGGCACTAGGGTAACGCCTAAAATCCCAAATAGAGTTAATGTTGCAAGTAAAACTACGATCACCGCCTGAGTGCGGGTGATCTGAGCGCGTTCAAAGAACTTAACCGGGTAATTGAGGAGAAAAGCCAAAATTGCCGCAATGCTCAAGACGGTAATGGGATGCTGGAAATAGCGAAAAAGCACGGACAGCAACCAAACATTGAGAGCGATAATCGGACCGCTCAGACCATAAATTAAGAAGCGTTGAAGGGAGGCCGAACGGCGCATTTTATGCAACCTATTTTAGATATATTCTTGAAAGAATTTGTAAAATTCTTGATGGCGCTGATCATTATCTGATCATCATCATAGATATTTTTAACAAAGATATGTATAAGCGTATCTGATAGCAAGGAAACAAATCACAATGGACAAAACTATAGCTGACCTTCGCAAAGACTACACCTTGGAAGGTTTAAGCGAACTCGAAGTAAACCTCAACCCTTTTATCCAATTTAAAAAATGGTTCGATCAGGCTTTAGCAGCCCAGCTCCCTGAACCTAATGCTATGACCATTGCCACCGCCACACCAGACGGTAAGCCCTCAGCCAGAATGGTATTACTCAAGGATTTTGATGAAAGGGGCTTTGTCTTATTCACCAATTACAACAGTCATAAAGGACAAGAACTAGCAGAAAATCCCCAGGCGAGCTTAGTTTTTTGGTGGGCAGAACTGGAGCGTCAAGTCCGAATTTCAGGATATGTGGAAAAAGTTACTGAAACTGAGTCAGACCAGTATTTTGAAAGTCGGCCTGCTAACAGTCGCTTGGGTGCATGGGTATCTAATCAAAGCGAGGTGATAGAAAGCCGAGAAGTCCTGGAGCGACGCTTGCAGGACTTCCAGAGCAAATATGAAAATCAGGAGATTCCTCGACCACCTCATTGGGGAGGCTTACGAGTGATCCCCACAGGAATTGAGTTTTGGCAAGGACGCTCTAGCCGTCTTCACGATCGCTTGCTCTATAGCCGTTTAGATAATGGCACTTGGAAAATTGAGCGATTGTCACCGTGAAGGGGAGGCAGGGGAGTAATCAATTCAAAATTCAAAATTTAAAATTCAAAATTAAAGAATTTCTGCCTCCTGCCTCCTCTTTTTTAATGCCCAATGCCCAATGCCCAATGCCCAATGCCCCACATCACATTACCACTTGGTGATCAAATTTTGAATTGCTGCCTGTGCTTCTGATAAAGATTGGGTACGGGCATCACCTTGATTCAGGCTATTAGCGTTAATAAATTGAATGTCTGTAATCCCAATAAAGCCAAAAATCGCCCGTAGGTAGGGTTCTTGGAAATCATAGACAGCAAAAGGAGATGTTGCACTAAAGTCACTACCGCGAGCTGTGATGATGACTGCCTTTTTACCCTCGACTAATCCTTTAAGATTGCCTTGAGCATCTATACTAAAAGTCCGGTTAGCCCGAACGATTTGGTCGATGTAAGCCTTGAAAGTGGAAGGTATATTAAAGTTATACATTGGCACTCCAAAGACGTAGCGATCGGCTGCCAAAAACTCATCAATCAACTCGTCAGAAATCCTAAGTGCCTCAGTTAATTCTGGGGTATGGGTTTCTGGTGGTGTAAAAGCTGCTGCAATCCAAGCTTCATCAACGTGAGGAACTGGGTAATGCCCTAAATCTCGATAAGCGATTGCATCTTCAGGATGCGCTTCTTTCCAACCACTGACGAATTCTTTAGATAGTTCTCTAGAGTGCGATCGTTCACTACGGGGGCTGGAATCAATGTGTAGAATGTTTACCACCAAATATCTCCTGATTAACTAAGATTTCTGCTTTTACTTTTTTGAGTTTCTATTTCAAAGCATTACATCTGCTGAACGCTGGTATTGTAGCGAACAATGGGAACATAGCAATACTAATGTTTAACCCTAAATTCCACAAGTCTCATCTCAAAGCTAAGTATTTTTAAGGTTGTTGTTCAAAATTCTTATAACTGTGGGCTTCAAGACAGTTCCATCCACACTGAAAATTCTTCCATGTCAAACACAGAGCAAGTTTTTGAATACCAGCTTTTTCGGGGCTGTTGTTTTGTGCGCTTCCGCGCCAGATTACGCAAATTACGAAATCCACGATCGCTCCCGCATTACGTAGCGCTTCGGTACTCGTTACAACCTGATCACCTGTTGTAATAACGTCTTCAATAATACAGAAAAGTGTAAAAAAGCCGATGGAAAATACATCGGCTTAACTGACAATATTCAACAGATAAATAGTCTACTGTTCCTGGATCGCTGCTGCTTTGGGAGGAAACTGAATTCTCGGATCTGGCATGAAATTGTATCTCAAGTACAATCCTCCCGAAACAAACAGGATAATTAACAACCCACCTATACCAAGAGGGCTAGGAAGCCAGAAAACTGCTTCTATGTGGTTTAGCTCACCAGGCTGGAGTTTCCACACTAATCGATTGCCATTTTTTTCTGGCTCTATTGCAGTTTCAGTTAGTCGAATATTTTTGGCTCCCCAAGGAGTCTTCAAGCTAAATTCTAAATCGAGAATTGAGCCAGCATTAGCTAGAACATTACCTTTGCTAGCAATTAGAGAGAGCGATCGCAAATCTAAATCATAAATCAACCGATTTCTGACTAAAAGTAAAAAATTGTTCTGCTCCAAGAGTACGTTTGATTCAATTTTCGGTAGTTCTGAGTCAGATTCGCTCTGCACAGACTTAGAGGGTTGATTAGTATGGGAGTTAAAAAATTCGTTGAACTTTTCTTGCAATTCCCTACCATTGCTAAAAGGAATTCTGACGATGATTTCTTCTTGGGAAACTCGTTGTGCTTTACCCTCAAGTTCACGGGCGCGGCGTTCTATGCTGTTTAACCATTCGTACACAGAATCGCCACTAAAACTGGTTAGCCGCTCTCCTAATTTAATATGTTGTACTAGTTCACCACTATTTGAGTTATCAAAATTAAGCCCTACATCGTACTTCACACAGCCAGACAGTAGTAGGGATGTTAACAGCACTACCCACAGGATAGGATTTCGGATGGGGAAGACGCGCTTGATTCGATTTCGACCATTTAGTGGTGAAGGAAATTTCATTTTTGCCAGCACAAAACTAAATGGTCTGATTAATCGCCAGAAAATCTTTCCGATAATTGAATAAGTTGAAATCATAATTTTCCCTAAAAGTCAAACTTTTTAACTAATCTTGACTTCTCCGTATTGTTTGAGATTTCTGGAACACCATTTTGGTCACTCCGGGACTGGAGTACTGGGCACTAGGAAAGAAAATATAAGTAAAATTTGCTTTGGCTCTGAATCCTCATGCAAATCTTCTCAGTACCCAGTCTTTAGCCCCCTTTTCAATCCAAAATCCAAAATTGATTAGAGGCAGGGGGCAGGGGAAAAGGTACAAACCTTGACCCTTGTGGGCAAAAGCCCCCTTGCTCCAATTCTGGCTTGGTTGAGAGCTACAACCCTTGTGGGTGGTTTTCTCCCCTACTCCCTGCTCCATGCTCCCCTGCTTTTTCACATCAGCCAGGGGTTCCTGAAAAACTCAACCAAACTAAGTACGAGATGGTTAAACCAATGGCAATTAGCGCCACCCAGATAAAGCGATTATCTCTGGTATTGACCTGACTCAGATCAACGAATTCTGGCTCTGTAGATTTAGGCTTCTGCTGCACAGAAGATTTAGTAGACTTAGCAGCTACAGAAATTTTGAGTTCATTATCGGGTAGAGTGCCCAAATCGGGGATTTCGGTCATCCATTCGCTTGGTCTTTTCAGCTTTGGTGCTTTTAAAATGTAAAGCATTTGCCGCGCTTGTTTGCTGGTTTCAAAATGGGGATGGCGTTTGAGTCTTTCGCAAAGAGCGATCGCATCATCGGTGCGTCCAGCTGCTTCATAAGCTGTCACCAGATTAATTTCTACTTCACCCCCAAGGCGAGAATTACGAGCTAACAGGGCACTGGCCTTTTCTAAATTTTCTACGGCTTCGCGGTATTGCCCATTTTCAAAGGCAAGTTTTCCAGCCTGGTAGCGGGTTTTAGCAATTTCTAAACTTTCTGCACTCACGTCTTATACAAAAATCAGCACTGCTTTAATTTTGCCAATGCCAGCACTTTTTTGGAATCTTTTCAAAAACTGGCAATCTAAAAGTGGTTGAAGAAAAATTCAGGAGTCAGAATCAAGACGCGACGCAGGAGCGTCTGACTCGCTATCCGCAATTTCTGTCAGAATTCATGCTGAATTCTGACTCCTGACTCCTGAATTCTGTTCGATAAACTTCTAAAATTTTAACTAGGTAGATGCGATTATTTTCTGATTAAAAATTCTGATATCAAATGCGGTGAGCAAAAATATGTTGAAAATCAAGCATTCGCAACTGAATTGGCTCCTAGCAGGTATGACTTTAGCTGTGATGGGTGTAGCCACTGCTCCAGCTTCTGCCCAGTCTGTGATCGTGATTGATGGTGGTTATGGAGTCAGGCAATCGCCTGCTGTCGGTTCCTTTATTTATGGTAGTCCGATTCCCACACCTATGCCTGTAGACCCAGCAACGGGACTGATGCCACAACGCAATCATTACCCCGATTATTACTATCCCCAGCTAAGGCGGAACGTGAGAAATTCCACGCTGATTAATCCAACTTTGATTAATCCGGCAATTCGAAACTCAACCATAATTAATCCGGTGATTATAGATAACTCATGGCATCGTAGACCATTTAGCGGCAGGCGCGAGCGATCGCGTGTTTTCATCTATCCTCAGTAGAGCAAAGAATAGGGAGTAGAGGAGGAAAACTCCTAACTCCTAACTCTTATTACATAAACTGCGAACCCAGAATCATCGTCCCAATCCCAACATCAGTAAAGATTTCGAGTAACAGGGCGTGAGGAATGCGACCATCGATAATGTGTGCTGCACGTACTCCTTGAGCAAGCGATCGCACACAACAACTCACTTTGGGAATCATCCCACCACTGACTATACCACTAGCAATCAACTCGCGGGCTTCGCGGATATCTACTTTTGGAATCAAAGTAGATTGGTCTTTGTAATCTTTTAAAATTCCACTGGTGTCTGTCAGTAAAATTAACTTTTCTGCTCCCAATGCAGCAGCGATTTCTCCAGCTACAGTATCGGCGTTAATGTTATAAGCTTGCCCCGTCTCGTCTGCGGCGACGCTGGACACCACCGGAATATAGCCATTGCTAGCGAGGGTGTCTAAAATCTTGATGTTAACATTGCTGACTTCCCCCACAAAACCGATGCCTTCTTGACCTTGGGGACGGGCTGTAAATAGATTCCCGTCTTTTCCGCAAAGTCCTACAGCCAATCCACCAGCTTGGTTAATTAGCGCGACAATTTCTTTGTTAACTCGACCAACTAAAACCATTTCTACCACATCCATTGTGGCAGCATCAGTGACTCGCAAACCATTCTTAAATTGTGGTTCGATGCCCAGTTTATCTAACCAACTGTTAATTTCTGGGCCACCGCCGTGGACTACAATCGGACGCAAGCCAACGCAGGATAAGAATACAATATCGCGGATAACTTTGTCTTTGAGTGTGCTATCTTTCATCGCTGCGCCACCATATTTGACAACAACAGTGCGACCGGCGAATTGTTGAATATAAGGTAGTGCTTCGCTTAGTACACGTACACGAGTGGCTTCAGTTTGTCTGATGTATTCAGAATCGTTGTCCGTCATGAGGAGCCGCCGTTAAGAGTTAAAACCTATTTCAGTAAGTGTAGAAGACTTTGTAACTCGTCACAATCTCTGATGCCATTGAGTATTTTTGTACTGATAAGCCATAGCTGTCTAGTTCGTCTCAGAAATCTAAATAAATCACTGTTGCCAGATTACCCGACATAAGGGACTTGCAAGAAAATAAAATACCAGCCATTCTAGAAGAGAAGAAGCGGTGAACTGTCCGCGCCTAGTTTAAATATCTAGAATGGGAATCCCTCAATTCATGCTCACCGACACCATCAAATCGACCTTTAAAGATGCAGCACAGAAACTGACTAGCAATCGCAAACGAGATTTCATGGCAAAAGTTACCGAAGATTACTTCGATAGTTCAGCACGCATTGCAGAAACCGTTATGGGATGGAATCGCCAGAGTGTGCAACTCGGCTTGCATGAAAGGCGGACGGGGATAGTCTGTGTAGAGAATTATCAGGCAAGGGGACGACACAATAGTATTGAGGTATTGCCCAACTTAGAAGCAGATATTCGTTCATTGGTGGATGCTCAAGCTCAAGCCGACCCTAAATTTCAATCGACCTTTCTGTATGCCCGCATTAGTGCCAGAGCAGTAAGAGAAGCATTAGTAAGTGTTCATGGCTATAACGAGAGCGAATTGCCATCTCGTCAAACTTGTGGAGAAATTCTCAATCGCTTAGGGTATCGCCTAAAAAAACACAAAAAACGAAACCCTTGAAAAAGATTCCGCAAACTGATGCCATTTTCGAGAATGTGTTCCGGGAGAATCAGGCATCAGATGAAAACCCCAAATCGTTGCGAGTGTCTATAGATACTAAAGCTAAGGTGAAGATTGGCAACCTTTCTAGAGGCGGTAAAGCTCGGACAATGGAGGCGAAAGCTGCTGATGACCACGATACACAGTGGTCATCAGTCTTAGTTCCCTTTGGCATTCTCAATACACATAATGACCAGCTATCGATTTACTTGGGTCAGTCGGCGGAAACCAGTGATTTTATCGTCGATTGTTTAACCGCTTGGTGGCATGAGAATCAACACAATTACCTGGAACTTGATGAGTGGGTGATTGATCTTGATGGCGGTGCCGCTACTCGCAGTAACCGCACACAATTTATCAAACGCATGGTTGAGTTGTCTTGTGCAATTAATTTAAAAATTCGACTGATTTATTATCCCCCTTACCATAGCAAGTACAATCCAATAGAGCGGTGTTGGGCTGCCTTGGAGAACTATTGGAATGGTGCGATTTTAGATTCTGTTGCCGCCGCAGCACAATGGGCCGCCAATATGACTTGGAAAGGAATTGCTCCCATTGTACATCTGGTTCAAACCACATATCACAAAGGAATCAAGGTTCTCTCGCAAGAGTTAGAACAATACCAACCCCAATGGCAGCGTTCTGAAACATTACCCAAATGGGATATTACTATTGTCCCTGTTTAGCTGGTACTTTATTTTCTTGCAAGTCCCTAACAAGCAAGCGATCGCTCCTTCAAACCTCTAAAATTGAAATCATTCGGCTGAAGCTAGGGAATGAAAATGACCACGCTGCTAATTCAAACTGAAAGCACACCCCTAACGGTAAATTTCCCTTCGCTGGTTCAGATGACAAATGAGCAGTTCTACGAATTTTGTCAAGCCAATGGAGATTTACGAATCGAGCGCACTGCTAATGGCGAAGTTATCATTATGCCACCAGCTTTTTCAGATACGGGCAACCGTAACTTTAACATTGCTGCACAGCTTGGGTATTGGACTGAACAAGATGGCACTGGCATAGGCTTTGACTCCAGTACAGGTTTTACGCTACCTAATGGAGCGATGCGTTCCCCTGATGCTTCTTGGATTGAACTGGAGCGCTGGAACGCCTTAACAGATGTACAAAAAGCCTCATTTGCACCAATTTGTCCTAGCTTTGTCATTGAGTTACGCTCATCCAGTGATCGCCTGATCAAATTACAAGACAAAATGCAGGAGTACATCAATAACGGTACATCACTAGGCTGGTTAATTGATCGGCAGAATCGAAAAGTCTACATTTACCGTCCTAATCGAGAAGTTGAGATTTTGGAAAATCCCGAAGCCGTTAGTGGTAATCCAGAATTATCAGGATTTATCCTACGGATGACCAAAATTTGGTAATTTGAGTCTTGTTAACGAGAAGCTTGGGGTTTGAGAACGCCAGGAATTGCCTCAAGTATTCGTTTGGCGATGTCTTCAGGTGTATCTCCCTCTCGCTCGGTGATGTGCAAATCGGCTTGAGAGTAAAGTGGTGTTCGTTGTTCGAGGAGCGATCGCAGCTTACCTTTAGGATCAGCATCTTGTAGCAGTGGTCTTGTGGTATCCTCAGCTAAACGGCTGTAAATTATCTCCACTGGCACATCTAGCCAGACTATCAAACCGTGGTGCAAGTAACCCCAATTTTCTCGCCGGAGTACAATGCCCCCACCAGTTGCGATAGTCAACTTTGTAAAAGCACAAACTTGTGAAAGTACGTCGCTTTCTAACTGGCGAAACCCTGCTTCACCTTCTTCTGCAAATATCTGATTGATAGATTTACCTGTTGCTTGAGCAATAACATCATCGGTATCCACAAACCTATAACCCAATTCTTTTGTCAGTAAGCGCCCTATTGTCGTCTTACCAACGCCCATCATCCCAATTAAGTAAAGGTTGACTCCTTGTAATAAGTTGCTCACCAGTTGCTTCGCTCCAATTCTGAGTGCTGAGTCACAATTTCCAATTATAAACTTAACGACTCATACGTGCGTATTCAAGAAATGCCAGAGTTAGACTGCGCCGATGCACTTTATCACCCACAGCACTGGAAAAGCGATCGCAAAGTAAACATCTTAGGAATTGATTTTAAACGAGCATCAAGGCTTTTTTCTTTGCAAGCCCAAATTTTTCTATAAATATTGTATTGTTTTTAATTTCTACAAATTTATCTTTTATTTGAGCTTAATTAACTGCTGTTATTACCGTTATTAATGTATTGAAAGTAACTTCTGCAATAGATTAAAGCTTTTTATGTAAAATTACTATGAGTAATAAATGAAGAATTTGTAAGGAATATAGTAATTGCCTTGAAGTAACTTTTTAATTGCTGCATGGCGATCGCTATGCTTAACAAAAAAATTAATATAGCTTGTTTGAAACTTTATCCAAACAATATCTGTCTATTTAAATAATCCGAATTTTCACTTTGGTGGATAATTTTAAGTATACTAAAATACTGTGTTTCTACTATTACAAGGTCATTCTTCTAAAAGTTCAGTTATAACAAGCTCCAATCAATTAAATGTTTCCTCTAAAGGTGTAAATAATGACTTCTTTCCTGCGATCGCTCAAAAAAAACTTACCAACTTGAAGTTTCGGCACAAAAACTACTGCATATTTCACCCCAATAAGTCTGATGAATAAATATAAGATGGATGAGGTGTCAACCATGACTCGAATTCGTGACGTTGTACAAAAAGCTTTAGCAACTGGCTATTTGACAGTGGAAGCTGAAAATCAACTACGACAATTGTTGACTACCCGATACGACTTGGAAGATTTTAATGCTTTCATGACTTTGCAAGAAGCTGCCATGACTGGTAAGGTCAAGCAGGAGTCTAGAGAGCGGTGTGGCATCAAGTAGAGACGTAGCCTGCTACATCTCACCGACGGGGGCGTTTACCATCATCTTCCAGATCATCATCATCATCAAAAAACTCCCAATCATCATCATCATTGGCTTGATTGGTAGTCGGCTGCTGATAAGGGGGGATGATCACCCGGTAATCAGCATCATAAACAGATTCACTTTTTCCCGCAGCCGTATTTTTTGGCTCGCGGTAGCTGTAAGAGTAAACTGAACCAGACCGAGAACTGCTTTTGGCTTCTGATTGACGTTCGTAATTTGTTGAATCTTTAGGCTGTTGAGCTTGAGGATTAGGAGTAGCTGCTGACTCTGACTTTTCATCAAAGTTCCAATCATCATCTCTAATACCATTTGTTTCCCAATCATCAACTACATCACTGCTAGACTCTTCATTTTTACTAGCTGCTGGTGGAGGATTGGCAGGACGAGATGTCGGTTCTTCTCTCCGAGTTGCTTTTGCACGAGTTGAAGCGGCGGTTGTTCTGTTGGAAGTTTGGCGTTGTCCTCCCCCAAAATAATTGGATAAGTTAAACAAGGTAGCAATCAATATAGATGTGAAAGCACCAGTGGCAGTACTGAACAAAATCCATATCGCTAGTGGTAATGGTTGAGTTTGCACGCCCAAAAATACTAACGATAGGGCAGGTGAGAAATTTTGGACTAACAACAGCGTTAGTCCTCCCAGTACTGCCACCAATAGAATTAAGCGAATTACAGCCATAGCAATTTTGTCAGGTGTCAATTATTAGTGGTGGGTAGTCAGTAGTCAGTTATCAGTCTCATTAGGGACTTCCAGTTAAAAAACATCCCATTGTAGAGGCACAAGGTCTTGCGCTCATACAAATCTACAAATAATTTAGGATAATTTATTTTTTGCAAGTTCCTTATTCTTCACTAATTACTGTTCACTGACTACTGACACTATCAGCCATCTCTATCATTACCTTTTTAGGACTATTGTGAAATTTCCAATAAATCCACAGAGGGCGTTAGTGACGACCTTGCCACCTCTGAATAGGGATGCAGTCAATATCTAGTTGATCTAAAGCACGAGCAACTACAAAATCAACTAAATCCTCAATAGTTTGGGGATTATGATACCAAGCGGGAATCGCGGGGACAATTCTCACTCCAACTTCTGCTAAAGAGGTTAAATTACGGAGGTGGATGAGGCTAAAAGGGGTTTCACGCGGGACGATGACCAGCTTTCGCCCTTCTTTGAGTTGGACATCTGCTGCCCGTTCTAATAAATCGGAACTCAAGCCAACTGCTAGCTTTGCCACTGTACTCATGCTGCATGGAATAATTATCATCCCCAGAGTGGCAAAAGAACCACTGGCAATTCCGGCTCCAACATCACCCCAAGGATGGCAGCGTAGTTTACCGGAAAGTGCAACTCCAGCTTGCTCTCGCCAAAATTGTTCTTGCCCGGTTGGTTCTGGTGGCATCCGAATTTCCTGTTCTGACTGCCAAACCATGTAAGTAGATTTAGAGGCAACCAATTCAATGCTATAGTCTGCTTCTAGCAAAAATTTGATCGCGCGAACAGCGTAAATCAGACCAGATGCGCCCGATACGCCTAAAATTAAAGGTTTAGTGTTATTTGACACGTAAGGTTTAGTTTATTTTACTCATCCTCAGAGTAAGGATCTAGGTCATCAGGCTCAATGTCATTTGGTAAGTAGAGGTCTGAAAGCTCCTCATTGGAATCATTGCCAGTTAAACCTTTAGCTACACCATCGCTGCCGACTGTTACCAAATCAATTTGCTGACGGTAGTAATCGACACTCTTAACTTGGACGGCGACGCGATCGCCTAATCGATAAGAAGCGCGATTTTTGCGACCAAACAGTGCTTGTTGTCTGGCGCGATATTCATACCAATCATCTTTGAGAGAACTGACGTGTACCAATCCTTCTACCCGCAGAGGCACACCAGGATTACTGCTGGACTCCACCTCGGCTGCTGGCACTTCAATTTCCACAAAGAAACCGTAGGATTGAACGCCGGTAATCACACCTTGAAACACCTGGCCGATGCGTTGCTTCATCAGTTGGGCTTTTTGCAGTCCGGCTAAATCGGCTTCGGCTTCTTGGACTTCTTTTTCTCGGTCGTTGATTTGGACAATTACCCTAGTTAAATCGCTTTGCAGTTCTTGCTGCAATTCTGGGGGTAAAACGTTCCAGTTGATTTCCTCGTGGCTGGAGGAGTGGCGCAGGTTAACGCGCTCTCTCACACGGGTATTGCGGCGATCGCGTCCGTTTTCGAGTAGCGCGTAATACACTCTCTGCATGAGCAAATCTGGGTAACGCCGCAAGGGAGCGCTAAAGTGGACATATTGCGCTAGTGCCAGACCAAAGTGAGATCCTTTGGTGGTGCTGTAGGCAGACGGCTTAAGCGTATCTTGTAATAAGTAAGTAAGAACTTGCTCAGAGGGAGATTCGCCAAAAGCTGTAGTCAAATGTTGATAATCTAAGGGTTGAATATCGACTTCTGGATCTAGTGTGAGGTCAACGCCTAAATTGACTGCTAATTTCAGCATTTCCTGGACATCTTCAACATCGGGAGTACCTTGGACTCGCCAGATAGCGGGAACACCAAGGGCATTTAAGTGAGTTGCCATTAGTTGATTAACTAGCAACACCAACTCCGTCAGTAGCGATCGCACTGGTAAATCATTCACCACCACAGCGCCGAGAATCCCCTCATCATAGTAGGCGTTTTGGCTAGGCGGCAGATTCAACTGGAGGCTACCACGATTCAACCGTACCTGTTTGACGGCTATTTGCAAGGCTTGGAGGTTTTGCAGGATTTGGGAAACCTGTGATGATTGATCTTGAGCTTCACCTGTGAGGATTGCTTGAGCTTGTTCTGTACTCAATGCAGTCTCTACGTTAATTACACTGGGTTGAATTTCCCACTCCAGCACTTCTCCCGATTGGGGATCAATAGTAATTAAAAAAGAGATGGTTAAGCGATCGCTCCCAGGTACTAAAGAACAGCGTTCTACCACCGTTGGCGGCAAGATTGGCAACACCAATTCTCCCAGATACACTGATTTTCCCCGTTTGAGTGCTTCTCTATCGAGTGCTTCGTCAGGTTGGACATAGTGAGAAACATCAGTGATATGAACGCCCAAAAGCCAATTTCCGGCTAAGTTTTTTTCTAAACTAAAAGCGTTTTCTATAACTTTGGTATCACCATTTACCCCTTCAATGGTAAGAGTAAACAAATTACGTAAATCCAGCCGATTTTTCAGGTCTGCTTTGAGGAGCTTTTTGGGCAACTTGGCGGCTGCTTCTAAGACATTATCTGGAAAAGTCCGGGAAAGGTCGTGTTTGCACGTAACTAAATCTATATCAGCAGCAGCTTCGGCATCACTGCCGAGGATTTGCACCACTCGACCAAGGGGAGGATATTGTGCTAATGGGTAACGCAAGACTTCAACGTGAACCAGGTGATCGATCGCTTCTTCTAACTTTGCCCCATTGGGTTGAATCTTGAGTTCAAACAGCAATCGATCATCTAAAGGCACAGCTCGGAAACCCGTTTCTACCTGCTTAATTCGTGCCAGTAAAGTGTGGTTAGAACGTTCGAGAATCAGCTTCACCTCCCCTTCGGGAGAGCGACGGCGACTGCCTTCTTTGAGAACTCTCACCAAAACGCGATCGCCATTCCAAGCATTGCTCAGATGACTTTCGCGGATGTAAATATCCTCAGCGCCTTCCACATCTTGAATAGCGAAGCAAAACCCTTTACTAGAACAACGGAGTTTTGCCTCGATTATTCCCTCTTCTGAGACACGACGGTACTTGCCCCGTTCTTTGACTAAAATACCGATTTTTTCCAGAACATCTAAAGCAATGTGAAGTTTTTGTAAGCTTTTTTCATCTTCACAGCCAAGTTTCTTTTCTAAAACTTTCCGAGCTACCAATTTATCATCGGTGAAATTGGCAAGGAGTGTAGCGATTGAAAATTCCATGCAGTGAACCGACCTTTGGTCAAAACATCATTTGTTGTTTAACAAAACAGAATTCAGGAGTCAGAAGCCAGAATACCCTTTTAGGGAAGCAAGCTACAGAATTTAATTCTGTCTGACTGGCGGATAGCGCAGCCGTAGCGAGTCCGCAAGCGTCTGAATCAAGGTGTTTAAGTCCCCCACAAAAATTTTCTTGTTTTGTGGTCAACTTTCGTAATAGCAGGGAATTCAGACCCGCTATCTTGATTCTGAATTCTTCTTTAATCTGGTTCTTTTCTGTATATCCTCACGGCTTACAGAAACAAGCTGGAAACTAATTGTCCTGAAGCAAGGCATCCTAAGTTCTAAGGAAAGGAAGCCCGACCCAGCAAAAGCGGGAAACTACTCCCGCAGTTCCTTTGCAAGGAAGCCGACCCACAGACAATGGGCGTTTACGAACTTCTCACTGCACGATGCTCTCAGAATTCGCCTGCGTTCAATTCTCTTCACCTAATCAAACTTAAGATTGCACGCCTGATTACCATTTAGCCCCGCTAGGTAGTTACGCGACGGGTTTTTGAGAAGCTGGGTTTAGAGAATCCATACTGCTCAAAAGCGCTATGCAGGGGAGCAAGTGGCGTGGAAACTACAGGTGTTTGATTGTCTAGAGTGAAGGTAATTTTACGCCATTAGACTCTGATTTTTAACTAGGAGGAACTGCCGGTGAACCCAATTTTCCCACACGTAGAATCGGTAACAATTAGGTAAGCAGTTTAATAAGCAGTGACAGCGAACCTTATCTTTATTATTGTAGATTTAGAGCGCACTTCTAGAAAATAGTTCTAGATATTGGTTGGGTAATTAGTATAGCATTGCAGGCAATACTACCCAGACAAGCTAGCACTCGCTAAAAATTTCGTCAAAAAAGAGCTACTGCTACAATTGGGACACAAGGCAAAGCAAAAATATTACTTTAAAAGGGACTGGGGACTAGGGATTAGGATTAAAATAATTCTTTCCCAGTATCCAGTCCCCAGTGTTCACTGAGCTTTGTCGAAGTGTCCCCAGTCCTCAACAGATTTAGATTGGTAGCAGTATTATGTTGGCTCAATTCCAGAGCTTGTATCCCAAGGGCAGTTTGATTTCTGAATTAGTGCAAATTTTTCAAGGAAAATATATAGTCCGGGCAAGCGTGCAAATTGAAGGCGTAACCCGTGCTACGGGTATGGCAGCAGCAGAAACAGTAGAAGCAGCAGAAGACCAAGCCAGAACTAGAGCGCTAATAGTTTTGGGTATTACAAATGCGCCACCAGAATCAGTGGCATTTACCTCAAATCCAATTTCCCCAGCGCAGCTAAATCCTTCTTTAAATACCAAAGGTGGATTAAGTGAGCCTGCTGCCTATTCCTCTGGAAAAAATGAGGAGTTTGTGGATAATCAGTGGTCAGGGGTCAGCGATAAAGAAATATCTATACCGCCTTCTAAAGGACGGAACATCAAACCAGAGGTAGTAACAAGCACTAACGAACAGTATGGCTACAGCAATGCTGCACCCGTAGTAAGCGATACCTATAGCCCGGATTTAGGTCAAAACTTTCCTGTTCCCGTCAATCGGGAGCTAGAATTTGATCCCCCGGTTGAGAACTTGGAAATAACCTTTGATAACCAAGTGGAAAATCAAAGCTTTCCAGGGATCTCTGCTAATAATGTCACACCATTTACACCTCGGAATTACAGCCCGCAAGAGAATGTCACCACGCCGTCGGGGACAGGAAAGAGAAAGAAGAAAGCTGAACCCGTGGATTTATCGGATGTAATTGCGAAAACAGATGTTGAACTTCAGCGTTTAGGGTGGACACCAGAACAGGGACGGGAGCATCTGATTGAAACCTACGGTAAGCGTGGGCGTACTTTGCTGACTGAAGAAGAATTACACGGATTCCTCAAATACCTGCAATCTCAGCCAGACCCAATAGCGGGATTTTGATTCGTCATTAGTCATTGGTCATTAGTCATTTGTAAGGACTAATAGACCTCTTGCAAAAGTCTATCCCCTTTCCACATCCCGTGAAAAGTCAGGTTGAGTGACAGCATTTACTTGTTTAGCGACAACATTTGCTTGTTGAGCGATCGCATTTACTTGTTGAGCGATCGCATTTACTTGTTGAGCGATCGCATTTGCTTGTTGAGCGATCGCATTTACTTGTTGAGCGATCGCATTTGCTTGTTGAGTGATCGCATTTACTTGTTGAGCGACAGCATTTACTTGTTGAGCGATCGCATTTGCTTGTTTAGAGATCGCATTTACTTGTTGAGCGACAGCATTTACTTGTTGAGCGACAGCATTTGCTTGTTGAGCGACAGCATTTACTCGTTGAGCGACAGCATTTGCTTGTTGAGCGATCGCATTTGCTTGTTGAGCGACAGCATTTGCTTGTTGAGCGATCGCATTTGCTTGTTTAGCGATCGCATTTGCTTGTTGAGTGACAGCATTTGCTTGTTGAGCGATCGCGATTTCCACTTCTAAATCGACTTTTAAAATCAAATAACCCCTCTTCAGTTATGAAAAGGGGTTATTTTTAGGGTTTAAAGAAATTAAAAGCGGTAAATCACCATTTACCAATCGCGATTATTAATTAAGAACAGCAACTGCTGGACGGCTACCGGCGGCGTGACGGTCAATCACTTGGTCAATCAAACCGTATTCCCTGGCTTCCTCTGGTGACATGAAGAAGTCACGTTCAGTATCTTCAGCAATGCGCTCAATTGGTTGACCTGTATGTTCAGCTAAATAATCGTTTAGCCGCCGCTTGTGGTAAAGAATTTCCCGCGCCTGAATTTCAATATCAGTCGCCTGTCCTTGAGCGCCACCTAGAGGTTGATGAATCATAATCCGAGAATGGGGTAGACTCATCCGCTTACCCTTAGCACCAGCGCTGAGGAGAAAAGCGCCCATACTCGCCGCCAATCCGGTACATATTGTACAGACATCAGGGCGAATATGTTTCATAGTGTCAAAAATGCCCATCCCAGCCGTCACCGAACCACCGGGAGAATTGATGTACATATAAATGTCTTTCTCCGGGTCTTCAGCATCCAAATACAGCAGTTGGGCAACAATCAAGTTAGCAATGTTGTTATCAACTTGTTGTCCCAAAAAGATGATGCGCTCACGTAACAGCCGTGAGTAGATGTCAAAGGCGCGTTCACCTCGACCCGATTGTTCAATAACGATAGGAATCATGGAAGCGTGTTTGTGGCTACTTTAAATACATTTTATCGGTGACAGCACGAAACTGGGGTTTATCTCTACTATTTCCAGCGAAATAGAAATGAGAAGCAGTCAAAAGACGGAATTCAGAATACCCTAGCAGTCAAGTTACGGCAAAGAGCCACGGAGGAAAGATTTTTTTTCTTCTCTCAAGGGGAGACGCTAAGAGCGAACACGCGCGTTTAAAATCGTTTGCTCTAAACCTCTATTCTCCATCCAGTCGCACAAAATCTATTCTGGCTCCTGAATTCTTCTTCGGAGTATAGGTCTGAGTCTCCTACACCATTTCCGTGATTCTCGTACCCTACGTGAAGCTAACGCAATCGGCGGGATCAATCTATATTCCTGTTCTATCCCCCTTGCTGCCTGCTCTCTTGCCTTTTTTCCAACCTCTAAGGGCACTTTTTAGCAACAAAAGCTGTCTAAGAGAATATCCCGATTTAGGGAAGAACAAATCAAAAAACTCTAACTATCGCCAATCTTATGTTTCGGCTTTTGCTGCACAAGCTTGGCAATGTAGTGATTAGACCGATAACCGAAATCCGACTTGCTTAGGGAGTAATGTTAATTTTAAGTAACATTTTAAACATTTTTTTAGGATTTCCCTCAGCAATTATCAAGTCATTTTTGTTAGATTCGGTAAGTCTATAGTACGAAGTGTATTTACAATAACTAGTCCTAATTGAAATGCTATCCACCTCGAGAGAGACGTGCCATGCTGGAAAAACTTATACAAGCCGCCATCATCACCTTCTTGCTCCATTTGATAGTAGGACTTAGCCCAAATACTTTAATTAAGACAAAGACAGCATCACCTGTGCGAGAAACACCACCAAATATTGTGAGCTTGCTATTGCGATCTTTTCAGTAAAATGTTTTCTTAAGTTGCACTAGTGTAAGTAAGTCCGCGCAAATAAAACCAATTATATCAAATGATTAAAGATGATTGCCTTGTAGTCAGCGCTAAAGCGTTTTAACGCTGACTACAAATATGCAATTTTTTACACTAACTTACTTAGGCGATCGCCAAAACATCCAGTAGTATCTCTTGCTCAAGGAGTAATTAACTCGTAGGGTTTCTTGGTTAATCTCCATATTTGGTCTAGGATAACATTCCTGGGAACACGATAGACTGAGCAAAGAAGGCAACTACTAGCGTTTAATCATGACTAATCGCCTTGCTGAAGCTAAGAGCCTGTATCTCCGCAAACACGCCGAAAACCCAATTGATTGGTGGCCTTGGTGTGACGAAGCGCTTGCAACTGCAAAGGCGCAAAATAAACCAATTTTCCTTTCCATTGGCTACTCTAGTTGCCATTGGTGTACTGTCATGGAAGGCGAAGCTTTTTCTGATATTGCGATCGCTGACTACATGAATACTAATTATCTTCCCATCAAAGTAGATAGGGAAGAAAGACCTGACCTCGATAGCATCTATATGCAAGCTTTGCAGATGATGAGCGGTCAAGGCGGTTGGCCTTTAAATATTTTTCTTTCTCCAGAAGATTTAGTGCCGTTTTACGCTGGTACTTATTTTCCTGTAGACCCGCGCTATGGTCGTCCAGGATTTTTGCAGGTGTTGCAAGCGCTTCGCCGTTATTACGATACAGAAAAAGCAGAATTACAACAACGCAAAGCCTTAATTATTGAGTCTCTGCTGACATCTGCGGTATTACAAGACGGTACAACATCCGAGCTTGAAGACCATGAATTACTCCAGCAAGGTTGGGAAACCAGTACAGGTATAATTACCCCTAATCAATCTGGCAATAGCTTTCCGATGATTCCCTACACAGAATTGGCATTGCGGGGAACTCGATTTAATTTTGAATCTCGCTATGATGGCAAGCAAGTTTGTACCCAGCGAGGACTAGACTTAGCGCTAGGAGGGATTTATGACCATGTAGCTGGTGGCTTTCATCGCTATACTGTTGACCCAACTTGGACAGTACCGCACTTTGAAAAGATGCTCTATGACAATGGACAAATTGTGGAGTATCTAGCAAATTTATGGAGTACAGGAGTCCAAGAACCAGCTTTTGAAAGGGCAGTTGCTGGTACTGTACAATGGCTAAAGCGGGAAATGACCGCACCGGAAGGTTACTTTTATGCTTCTCAAGATGCCGATAGCTTCACTGAATCCACGGCTGTAGAACCAGAAGAAGGAGCTTTTTATGTTTGGAGTTACAGCGAAGTCCAACAACTGTTAACGCCTGAAGAATTAACGGAATTACAAGAAGAATTTACTGTTACCCCTAACGGCAACTTTGAAGGACATAATGTTTTACAAAGAAGGAATTCAGGCAAACTGAGTGCTACGCTAGAAACCGCACTGAGTAAGCTGTTTATTGTTCGCTATGGCGTTAGTTCTGAGTCATTAGAAACTTTTCCCCCGGCTCGTAACAACCAGGAAGCAAAAACCACTAATTGGCCGGGTCGCATTCCTTCGGTGACAGATACAAAGATGATTGTCGCCTGGAATAGCTTGATGATTTCCGGGCTGGCTAGGGCTGCTGGGGTTTTCCAAGAACCTTTATATCTGGAATTAGCAACACGAGCGGCGAATTTTATCTGGGAAAATCAGTTTGTTGATGGGCGTTTCCATCGGCTCAACTATCAAGGAGAACCAAGCGTTTTAGCTCAATCGGAAGATTACGCTTTGTTTGTTAAAGCTCTGCTAAATTTACAAGCTTCCAACCCTGAAGATAAGCGATGGTTAGAAAAAGCGATCGCTATTCAAGATGAATTCAACGAGTTTCTCTGGAACGTCGAGTTAGGCGGTTACTACAACACATCAAGCGATTCTAGTCAAGATTTAATTGTCAGGGAACGCAGTTATGTGGATAATGCTACACCATCAGCCAATGGAATTGCGATCGCTAATCTTGTTCGTCTTGCTTTACTCACCGATAATCTAGATTATTTGGATTTAGCTGAACTTGGGTTAAAAACTTTTAGAAGTGTAATGCATCGCGCTCCTCAAGCTTGCCCCAGTTTATTTACAGCGTTGGATTGGTATCGTAATTCTACCTTGATTCGTAGCACCACTGAGCAAATAAACTCTCTGATCCCCAAGTTTCTACCAACGGCTGTGTTTAACGTGACATCTGATTTGCCAGAAGGAAGCGTTGGGTTAGTTTGCCAAGGTTTGAAGTGTCTTGCACCAGCAGCAAATGTAGAGCATTTATTGCAGCAAGTCCAGAAAAGTCAGGTGAGGGCGTGAAATAGTTTTATTTTTCCTAACTAGGATGTTACTGACCCATTATAGTGATGAGCCTAAACAGACCAAGGATTAACCATCACAACCCCTGTCCCAGCAAAATCTTTTTCGTTACGGGTGACAAGTGATAAAGAGTTATGAATTGCGATCGCTGCAATAAGAGAATCCATGAGAGGTAGAGGTCGCCCATTCTGTTCTAGTTGCCCGACTAAATTTCCCCACAACAACATTGTTGAGACATCTATATTTAAGATTCTTTGTTGAAAGCGATTGGGCAGGGTTTCATTCAGCCAAGTTGTTAGAGATTCTTTCCGCTTAGATGCAGTAATTTTGCTGATGCCTTTAGCGATTTCGCCAATTGTAATGACGCTGAGGTAAAGTGTTTCTGGTACTTGAGAATCTAGCCAAGCTAAAACTTGTTGATGTGGTTGTTTGGCAACAAGTTCGGAAATCACGCAGGTATCAAGGAGGTAGGTCATGGGGTGAAGGCATCGCGGGGAAGGGTGCGATCTCGACTCAGGTCAAGTTCTTCGGTGAGTTCAGCTAGGGGAGATTGACGGAAAAACTCTGAGAGTTTGCTTGGTTGATCTGGGTGGGTGTTGTGTGTGGTCAGGCTTTGGGCAAGGAGTTGAATGATGTACAGTTTATCGTTGGGGGAAAGCTGAAGGAGTTGTTGTTCGAGTTCTTGGATAGCCATGATGGGATTTAAGTAGAAGATAAATTTATTCTACTTTCAGCGTCAGGGGTTAATTTAATTTGACTCGTTTTTTACCCTCTATTTTTTTGACGAATGACTATTAACTCATGTAGCAAATTAACCGCCATTGTATTAGCGGGCGGTAAAAGTTCTCGGATGGGTCAAGATAAAGCCTTGATTCCCATTGAAGGGATGCCGTTGTTACAGAGAGTTTGTAGCATTGCTCAAAGCTGTGCTGATACTGTCTATATAATCACTCCCTGGCCAGAACGCTATCAAGATTTGCTTTTGCCTGGTTGCCAGTTTATTCGGGAAGTGCCTTTATCTGGAGAATCAATACCTCACGGGCCTTTAGTTGGTTTTGCTCAAGGACTAGCCGAAGTAGAGACAGAATGGGTGCTTTTGCTAGCTTGCGATTTACCGAGATTGCGGGTTGAGGTGTTGCAAGATTGGGTAACTCGACTTGATAGGGTGGGAGATGATAAGGTCGCAGCTTTAGCTCATCATCCCAAAGGTTGGGAACCTCTGTGTGGTTTCTATCGCCGCCGTTGTTTGCCACAACTTTTAGAGTTTATCAACCAAGGGGGGCGATCGTTTCAGCAGTGGCTTCAGCAATATCCTGTAGAAGTTTTGCCTTTACCAGAACCAGAAATGCTGTTTAACTGTAATACACCAGAGGACTTGGCTTTAAGTTAATCTTTACATCTGATGGTATTAGGGAATAACTATACACTAGGTTATGCTTTGTAAAGTTTGGGTAGTTTTATAGTCTTGTCACAAAGTGCAAAGTTCATAGAAATTTATATTCAGTTTTATTAGTAAAAATTAAATTATGAAATGTATTATTTGTAAAGAAAATAAGTCTTATACTAATTTTAGTAAAGAACATATATTTCCTGATAGTATAGGAGGAAATATTACTTTAGATTGTGTTTGTAAAATATGTAATGATCTCCTTGGATCTTCAGTAGATTCAAAGCTTACTAACCACGAGTTTGTACAATTAATTCGTCTGGCTTTAAAAATTCCTGGAAAATCAGGAAAAATTCCTAATCCGCTTGGGGAAGCTTATATTGCTGGTACTCAAGAAAAAATTAGATATGTATTTGATAATTTTGGTAATCCTAAATAACTACAACAGGTTTCTTCAAAAGTTGATATTGAACTTGAAGATGATGGGGCATTAAATATTCATATAGAAGCTTCTACAAAACCAGGTGATGAAGCAGACAGAAGGAAACTAATACATATTACTAACACAAAATTAAAAAGAAAGGGTTTAGGTTTATTGTCTGAAGAAGAAGAAAAACAAATTTTAAATGCTCAACCTGTTAGTAGTGAACGACCTCTTCTACATAAACAATTGAAAATAGATACAATTTTTTATAAACGTGCAATTATAAAAATTGCATATGAACTAGCTTATTATTGGCTTGGTTCAGATTATCTTAATGATAATATTGGAGAATTATTGCGATTAATCATTTATCAAGATTTTCAAAAAGAGCGTTGGCAGAATAGATCAATTGATTTTAATATTGATTTTTATAGAGAAAAATCTTGGTTTCCCTATTTATATTTTGATAATTATAAAAACAATATTCATGTTGGTAGTTTATTAAAAATTAATAATTATTTGAGATGTTATATAAAAATTTTCGATATATTTCAGGGTGTAATTACAATTAGTAATGATGCCTCTTTATATCCTAACTTCGTGAATAAATTGATAGCTATTAATTCACAAAATAGAACATCAGAACAATTTGATCTGAAATATAAGTTTTGAGTTTGGATTTATATATATTGGGACTTTACTTATTTACGTTATTCTAAAGTATTTTATCCCTCTTCCAAGAAACCATATTTACTGCGGGTTGAGAAATAAGCTCAAAACCAAAAGCCTGAGCTTTTTCGTGGGCGCTAGCAATCGCATTGTGAGCATTAAAGATGCTCGTGCTTGCGCTAGACGCTTTCCTGATGCTGACGACACAATTGGGTGATTGGCGAAATTGAACCTCTCCTGTTTACCGAGTGCGACAGAATTTGCGATCGTTATCACTCTCAGGATATTGCCAAGAATAGGCAAAATGGCTAACTCCCTTTAGCTGGGGGGCAAATTGGCGGAGTGCTTGCATTTGCACTTCTAGAGATGGACGATTACTAACGGATTCTCCCCATTTACCAGCTAAGGCGGGAATCACTTGCGTACCCGGTTTTGCCATACTCAAAACCCGCTGCACTTGCGACACAATACAACTGGCATTACCGCAAGTTCCATAAGCCATAGGATGCCATTCTAACGTAGCGGGGAACCGATCCCAAGGTTGCAAACGAGAATCATACCCTTGTCCGACAGTTTGGTTGCCATCAGAGAAAAAGACCACTCCTGTAGGAATACCTTGCTGCTTTGCTGGGTAAGTAGCGATGTTAACAAAATCTAGAATTCCTTGCATGGCGTGGGCAACCGCAAGCTGCCACAACTCCCATTGCAAAAGCGGCTGTCTATCGGTTGCAGACAGGATTGATTTTTGCCCTGGTGGGAGAATGCGTCCTTGCCAAAGAGGTTCTCCTTCTTGAGGATAAAGTTTATCGACTTCGGCGACATCTCCGGCGCCGACGAATCCCTTACTCAAAAAGCGGCGAATCAAGTCTAGCCCTTTGTAATTTTGTGCCCGTTTAAATAAAGCTTCTTGGGTTGCAGGGCTAAATAGCCATAAATCTGAAACTTTGGTGGCAATAGAATCACTTCCAGCTTGCCGGGGATAACGCACGTAGTCTAATAGCAGTCCATCTGGACGACGGCGCAAAATTTCTTGTACCAATCGGTAGTAGTCGCGTTTTGCTTGCAAGTTGTAGGGGTCGATAAATACTTGAGAGCCATTATCTACCACATATAAACTGGTTTGACCTTTGCCATTACGAGCGATCGCATCTTCTCTATCTGGGCGCTGGGCGTAAGTATAGCCGAAATTGTTAGTAAACATCCAGGCGTAGACTTTCAAACCACGTTGCCGACCTTTTTGTAGTGCTGTGGCGAGTATATCAACGTTTTCTGACCCTGGAGTGCGAATCACAGCAGGCCAAACCGTCGGGTTAGCTTTTGCTGGCAATAATACCTGCCCGTCGGAAAATACTTCTAAATAAACTTGGTTATAGCCACGGTTAACAATCCGATCCATAATTTGATCAATTGTTCCTGGCTGAACGTCACAAGGATACAAGCGCAACCAAATAGCTTGGGTTTTTGGCCAAGTGCGAGTGCGGCACTCCTGTAATTCCTGTGCCTGTTTTTGCACTAAATTTTGGTAACGCGTTTGAGCATCTTGTTGGCCTTTGAGGGCTGACAAACGTAAATTTTCTTTTTCTTGCACCGCCGCTGATGGTAACTGACAATATTCAGTTACTTGCGCCATTGCTGGTTGGCTACCAAAGTTGGGGAGTAAGGAACTACTAGTGAAAACAACAGTAAATAAGCGCTGCCAAAATAATTTTGATTTTGCAACGTTCAAGGAACGGTTAAACATACCTATCAGTAGATGGACACTATAACAATTCAAAATTAAAAATTTGTACCCTATAAGTTTTTGCCGACCAATCATAGTAATGAATGATTGAGAGGTGTTGACATATATTTACCCTACCGTCAAAAGTTTTCCCCTGTCAATTCGCTACGAACTTATGCAAAGCTGTATTAAGTTAGCTAGCTTTGGGTTAGTTGTAGCTTTAGGTAATCGATGAAGTCCAGAATTTCTGGATCAGTGAGATGTAGACGCGATCGCTTGCCATATCTCTGCTGCAAATACTCCCTTCCCTGCTCTGGAGTCCAATTTAATTGGGCTAAATATGTGTCACTTTGAGCTATCAAAACTGCATGAATTTCTGATGCCGTTGTATTAGCAGATATTTGGATTTCATCTTGATGTAAATTTTGAATACAATTAATTTTTAAACTTACTTTTTGTCCTAAAGCTTGCCAGTCAATTTCTCTGTGTCCATTCCAACTAACACCTATAGAACGATAAGTGACTGGATTATAAATTGCACAAAATACAATTGTTCTTTCTCCAGGACTGACTGCGATCGTCAATGGATGATGCAATTGTTCAGAAGTCAAGGCATCAAGTGAAAGCAACAAACTTTTAGAAAAATAAGATTCACTTCCTGAGCGGATAACATAAGGTTTCTCTGCCAAAATATGCAAATCCGTTTTTTCTGATTCTCCATGTGAAGTTTCCACTTTTTTATTAACTTCTATCCCAGTTATCACCCCAGTCAAAGCTCTCTCATAAATTGGGATTTGTCTTGTATCGTCGGATAGCATATACCAGCAGTGATCCGATTCTTTGCTGACAAAAACATATTGAGGTTTTGGTACTGCTCCAAATCCTAATTTAACTTCCATATTTTTGATGCAGGTTTTGGTAAATATATTTATTGAGCAACAAGTCATGACGATTTGCACCATCAAGCTATGAGTTGCTTTATAAATATAATTCCCTAACCAGGAAGCTAATTAACATTAAGGCAGCGAAAATTACAAAATCTGCTGAATCTATTACAAGTTTTCTGGCTCAACACCAAGCATTTTTAACCTTTCTGTTAACATTTTCACTTGTTGCTCTGTTTCCACACGTCGCTGCTCTTCAAAAGCTGTGCGTTCTTCCGCTTCCCTGATGCGTTCTTCTGGTGTTAGCAATCTTTGCCCTTCTTCGTCATACCAGTACAGCCATTCCCGAACTATACCTTGGTAAATTCCCCGTTCTCTACCAATCCCTAAACCAATTTCTGGTATCCAAACGGGATTTCCTGACATTAAAATATATTCTCCATCAACTAGACGATACACTTCCAAAGGTGTCTTTTTACGCCGAAGAGGACTATATACAATGTAGTATAAAATTCCTAATTCTTTGGCATAAAATTCTTTCTTGGTGCTATATTCTTCCCGATATATTTGAGAAACAACTTCTAATGCTAAAATTGGCGGTTTCTTTTCTTCCCACAGCACATAACTTAGGCGTAAGTCCTCATCAATAAAGCGTTTAACTCCTAAACTGAGAAACCCATTAGGGACAATGGCTGGTTTATCTGGGTCATAATAAATACCCATGTCAACACCAAAAAACCAATCCCAGCGATCGCACCAAACCAAAGCCAGTATCGTTTTCAGTAAGCCGGGAATTAAATTTTGTAGTTCATTATCCACAGAGGTATCATCTGAGTCGGGTAATTCTTCGGAAGATGGCAAACAATGTAACGGATTGTAGTTTAACATAAGCAGTTTTACTAAATCTGATTGTACCTTGATTGTAAGAAATGTATCGATAATTAAGGAAGTATATAAAGACAAACTTATTGTGGATTACTGGATGCACATAAATGTGATGAAAATAAACCTATTGGATAAATTATGACTAATATTAGCGATGTCTACGACGGGCTACGCCTACGCGCTGATTTTGATAGCCCTTGGAAAGAAATTATAGAAGCTTATTTTCCCCAAGCAATGCATTTCTTTTTTCCAGAAACCTCTGCATTAATTGATTGGGAACGTCCCTACGAATTTCTAGATAAAGAATTTCAACAGATAGCTCGTGAAGCTGAACAGGGAAAAAGATATGCCGATCAATTAATCAAAGTCTGGCAAACCCAAGGGGAAGAACTGTGGTTATTAATCCATGTTGAAATTCAGGGACAAAAAGAAGATAATTTTCCTAAGCGGATGTTTACCTACAACTTTCGCATATTTGACCGCTTCGATCGACCAGCAATAAGCCTTGCAATTCTCTGCGATCCCAACCGCGAATGGCGACCAAGTAATTACAGTTACAATTATCCCAATACTCGCTTAACTTTTGAATTTGGCAGTATTAAACTTTTGGATTACGAAAATCGCTTTCAAGAGTTAGAAAATAGCGATAATCCATTTGCAACTGTCGTCATGGCGCATTTGAAAACGCAGCAGACACGCTCATTACCTGAACAACGCAAAATATGGAAATTTAGTCTAATTCGCAGACTATATGATTTGGGTTTAGGAGAGCAGGATATTCGCAATCTATATCGATTTATCGATTGGGTTATGATATTACCAAAGACATTAGAAAATCAGTTTTGGGAAGAGTTTAAACAATTTGAGCAGGAGCGAACTATGAGATATGTAACTACGGGTGAGCGCATCGGCTACGAGCGCGGAAAACAAGAAGGTAAACAAGAAGGTAAACAAGAAGGTGAACAACAGCTTATTTTAAGGTTACTACAAAGACGAGTGGGAGAATTATCATCAGAATTGCAAGAGCGCATCAAATCTCTTTCTTTAAATCAATTAGAAAACCTTGGCGAAGCTTTGTTAGATTTTACTACTATGGAAGATTTGCTTAACTGGTTGCAAACAAATCAATCAGCTTAAAATCTATTATAAAAAGTTACGAGTGAGTAACAAAAAGGGCAGGTATAAAACCCGCCCTCAAGGTAATCAATATTTAAACTAAACTAGCGTTCGCAACTTAATTACCAATTTCCGGCGCACTCAAAGAAACTTTTAGTGCATCGTCTTTTTGTTGTGCTAATGTCGGCACTGAATCACGCAATCTTGCCGTCAATTGTACAGTTGTAGCGTCATACATCTGAGTCAGCAATTTTGGATAGAAACCAATACCAATAATTGGAATTAACAAACAGGCAATGATAAATACTTCACGGGGTTCAGCATCTATCAAAGCTTGGTGAGAAACTAATTCCTTGTTCTCTTCTCCGTAGAAAATTTCTCGTAACATAGATAGCAGATAAATCGGAGTTAAAATTACTCCCACTGCCATCAAGAACACCACAATGACTTTAAAGGTAGAGCTATAAGCATCGCTAGTAGCAAAGCCGACAAACACCATTAATTCTGCCACGAAACCGCTCATCCCTGGCAATGCCAAAGAAGCCATCGAACAGGTGGTAAACATGGCGAAAATCTTCGGCATTCTTTTCGCAACACCGCCCATTTCATCCAACATCAGGGTGTGGGTGCGATCGTAAGTTGCGCCAACTAGGAAGAACAAACTCGCCCCAATTAATCCGTGGGAAACCATTTGCAATACTGCCCCACTCAATCCCAAATCGGTGAAGGAGGCAATACCAATCATCACAAAGCCCATGTGGGAAATTGAGGAGTAGGCAATTTTTCGCTTCAGGTTGCGCTGGGCAAAGGATGTTAAGGCAGCGTAGATGATATTAACTACCCCCAAAACCACCAACACTGGTGCAAAAAGAGCGTGGGCATCGGGGAGCATTTGGGCATTCATCCGAATTAAGGCGTAACCGCCCATTTTCAGAAGAATACCTGCCAATAACATGTGTACGGGTGCTGTAGCTTCACCGTGGGCATCAGGTAGCCAGGTGTGCAAGGGAATAATCGGCAACTTGACAGCGTAGGCAATCAGGAAGCCAGCATAGGCGGCAAGTTGGAAATTGAGGGCAAAGTCTTTTAAAGCGATCGCTCTCATGTCGAATGTCACCGTATCGCCGTAAAATCCCATTGTCAGGGCAGACAGCAAAATAAACAGCGAACCGCCGGCGGTGTATAAAATAAATTTAGTCGCTGCATATTGCCGCCTTTTGCCTCCCCAAATCGACAGCAGGAAGTATATCGGTACTAGTTCCAGTTCCCACACCAGGAAAAATAACAGCATATCCTGGACGGCGAACACGGCAATCTGACCGCCATACATCGCCAAAATCAAGAAGTAAAATAGCTTGGGCTTGAAGGTGACAGGCCAAGCTGCTAAAATCGCCAGCGTGGTAATGAATCCAGTCAAAATAATTAGGGGCATGGATAAGCCATCTGCCCCTACTGACCAATTCAAACCCATTTGTGGTACCCAGGGGTAACTTTCCACCAACTGCAAATCTGGATTGGAGAAATCATACCCAGTATAAAAAGCGTAAACAATTAGTGCAAAATCTATCAGCCCCACGATAAGGGAGTACCAGCGCACTGTTTTGCCTTCTTTGTCAGGGATGATGGGAAGAAGTAGCGATGCGGCTATCGGAAACAGAATAATCGTCGTCAGCCACGGAAAATTAGCTATATTCATCACAATTAGTCTGCTATCAAAATCATGTTTGGCAAAAAGTCACTAGTTATTAAGTAACAGCTTTTTAGGGATTTCGTCTTCCTCGTTAGGTTGATTTAATTAAATTGGCAATCCCTCGTTTCTTCTGTTGGGAGTCTTTTTTGACAGTTGGGGGTGTGGAATGTGCGTTGTGATACTCCCAGTCAAGTCAAAAATTTACCCTAAAAAAGTTGGTAAAATTATAGTTTAGGGGTGCGATATCTACGACAAGCCGCTTTGGGTCTACGCATAGCCTAACCTATCACTAAAAATACACAATGCTGTTTAGTGGTTGTTGAAAAAAGCAATTTGGTGCAAAAAAGCATAATAGGAGAAATAACCATAATGATAATCGCACAAATTGAAAATCACATTCGTTATGTGACCAACGTAAATGGAGAAACAACAGATGTACTCGTCCCTGTAGAACTTTGGCAACAGCTTATAAGTTCCATAAATTCTGATAACGTCAGTGGTTTAGCTTGGATTGATGAACAAGAGCCAAAAGCACAAATATTAGCCGATTTGCAAGAGTCAGTGCGACAAGCAGCAGTAGGACAAACTTTCCCAGTTTCAGAGCTTTGGGACTACAGTAGGCGAGTTGATTGAGTTTTTTTAGTAAAATAGACAGGGAAAGTTGATAAGGGAAATTCGATTATGTCATCTCCAGCGATCGCTACTGTAATTAAGATGATGGAATCTTTATCTGAAGATGTGCAAGATAAAGTTGCAGAACATCTCCGAGAGTACCTGGAAGATTTGCAAGATGAATTGAAATGGAATAAATCATTTAACAAAACTCAACAACAACTGATTGCATCTGCCCAATCTGCTAAAAGAGAGATTGCGGAAGGACTTGCAAAACCAATGAACTATGAAAATTTATGAAGTCTGCAACTCTTCCTTTCTTTTGGGATTAAGATTATATATTATTAATTTTTTTATAAGTAACTCAAAAAAATGGATTTTACTTTATCAAATGCGCCTGAACATGTAATAAAAAATATTGATAATTTACAAGAAGTATGGTTGCGAAGATGCGATGCTATTGAAAACAACCAAAAAGGATCTTACTAGTCGCCATTTATTATTAATTTTACACGATTTGCGTGAAGAGATACAGAATAATCTTTTAACTTTAAAGGTAGGGATAAGCCGCAAACTATCAGATATAACTCTATTGACTCACAAAATAATCAACAAAGGCTTGGTCAGTGGATATCTTCTGAAGATATATGTCATCCAACTGTAGTGAAATGGCTTGCTTCTATCGACTGGTATAGACGAGCAACTGAAGCTTCACAAAGTTCTGAAGAAGTATTAAATTCATGGTTTGCTGTAGAAAAGTTTTCTGATGATTCTAAAACAATTTCTAAAAAGCTTCCTGAACTATCAGATGGTCTTAAGAATAAAAAGAAGATTCTTAAAGAAAATATAGATTTATGGCTTGATAGTGAAGGTATTAGAACAGTACAGTTACTTCTTACTTTGAGTAAATTAAAATTTAATCTATATCATGAAGTAAGACAAGTTGGACGTGTTTTTACTATACCTCTAACATTTTCTGAGATGGATATATCTAAGTCTATAGATCAGAATTTACAAGACTACTTATCTGCTAATAAAGATAAAATAGATTTTTTAGAAAAATTTATACAAAAAGTTCCTGAAATAAAGAAACAATTAAATTCTAAAAACATAGTGTTGCCAGATTTAAATCAAGTAAATGAAATTTTTTATAATAATAATTATTGTGAAAAATACTTGATTGAGAAAATTATTGACCTCAAAGATGATGTTTATAACATCTATCGTATTCGTAATATGCTAGTTCATTCTAGTAGTACCACTAGTAGATTATTCGATTATTATGCAAAACGTAGCCGAGAGTATTGTCACTCTTTGTTAGATGCCATTGCATATAAAATATATCAGACTTATAACGATGATGAAATTATGCCTTTGGAGTCTTATTTTAGAGAAATGGTAATTGATGCAAATATTGCTTTAGAGGCGGTAAAAGACAATAAAATGGACAAGTTTATAAATTGGGCTTTATCGTAAATAATTTTAATACCGACTTTTCAGGCACGTTATACTTTTTGAATAATATATTTACCATCACTGATAGATTGGGTGTCTACATGGTAGATATAATAAATATTTTTATAGCTGTATATAGCAATTTTAGAGCAAATAAACTTATGTAGCTTGTCTTACATATCTTGTCGTCTTTTCAGACCTAACTCTCAATTCCACTTTGCGCCTCTGCGTGAGACAAAAAATAATGTAGGGGTGGACGATCGCCCACCCCGATTAAAATCAGGTAACACCAAAGACAATCACTAAGCCCAAAACCGCCCCAAACACAATCAAGGCATAGAATTGAGCGCGACCGTTTTCTAGGTACTTCAGACCTTCACCGCTAACAAGGGTAAAGAAAGCCTGTGAGTGTTAACAGCACCATCTACAACGCGGAAGTCAACTTCCATAACTTGTCTAGCTAGGCGACGCAAGCCGAGGACAAAAACCCGATGGTAAATGTCATCAAAGTACCACTTGTTGAGGGATAACTCGTAAAGTGGTTTGATTTGAGCAGCGATCGCAGCCGGGTCAATTTTACGGCGCAAATACATCAGCGAAGCCAGGGTAATCGCAATTAAAGAAATTCCGACTGAAGCACCCGCCATGATGTAGAATTCCGTCGGATTGAACTCGGAAGCCTTTTCTATAACTTCGGAGAGGGTTTCACTAGGAGGAAAGATAAACTCTTCAAAATAATTGGCGTAGGGAGTTCCCACCAAACCAATCAAAATAGAAGGCACAGCCAACAGTGCCAACGGCAGCGTCATTGTCCACGGCGATTCGTGGGGGAAGTCGCTGTGATGCTCGTGAGAGTCATGGGAATCATGCTGCTGACTAGTTGCCGCCAATTCTCCTTTCTTCATTGCCCCAGGCCCAAAATTCGGGACTGGTTCTTCTGACTCTAATTCCAGAACAATTGTCGCCGCAGCTTTCTTGAGTTTTTCCTTGATTTTCTCGTCAGTACCCCGGAATTTGCCTTCAAATGTCATGAAATACATTCTAAACATATAGAAAGCTGTAATCCCGGCAGTTAGCCAGCCGATAAACCAGAGGAATGGATTAGCCTCAAAAGCCTTTCCTAAAATTTCATCTTTTGACCAGAAACCAGCAAAGGGTGGAATACCAGAAATTGCCAAGCAACCAATCAAAAAGGTAGTTGCTGTGACGGGCATATACTTTCGCAGTCCACCCATCAAACGCATATCTTGCGCTAATGCGGGGTCGTGACCGACAACACCTTCCATGCCATGAATTACTGAACCTGAACCCAAGAACAGCATCGCCTTGAAATAGGCGTGGGTCATTAGGTGGAATAGTCCAGCACTGTAGGAACCTATGCCCATTGCCATCACCATGTAACCCAGTTGGGAAATGGTGGAATAAGCCAAGCCCTTTTTGATGTCGTTTTGGGTAATGGCAATGCTAGCCCCCAAAAACGCCGTAAACGCCCCAGTAAAGGCAATGACATTCATTGCAACTGGAACGCCTTCAAATACTGGGTACATCCGGGCAATTAGGAAAACACCCGCCGCCACCATTGTTGCCGCGTGAATCAAGGCAGAAATGGGGGTGGGGCCTTCCATCGCATCTGGTAGCCAGACATGGAGGGGGAATTGGGCTGATTTTGCAACTGGGCCTAAGAAAACTAAAATCGCCAATAGGACAGCGAGAAAATTGCTGATAGAACCTGATTCGACAAGTTGGGCGAGGCGATCGCCCATGATATTAAAATCAAAGCTTCCTGTTGCCCAGTACAGCCCCAAAATGCCGAGTAATAGACCAAAGTCGCCGACGCGGTTGGTTACAAACGCTTTTTGAGCGGCATCTGCTGCTGACTTGCGATCGTACCAAAAACCGACCAGCAAGTAGGAACACATCCCGACCAGTTCCCAGAATATATAAATCTGTACTAGGTTGGGGCTGACCACCAGACCTAACATTGAGGAGCCAAACAAACTCAGATAGGCGTAAAACCTCACGTAACCGGGATCGTGAGCCATGTAGCCATCGGTGTAAACCATGACTAAACAGGCTACCGTTGTGACAATCACCAGCATTAAGGCTGTCAGGTGGTCAATAGTGTAGCCCATGCTCAGGTGAAAATTACCTGCTGCCGCCCACTCAAAGGTGCGAATATAAGACGCGTGTCCTTGAATTTGACTCCATAACAAGGCAAAGGACAGTGCCATAGCAGCTGCCATCATGGAGATAATCACCACAGCGTTAAGCTGCCGTAGGCGGTTTGTCACCTGATTAAACGAGATTAACCCTAGACCGACCAGCATTGCCCCAAGAAGAGGGAACACCGGAATCAGCCAGGCATACTGATAGATTACTTCCATCACTGACGCCTACTTTTAAAATTCTTGATTTAGCGTGTCTAAACTGTTAATAATTGTGACACACACCCTTTAGGATAAAATAACCCACCCAAGACTGAGTTGGGTGGGGTGTTAAGCATGGTTTTAGATTTCATTACTGGTCATTGGTCATTTGTCATTGGTTATTTGTCATTTGTAACTATGCCCCATGCCCAATTACCTATGTCTGATACCAATGACCATTAAGCTGACCGACACTCCAACTCCACTGTCTTTGAACTTTTGTAGATTTTGGGGCGCTGGCTGTAGCTGGCTTTAATCTCTTCTAAAGCCAGACGTAAATCTTCTCTGCCGCGAAAGCATTCCAAGCGATGGCGAACAGTACCATTTTCAATCAATAGTAAAGTGGGTAGTGATTTAAGCCTATAAGTAGTAGACAATTTAAAATTTTGATCAGCATTAACCCCAACTAATTTAATTTCTTCCCCACATTGGGCTTGAAATTGCAACAACAGGGGGTGGATAATCCGGCACAAGCCACACCAAGGTGCTTCAAAATTAACTAAAACAGGAATAGGAGATTCTAAAACTTCTTGAGTAAATGTCCGCTCACTAACCGACAACACCATGACGCCTCTTGGTTTATAAGGTTTTTATATCAAACTAGCTATCAGCACTGAAGTAAAAGATTGGCAAGTCAGTAACTATCGATAGATGCTTTTAGGACAAAAATTTCAGGACAGAGAAAAATTGAGTGCGTTAATGTGTCTGTGACAAAAAAGCCACCGTGAAATCGCGCTGGCTTTTTTTGGATGTTAAACTCCTGGTTGCCGAGGCCGCCTGGAGATTTAACTAAATCTGCCACGTTTTCCAAGGAAAGGCAATTGACCAATGACCACCAATATAAAATCTCAAGCTGACTGAACGCTCTTACTAATGATAGATGTTTGAATTTATCCTACATTGATTTGGAGCAATTGATAAGCTGAGATTTTCCGTTTTTTGGCATTTTATGCTGACACTGGGGATCATTTAAATTTACCATACTATCCTACTAGTTGCTTCCATCAACAGTGGATGCGACCACCAAAGCAAAGCGATGAAAATGGCAACTCCTAAATAGGCAGGGCGCAAAAATTCCTCCCATTTGAGAGATTGACGTCCGTCAATAATTGCTTTAAAGGGAATAATTGAAGTCCGCTGTTTGGCAATTTCGAAAGCTTCTCCATAACGATCGCTCAGGCGGCGATCGCCGTGCCAAACTCCAAACAAGTGATGCAAGACCAATCCAATGGAAGTCACAAGGGTAAAGGTAGTTCCCAGCCAGAGAGTATGGGCAACACACCAAATTATTTGTCCCACCATCTGGGGATGACGGGTAATCCGAATGATTCCTGTTTCGTAGAGATGAACTTGGGGCTTTTGAATGGCAGCAATTTCTAGTAGATTGAAGGTAGCAGGATATAAAAACAAAAACGAGATTGCTGACAGCAGCCAAACAAATTCTCGCACTCCTAGCACCCCTTGTACCTGCCAAAGTTGCAAACCATCATAGCGGTGCCCAAAAAAGTAAATAATCAATATCACAGCCAACGGTAGGCTGATTAATGCAAAGAGAATGCGATAAAGCCTTGGGCCAATGTGTTTTTCTGCCCAAGGGCGTAAAGCAGCGCCTCCACTGTGAGCGATCGCAAAAACTATTTGTAACCCCAGTATGACAAAATGACTGGGTGTCAACCAAGAAATCAGCAGCATATACACAGGTGAAGTAATTTAAAGAAAACTGAATTCAGTACAACCAATACCACAAAGTATTCAAAAGGAGACTTTAGTCTAGATGTTGTGCTACTGTCTTTTTCGAGTTAAGCCTTCAAGTTTAATATCCAACAAATCATGCCCAGCTAATTACTGCTAAACCTGATTTGTTGTGTGCATCCGCTCCTTTAAAAGTTTGTGGGTTGAGCCTTATGTCTGACCTTCCTTTCACTTTAGATCAGTTACGTATCCTGAAAGCGATCGCTGTAGAAGGAAGCTTCAAGCGTGCCGCTGATAGTCTTTACGTCTCACAGCCTGCCGTGAGTTTGCAAGTGCAAAATCTCGAACGGCAGCTCGATGTTCCTTTATTCGATCGTGGAGGACGACGCGCCCAATTAACCGAAGCAGGGCATCTACTCTTAAGCTACGGCGAAAAAATTCTTAGTCTCTGTCAGGAAACCTGCCGGGCGATCGAGGATTTACAAAATCTCCAAGGTGGTACTTTTAATTGTCGGTGCTTCTCAAACCACCGGCACTTATCTTTTGCCCAGAATGATCGGGATGTTCCGACAAAAATATGCTGATGTGGCAGTGCAATTACACGTTCACTCAACTAGGCGAACTGCTTGGAGTGTCGCTAATGGACAAGTTGATCTAGCAATTATCGGCGGTGAAATTCCTGGTGAGCTGTCAGAATCGTTAGAAGTTATTCCTTACGCTGAAGACGAACTCGCGCTGATTCTACCTGTTTTTCATCCCTTTGCCAAACTTGAAACAATCCAAAAAGAAGACCTATATAAATTACAATTCATTGCCCTAGATTCCCAATCGACTATCCGCAAAGTTATTGACCAAGTGTTGTCACGTTGTGAAATTGATCCCAGACGTTTGAAGGTGGAAATGGAATTAAATTCCATTGAAGCGATTAAAAATGCTGTGCAATCTGGTTTGGGGGCTGCCTTTGTTTCAACTAGTGCGATCGCTAAAGAGTTACAAATGGGTGTTCTACACCGTACCCGCCATTGAAGGTGTCGTTGTCAAACGGACATTGTGGCTGATTTTTAATCCCAATCGCTATAGATCCAAAGCCGCAGAAGCCTTTAGTCAAGAAATTTTGCCCCAGTTCGCTAACCCAGAATGGAATCAAGATGTGTTAAAATTGGCACAAAAAAACATAGTATTAACTACACTGGAGGTACTAACACCCAACTTATCAGACGAAGGCTAAAATCACGTTATTTAGTCGTTTGTCATTTGTCCAATGTTTTTTGTACATTACCAATGACCAAATAATTCGTAATGACGCTCCTCTGTCGCTAACGTAATTCGTAATTATTAACCCATCGCTGTTTGTGCAGGATGCTGTAAGCAAACCAGGGGTTTAACATCAGGAAAAAAGTTTTTGGTTCTTGATTAATAAATTTAGTTTTTCTGTAACCTGAAGTATTTACGAAGTACGTTAGCGTAGCGTTAGCCAGTCCGCGTATCCCTATGGGGAAGCAAGCTACGCGTAGTGTCTGGTAGAGAGCTTCATTATCAATTACGAATTATTTTGACTAATTACGAAAATGGAAGTTTACTGCACTCGTCCACGTTGTCCACGCCCACAAAACTATTTTGCCGATTTAGATAATATTACAACCCTAAAAACAACCCAGCAAAAGTATTGCACTACCTGTGGTATGCCACTGCTATTAGATGGTAGATACGTGCCAACGAAGCTGCTGGGAAGAGGCGGATTTGGAGCAGCATTTTTGGCACGCGATCGCCGAATACCAGGAATGCGTCAATGCGTCGTTAAGCAGTTTCAACCATCGGGAAATTTAACCTCAGATCAACTGCAACAAGCGCAGTTAATGTTTGAGAGAGAGGCAGAAGTTTTAGCACAGCTTGGTAATGACCACGAGCAAATTCCTGACTTGTTTGCTTTCTTTCCAGTGATTGTTAATAGCTTGCAATCAGTACAAGAAGACCAATTTTTTTACTTGGTGCAAGAATATATTGATGGGCAAAACTTAGAGCAAGAATTAGTTCAAAATGGCAAGTTTTCTCAACAGCAAGTGTTGGAAGTGCTGCAAGAAATATTGAAGGTACTAAAGTTTGTTCATGATAGAGGCATTATCCACAGAGACATCAAACCTTCAAACATTATGCGTCGTCGTGATGGTAAACTTTTTTTACTAGATTTTGGCGCAGTCAAGCAAGTAACAAACGCTGTACCTGGTTCTGTGGGTTCTTCCACAGGAATTTATTCTATGGGATTTGCACCGCCTGAGCAGATGGCTGGGGGTCAAGTATTTCCATCTACAGACTTATACGCGTTGGCGGTAACTCTTATTACCTTGTTAACAAATCAGGAAGCAATTCAACTATTTGATGCCTATAGCAACCAGTGGAAATGGCGAACGCAAGTAAGTGTCAATCCTCGCCTTGCTGACATATTAGATAAAATGCTGCTACCTGCTGCTAATCAACGCTTCCAGTCAGCCCAGGAGGTTTTAGATGCACTTAACCCACAGGCGGCTCAAGCCCCTACACAACTGAATTCGCCCTCTGTAACCCTCCCGCCACAACCACCCACAGGTTCTAATCCTGTCGTCCCCCACCATTCACCAACTAAACCAGCGTTTTCGACAGTAGAATTGTTGGGTGGAGCGGCATTTAGTGGATTTGAAGGTGCATTAATTGCGATCGCCCTCCTCAGTCTAGTACAATCACCACCAATTACTTTGAGTATTGCATTTGTAATTTTGGGGATACTGATATTTGCCCAAACTAGACGGTGGATTGAAAAGTTCGATTTATTAATTATTCCCACAATTACTTTTGCGATTATTTTTTTTGTCCCCTTTTTACAAGGGGAGCTTACCATTCAAGAAATAGTTTTTTTAGCAGTTGGAGCAGGCTTAGTAGCGATTTCCCTCACAGCCATCTTTCGACTTATTTATAAATTATTATCTCTAATACTTTAAAACTCCTGCTGTTAAGAGCCACCTATGTCTCAGAAAAACGAAACTCTTAGTCTTTTCTTAGCCGTTGTCATCACTATTGGTTTAATCTTTGGTGGTCTATGGTTTCTTATGGAACGGTGGGCGCAACTAAATGGAACTGTTGCTAAAACTTCGGGAAATAGCAACACAGGTAATCCCATAAACCAGTTTGTCAACAACAGATGTAACGTGCCGAATCTCCCCGATGGGACATTCAACTATGGTGGTAGTACAACCTGGGCACCCATCCGTAAAGACGTAGACTCCGTACTAGAAAGCCTGTGCCCTCAATTTACTTTACGCTATACTCAATCTCCTTCCGGTCAAGCAGGATCTGGAACTGGCATTCGAATGTTGATAGATAATCAACTAGCTTTTTCTCAATCTTCTCGCTCAGTTAAAGCTGAAGAAAATACAGAAGCTAAACAAAAAGAATTTAGTTTGAAAGAAATTTCGGTGGCTATTGATGGTATTGCGATCGCAGTTAACCACAATTTGAATATTCCTGGTTTAACTGTCGCTCAACTCAAAGAAATCTACACTGGTAAGATTACTAATTGGCAACAGGTTGGTGGGCCAAATTTACCAATTACAGTCTACTCTCGTAGCCAAGAAGCTGGGGGAACAGTGGAGTTTTTTGTAGAAAATGTTTTAAATAAAGCCAATTTTGGTAGCAATGTTAATTACATTGGCACGACCACAGAAGCAGTACGAAAGATAGCGATGAATACTGGCGCAATTTACTATGCTTCTGCCCCAGAGGTTGTACCCCAGTGTACGATTAAGTCCTTACCACTAGGTCGCACAAGCGGTCAATTTGTGCCTCCGTACCAAGAACCGTTTATACCTCAATCTGAATGTCCCAGTAAGCGTAATCAATTGAATAGTCAAGCATTTCGTAGTGGAGACTATGCAATTACCCGGAATTTATTTGTAATTGTTAAACAAAATGGTCAAACAGACCAAAAAGCTGGTGAAGCTTATGCCAATTGGCTGCTCACACCTCAAGGTCAAGAATTGATCGAAAAAGCTGGATTTGTCAAAATTAAATGATCAAAATGGTTAAAATTAGCCAAATAATCAAATTAGGACTTACGCAAAAACTCTCAAACTCTTATTTGTCAGTGTTATCTACGTTGAGAATAGTTCGCTTTTACCTTAAACCGTAAGTTCTACAAATATATAAACATTTTTTCTTTATTTCAAATTTGTTCATGTCACAAAAGAATGAAACCACAATTTTAGCCTTAGCCTTACTGCTGACAGTTGGCATAGTTGGCGGTGGCTTTTGGTGGTTTACTAAGAATGGGGTCAAACTTGGTAATACTAGCATTTCCAATCAGGAAGCAGGCGGTAATTCATCGTTGCAAGACCGCATTAGTTTTGGTGAAAAATCCTTTACTCCGAGTGACATTTCTCCAGTTAAAAAAGAAGGAGTACAGGCGATCGCAGCTAAAAGTTATGATAAAGCGATCGCCAATTTGACAGCTGCCTTAAAACTCAACCGTAACGATCCAGAAGCCTTAATTTTTCTTAACAATACCCGCATCGGTTCTTCCAAGAGCTACACTATCGTGGCTTCTGTACCGTTCGGCACTGACCCCAATATTTCTTTAGAAATTTTACGTGGCATCGCCCAAGCCCAAAATGAAATTAATACCTCTGGAGGAGTCAAGGGAGTGCCATTAAGGGTAGGAATAGCTAATGACGACGACAATCCAGAAATAGCCAAGCAAATCGCTTCTAACCTAGTTAACAATTCAGAAGTATTAGGTGTAGTTGGCCCCAATACTAGCGATTCCACCTTAGCCGCAGGTACTATTTATACTTCAGGACAACTTGTAGCAATTTCGCCTACCAGCACATCTGTCAAAATTTCTAACTTTAGCCGCTACGTTTTTCGCACCGTTCCCAGTGATTTTATGGCTGCGAGAAGTTTAGCTAATTACATGGTGAAAACTTTGCAGAAAAAAAATGCAGTGGTTTTCTTTAATTCTCAGAGTAACTATAGCCAGTCTTTAAAGTCAGAGTTTGTTTCATCTGTTTCCCTAGAAGGTGGGGAAGTATCCAGCGAATTTGATTTATCCAAGGCCGATTTTAGTGCGGCTAAAAGCTTAGAACAAGCAACTAAACAAGGTGCAGAAGTGTTGATGTTAGCTGCTAACACTGCAACTCTCGATAAAGCACTGCAAGTAATTCAGATTAACCAGAAAAAGTTAACTCTGCTGGCGGGAGATGATGTTTACACCGCTAAAACTTTAGAGGTTGGCAGAGAGCAAGCTGTGGGGATGGTAGTGGCAGTTCCCTGGCATATTGAGGGCGATCCTAAATCAGATTTTCCTCAGAAATCGCGGCAGTTATGGGGTGGTGATGTGAGTTGGCGAAGCGCTCTCAGCTATGATGCCACTGTAGCTCTGATTGAAGCATTAAAACGCAATCCCACACGGTCTGGAGTTCAACAAGCATTAACTTCCTCTGAGTTTTTTGCCAGTGGCGCTTCTGGTACAATTCGGTTTTTAGCATCAGGCGATCGTAATGCGCCAGTCCAACTTGTAAAAATTGTTCCTGGTTCTCGCTCTCGCACTGGTTATGACTTTGAACCAGTGCGTTAGTCAGCAATAAAAAATTAAAACTTAACCAATACTTAGGGCTTGCTTGAATAACTGACTAATCCTAATCTTGCTTTTTTGTGACTTTTTCAGCAAGCCCTATGTAGAGCCCAGCAATGATCTCCTGGCTCTGGTACTGGCATCCAGTCATTGATAGACGGTCAACTAGCCTTTGCCCAGTCCTCCCGACCAGTTTTAGATCAAGAATTAAGCCGTGCCCAGCAGCGCGGGTTCAGTTTAAAACAAATTCCTGTGGCAATTGATGGTTTGGCAGTCGCAGTTAATCCCAACCTGAATATCACAGGAATAACAGTAGAACAGTTAAAGTCAATTTACACAGGCAAAATCAATAATTGGAGCCAGGTGGGTGGCCCCAATATCCCGATTAAGCCCTATTCCCGCCGCATTGCTGATGGCGGTACAGTCGAACTTTTTGTCCAAGACATCTTGGGCGGTCAAGCTTTCAGCTCCAATGTGGAATTTATCTCCACAACCACCCAAGCCTTGCAAAAACTGGCTGGTAGTCCTGGTAGCATCTACTACGCTTCTGCCCCAGAGGTGATTCCTCAATGCTCAATCAAAGCCTTGCCGTTGGGGCGGACGCAAGGACAATACATTGCACCATACCAAGAACCTTCTGTCCTCCCGTCTGAATGTCCTGGTAAACGGAACAAGTTGAACATTGAGGCTTTCCAATCAAGAAAATACTCGATTACCCGGAATCTGTTTGTGGTGGTCAAACAGAATGGTCAGACTGAGCAGCAAGCAGGTGTCGCTTACGCCGACTTACTGCTGACTGAGCAGGGACAGGAACTGATTAGCCAAGCTGGGTTTGTCAAAATTCGCTGACACCTGCGATCGCCTCCGGTGGGGTATAGCCCATCGCATTTAAGACAGAGTGGCGGAAATCGCCGCTCTGAACAGTACTTTAACCAGCTCTATTAATCGACTCTGCTGGCAAGCATATTAAATTATCGCCTTGAGTCAGGATTAAGCCACGTTGACGCAGCTTACCCATCAAGCGGGTAACGGTAACACGAGTGGAACCAATCGCGCTACCAATTTGGGCATGGGTGAGGGGGAAGGGCAGAGCATAGCCGCGAATCACATCAGGATCAGTGTCGCTCATTGCTGGTTCTCCATATTCCTCAATTAACAATGTGAGAAATCCTAAGAGTCGGTCAATTGTGCGGCGTTGCCCCAAGGCACTCAGCCACAGCAGCTTACGCTGGTGCTGATACCTAAAAGCATCCATAACTTCACGACGGAAGTGAGGCCAATTGTCTAAATCGTGCCAGTACATCCACAACACCGCAGTTTGGTCAACATGGGCGTAAGCCTGGAGTGTGAATGGTGATTGAGCAACAATTTCAAATGGCTGTCCCGCTCCGACAAAACCCAAGAACGCTTCTTCTGGGGTTCTGTTGATTCGTCGAGATGTTAGCTGACTAGCTGTCGCACTAACTTGGGCGGTTCCTACCATACGGATCGCACCCCTTTGCACCAAATACAGCAATCCAGGCCGGGCTGGAATGCGCTCATCTTTGCTAAAGGTGCGGCAGCGGTAGTGTTCTTGAGCCCAGTCAAGAATGCGTTGCCAAGTTAAAAAAGGCCGTGATGCCTCAGAAAAGGAGGATGGAGATTGCATAGGTAACAAAGAGCGTTCGGCTGAAGACAAAGACGTAAATAAAAGGGTGCAAGGAGTGTCTTTGTGTTGACGAGGCAGGCTTAACGCCTAACAGCGCCAGCCAATCCAAAGAATAGAAAGCAAATTAACTCTCTACTCTTTTGTTATACTTCCTACTGTACAATGATGGTAGTAAAATTTACTTACTATTCATCGAATATTCATCAAATTTTATCCTCTTCTCATTTTTCTTTATCTAAATTAAATTTATACCGCAAGATAGATGACAGAAAAGTAACAAATATATCTTACATGACTATTTAAATAATATTACGTGCATTACAAATTACCAGTTAGCAAATATACGTCAATCAAGCAGTTAGCATACAGTTATTTAATAAAATCAATAAGCATTGATACTTATATATCAGAAAATGTATGCATAAAAGATGAAAAAATTCCTCTATATAAAGATAGAGATGATAATAGAGTTTTATACATCTCAAATGTGTCACTACGACTATCAAAATCTCAGAATCGAAAAGCGATGGAGCTTGCCAGTGCGATCGCATCTGATTTATCAGGGATTTGTGATGACGTTTTTAGTATCCAAATAGTTCCTCCTGGTTGGATACATTTTGAATTAACTCACTCAACCTTAGCTACTTGGTTACAAAGCCTCGTAGTGGAGAGTTCGGGGAAAGCAGGGGAGCAGGGAGCAGGGAGCAGGGAGCAGAGAACAGGGGAGAAGAATTTTCCCCTCTGCCCCCTGCACCCCGCCCCTCTGCCTCTTTCTCTTTATTCCCCTCTGCCCCCTGTACCCCTCCCCTCTGCCTCTTCTCCATGCCGAATGCCGAATTTGTTTGCTGTTCAGTACGCTCATGCACGCTGCTGTTCGCTAGTGCTTTTGGCTCATCGAGAGGGATTGATTAAACTTAGAGAAGTAGTTCCAAATCCTAGTCCAGCTTTTTGGAATGTTATTTCTCCCAACCCTCTACCTTGGCTTAATTGTGAAGGAACACTGCGGCTAAATCACCCAGATGAGCGTCGTCTAATTAGCGAATTAATACAAGTGGTAGACAACATAGAGTGCCCTGATGTTAGCGGTTCTGTGAAATGGGAAAAAGTAGCGCTGAATTTGAGTCAAGCTTTTGAAAAGTTTTGGTCTAATTGCCGGATTTGGGGTGAAGTGAAAATTAACTCACCAGAGCTAGCTCAAGCCAGACTCGGATTGCTTATGGCTACTCAGTCAGTATTAAGATTTGTCCTAGAAGAAAACTTGGGGGTTTTTGCGCCCTTGGAGTTATAAATCGGTAATGTTGCTTAGGCAAAAATAAAAACTTTTATGATAGCTATTGACTCAATGCACCACCTCAGCTACATTAGCAGGTGTGTGAGGAGCGAACCAGCTAGGGCACCGAGACGAAACACGGCCAGTCGTCGGTGTCCTTTCTGATTTATATGGGTTAGGTTTGAAAAAGTGCCCTCACTACAGCAAAAACTTTTCAATTGCTACTGCTGCTCCATCTTCCTCGACGCTAGGAGCTACCCACTGCGCGATGGCTTGCACTCCTGCTGGTGCGTTGCCCATAGCTACACCAAATCCGACATACTCCAGCATTTCCACATCATTGAAGTTATCGCCAATCGCCATAACGTTGGCTAACTGTAATCCCAATAATTCTTCAGCTAGGTAACGTACAGCAGTCCCCTTATTCACAGAGGCGTTAGTTGCTTCAAAAAAGGTAGCAACAGATGTTGTCAGATAAAGTTCAGCAGGTGTGTATTGACGGCGCAAATTTCCTAGTAGCTTGTCAATTACATCAGTGTCATCAGACAAAGCAAGAATTTTTGTCGGTTCATTGGTTAAGGCTTGACGCAAATCCCCCACGGGAATCGCAATAACACCAGAACGTTCTGCATAAATTTGGGTTTCTCTGGTTAATTCACGGACGTATAGCTGATCGTTGATGTAGAAGTGGACAGATAGGAGCGATCGCAACTCCGGTTGTTCAAAATAGTCGAGTAACTGGTGGGCGATTTCTCTGGAAACAGCCCAATGGCGATGAATTTTTTGGGTGATCGGATGTTGAATCCAGGCTCCTTGATAGGCCATTAATGGTAGGGTAGAGCCAATGTCTTGATGAAAGCGCAAGGCTGAACGATACATCCTACCTGTTGCGATCGCCACTTGAATTCCTCGTGCTTGCGCTGCAACAATAGCTTGCTTTACAGGTTTGCTAATGGTGTTAGAGTGTCCTGCGATCGTCCCATCTATATCCAAAACTAGTAGTTTAATGTCTTTTGCAGCAGCCTGATTGTCAGTAGATGCTTTCTGCATAATTTCCTAAATTTTAAGTTCCAGTAAGAGGTTAACAGGCTCTAGCGACCAGTGGGGAGTAGTAAAAGAAATTGGGTTCTTTAATCTACCCAATTTTCCTATCGTGAGGATGCCAAATAGCACAATTTTAGATTTTAGATTGACCCCAGCGAACAATTCACTTATTATGAGGATTTTGGATTTGCTTAAAAATTATTAAAAACTCTGGCTAATAGTCGCAACAAAAAAACCCGATTCTCGAAGAAATCGGGATTTTCATTTAAATTAAATAGACTGACCGATAAATGAAACGGGAAAAACCTGCCTATTCAAAAAAGTCTATGAATTGCACACTTTGATCCAGCTTTTTTTGCGTTGTGACAACAGACAAAGCCCAGCAATTAAACCAACTCCAAGTGTGGCAGAGGGTTCAGGTACTGATTTTACATCATCGTAGTCATAAGTTACTTTGATACTTGCTTTGGCGTATGTATCAATATAGGAACTCATGTTGCCCGATCCAGAAACTACTGAGCTAGCTATAGCTGAGAACAAAAAGTCTATATTGCCATTACCAATGAAAGACTGTAAAAATTGGGTATTAGTGAAAGACTGAGTACCAGATTGTGTGGCAGTTAAGTTAAGAATAGTCTTACCAGATGTGCCACTATAATCAGTGTTGCCGTCATATTTAGCAACTTGGTAATTAAAGCTATTTTGTGGATTGAGTGCAAACAGAGACTGATTATTTAATTCTAAGCTGAGTTCACTGGCAAGATTTACTGTCATCGAAGTAGGGCTTTTACTCCTGTTTTCAAGACCTGCATTTCCAAGTATGTCGCCAGTAAATCCTATCGTTACACCTTTGAGTGTGCCTAGAGATGAGTCAAATTTTTGGATGCTCAGAGGTGCATCATTAATATCTGTGAGATCGTAATCAATGGAACTTGTGTACGAGAGAGAAGCTGCATTAGCGACTCCAGATGTTGCAATAATTCCTGCCAATGTTGTGGCAGCAGCTAAAGTGTTGAATAGTTTTGTTGTCATGGATGAAGATGCTTTTCTGAAACGAATCATTACAGGATTACTAACTTATTTCTAACTCTGAAATTTTGCTTGTAGTCTTGATAGATATACGTAACTTTATGTAAAGTTATTATGTTCATATTCCTTCGACAAATAGACTTTTTGATTGGTATATATAAAGTTTTGCTAAGGCCAAGAGGTTTTGATAGTCGTAATATTATGTCGAAATATTAAGCTAGTTTTGTTGGTTCCTGAGAAGTAAGCTAGGTCAACCTAATTAAACATAAAACGCTCAGGAGATAGATCCCCGACTTCTGGTGATAATGTGGTGATATAGCTAATATCTGGTTACTATGCTTATACCCACGTACTTAATTGGGCTGGTATCCCTGCCAAAAGTGGGTTCTACTTGGCTTCCGTACTAAAGCTGCAAATGCGTAGACATCACTTTTGGTACGCAAAAACTACGCTACTGTCACCAAAGCCAAGCTAAACGAGGATCGGAAATTGCTAACTATGTGACAAAGCTTCTGGCTAAAATAGGGCTATGTCTGAAACTTTGACTTCTGCAACTACAACACGCCCCACGTTCATCCTCGTAGATGGACACTCGCTTGCTTATCGTTCATACTTTGCTTTCGCCAAAGGGCGAGATGGAGGACTGCGTACCAAAACGGGGATTCCTACCAGTATATGTTTTGGTTTTGTGAAGTGCCTGCTAGAGGTAATGGCAACACAACAGCCCCAAGCAATGGCGATCGCTTTTGATTTGGCTGAGGCAACTTTTCGCCACGAGGCTGACGAGACTTATAAAGCCGATCGCCCGGAAACGCCGGAAGACTTCATTCCCGACTTAGAAAACCTGCATGAGTTGCTGAATGGCTTCAATTTACCCATTTTCACTGCCCCTGGTTTCGAGGCTGATGATGTTTTGGGAACCTTAGCACAACGAGTAACAGCTGCTGGGTATAGAGTAAAGATTCTGACTGGCGATCGCGATTTATTTCAACTGATAGATTCTGACAAACAAATCACTGTTCTCAATTTTAGTCCAGATGCCCTAAAGCGCTCTACAAATAGCATCACCGAATTTGAAGCAGAACAAGTCAAAGAGAAAATGGGCGTTTTGCCTTCACAAATTATTGATTTCAAAGCTCTTTGTGGTGATAAATCAGATAATATTCCTGGTGTTAAGGGAATTGGGGAAAAAACAGCAGTGCAGCTGCTGAATACATACAGTTCACTTGAAAATGTTTATGCTGCGTTAGATGAAATTAAAGGCGCAACTCAGAAAAAACTGGCGGCAGGTAAAGAAGATGCCGAGAAGTCTCGTTATTTGGCAACCATAGTTTTAGATGTTCCTATAAAATTTGATTTAGAAGATTGCAAATTAAAAGGTTTTGATACAAGCGTCTTATCACCAATTCTAGAAAAATTAGAACTCAAGTCTTTTTTAGGCAGGATAAACGACCTACAGCAACGTTTTGGTGGCAAAATTGAAGAAAAGCAAGAAGCCAAAACAGACACAATTAACCCCAATACTAACTCAGAATTCAACGTTCATGAAGATAATGATTTGTGGTTTTTCAGTGCTAGTGATACAGCCGCAGTTCCACAACAATCTATTTCTCCAATTACACCACGCATCATCAACACCGAAGCCAAATTAACTGAGTTAGTGAAACTTTTGCAAAAATTCACTAATCCAGAAACACCCGTTGCTTGGGACACTGAAACCACCGATTTAGAACCAAGAAATGCTGAGTTAGTAGGAATTGGTTGCTGTTGGGGAACGGAACCAGATGAAGTAGCTTATATTCCCGTGGGGCACAAAACTGGGGAAAATTTGCATAAGGATTTGGTGCTAGAAACATTACGTCCAATTCTCGAAAGTGCAGATTATCCCAAAGCTTTACAGAATGCCAAATTTGACCGCTTAGTTCTCAGGTGTCAAGGAATTAACTTGGCGGGAGTGGTGTTTGATCCAATGCTGGCAAGTTACATTCTAAATCCAGATTCAAGTCATAACTTAATGGATTTGTCGCAGCGATATTTGGGATTGACGGCTAAAAGTTACTTAGATTTAGTTCCTAAAGGCAAAACTATTGCTGATATAGATATTCCCGCCGTCGCAGATTACTGCGGGATGGATGCTTATTCTACCTTTGGTTTAGTGGCGAAATTGCGTGAGGATCTGGAGAAAACTCCAGCTTTATCTAAGCTATTAGTGGAAGTGGAACAGCCTTTAGAAGCAGTTTTAGCCCAAATGGAATACACAGGCGTTCGCATTAATTCAGCTTATTTGCAAGAACTTTCGCAACATTTAGAAATTGAGTTAGCCAGGTTAAAAGAGGAAGCAACCGAAATAGCCGGGGAAAATTTTAACTTGGGTTCTCCTAAACAACTGAGCCAAATTTTGTTTGAAAAATTAGGGTTAAGCACTAGACATTCTCGTAAAATTCAAACAGGCTTTTCTACAGACGCAGCAACACTAGAAAGACTTCAAGAAGATGATAACACTGGATTTGTGGAAGCGATTATTGAGTATCGCACCCTATCTAAATTAAAGTCTACTTATGTTGATGCCTTACCTGCATTGGTGCGTCCAGATACCCAGCGAGTGCATACTGATTTTAACCAAGCGGCGACATCAACTGGTAGGTTATCTTCTTCTAATCCAAATCTGCAAAATATCCCTATTCGTACAGCTTTTAGTCGCCAAATTCGGAAGGCATTTTTGCCAGAATCCGGTTGGTTGATGGTGGCTGCTGATTACTCACAAATTGAATTGCGGATTTTGGCTCATTTGAGTCAAGAGCCGATATTAGTGCAAGCATATCAGCAAAATGAAGATGTTCACACTGTTACCGCGCGGTTAGTGTTTGAAAAAGAAAATATCACATCAGAAGAACGAGGGATGGCCAAAACTATCAATTTTGGCGTGATTTATGGAATGGGTTCTCTCAGGTTTTCGCGCTCAACTGGGATAGATAAGACCATTGCCAACGAGTTCATTAAGCGGTTTAATGAACGATATCCGAAAGTTTTTGCATATTTAGAGCGAGTGAAAAAAGAAGCGATCGCGCTTGGTTATGTAGAAACTATTTTCGGTCGCCGTCGTTATTTTGACTTTACTAATAACAGTTTACGCAAATTAAAAGGCAGTAACCCAGAAGATATTGATCTGAGTAAGTTGAAGAATTTGGGCGCTTTTGATGCGGGTTTATTACGCTCTGCGGCTAATGCACCAATTCAAGGTTCCAATGCTGATATTATCAAAATTGCAATGGTGAGATTGCATGAGGTTTTGAAAAACTATCAGGCGCGTTTGTTATTGCAAGTTCACGATGAATTAGTGTTTGAAATTCCCCCTGATGAGTGGGAAGAATTACAACTACAAATTAAATCGGTGATGGAAAATGCAGTGCAGTTGAGTGTGCCGTTGCTGGTGGAGGCGCGTGTCGGTGAAAATTGGATGGAGACGAAGTAAGTTTAACTGGGGATTAGGACAATTACATTAATAATTAGTAATTCGTAATTCGTAATTCGTAATTCAACTGATAGCGTCATTAGTAATTACGAATTACGAATGGTAATGTTATACCATTATTACTAATATAAGGAATTTTAATATGCATCGTCGTTGGTTCTTATCTGCTTTCGCAGTTTTGTTGAGTGTAGTTTTAGTTGCTTGCACCACTGCAAATACTCAACAAGCACAAACCCAAGTGAAAAATACTACTGAGGCGACTAACACGAACTCTCAGCAATTACCAAAAGGATCAGCAAAAAGAGTTGTTGCTCTTTCTTCTCTTTCTGCTGATATTATTTCTCGACTCGATCAAACAAAAGTTGTTGGAATTACTGGTAGTAAATTATTTAAGAATGACTCAAGATTCAAGGATATTCCCCGTGTTAGTGAAGGTCAAAGTCCGCCAAATTTAGAGAAAGTTGTAGCACTTAAACCAGACTTAGTTATTGGCGCTGAAGGTTTTTCTAACATCCCAATTCAAAAACTTCAGCAGCTAGGAATTCAAACTTTGCTCACTAAAGTGAATAGCTGGGAATCTCTAGAAGAACTTACTAAAACACTTGCTAAATCAATTGATGCTGATCCTCAGCCTTTGTTAAATCGTTACAAAAGTTTCTTGCCAGAAAAGCTCACTCAAGGTTTTTCTACTTTAGCGCTGGTTAGTCGTCAACCAATTTTAGCACCAAATAAAAATAGTTGGGCAGGGGATTTGCTGGCGAAATTTCAAGCGAAAAATATAGCAGCAGATTTACAAGGAAAAAGTCCAATTGGTGGTTATGTGACGCTTTCGGCTGAGAAAGTTTTAGAAGCAAATCCAGAGGTGATAATTTTAGTTAATGCTCCACAAGGAAATTCACAAGCTGGGCTTTTAGATTCGCTGAAGAAGGAAGCTTTTTGGCAGCAATTGCAAGCAACCAAAAATAACCGAGTCTATGTGTTTGATTATTATGGTCTGGTGAATCCAGGTAGTATAGATGCAATTGAAAAGGCATGTCAGCAGCTTAAGCAAGCGTTGTTTGTAGCACAGGGTACTTAGATCAATAAATATAATTTAAAATCTCGTTTTAGAGGATGTTTGAAAAGTCCTGTTGTTGGTAGCAAAAAGTTTTAGATCCCCCTAAATCCCCCTTAAAAAGGGGGACTTTGACTCCGGTTCCCCCCTCTTTTTAAGGCTACGGTGTATACACAAGTCTTAAAAACCTAGCTTGATAAGATTTTCCTCGTTCCCAGTCGGAGACTGGGAATGCATTCATTGAGTCTCTGGCTCAATGTCTGGCTGGAGGCAGAGCCTCTCACTTCTCGTTCCCAGTCGGAGACTAGGAACGAGAAGTGAGAGAACAATGAGAAAATCGAGCTTTTTTCGACTTGTGTATACACGGTAGCTTTTTAAGGGGGGCTAGGGCGGATCAAGAGGTGCTGAAAATCACAGCTAACCACTTTTCAAACAACCTCTTAGGTTCTATCTTGAAATACTTGTCATTGATGAATAGGGTAAGTGGCAGCCATAAATAGGTATTCCCAGTCTCTGACTGGGAACGAGGCAAGAAATATAAAATAGTCTGTGCTTTTAATCTTTTACAGAACTAATTGGTTTTTGAGGAAAGGGGATATTCTTTTTACCTTCAGGAGAAGCACCTCCAAGACTGCGGAAATACAATCCTCCAATGGTGAGTAAAAATCCTACGTATCCCACTGCTTGGACAAGATAGAGATTGTCTCTATACCCAAATAAAGATTTGAGAATAATCCCAGGAAACTGTTCGTCAGGCAAGATTGTGGAAGTATTGGAAACCATTGGCCCCAAAATACAGGAGTGGACTTTTGTAAAACGTTCGTAATAGAAACAAAGGCTTTCTGTGTGCGCGACTGCTAAGGGCTAGGTTAGCTACTGCTTCGTCAAAATGTTTCAAAGCTGAAACTACCAACCCAGCGACAATTAACACTAATAAAACGCCCATTACCTGGAAAAACTGGCGGATGTTAATTTTGACACCCCATTTAAATAGCAGCACCCCAATGGCAGATGCTGTTACCAAACCAGCAATAGCGCCCAATGCTGGCATTAATCCTTGTTGAAAATTAGCAGCAACGAAGAGAACAGTTTCAAAGCCTTCGCGGACAACGGCAATTAAAATTAAAGTGAAAACACCCCAGCCAGCATTTGAGTTTTGTGTCAGTGCTTCTGTTACTGCTCCCTCAACTGTAGCTTTCATGAATCTGGCTTGTTTAGTCATCCAGATTAGCATCCAACTGAGCATTGCGATCGCTAACACACTAAACACACCTTCCAACGCTGGCTCAACTACGGTGGTGTATTGAGGATTTGCGGCTCCCAGTACTTGAATTATCCAACTGAATAGCACGCCTATTAAGGCACTGACGACAATACCAACGCCGACACCAGCATATACCCAAGAGTTGAGTCGGGATTGTTTAGCTTTTTTCAGCAAAGCTAGCACAATACCAACAACAAGGGCAGCTTCCACTCCTTCTCGGAGCGTTATTACAAAAGTAGGTAGAGCAGTACTAAAATCCATCTTTTATCCTTTGTTTTTTGTCCTTTGTCATTAGTCCTTTGTCATTTGTTTTTGACTAAGGACTAATGACTAATGACTATTAACTAAAATCGCGTAGCATCTTTTTCAGTTCGAGATTATGCATCTCTTCTTGACCAATCATGCCGCGAGCGAATTCTTCAAGATAAATGCTGGCATTGGTAACAGTATCGAGCAGATTTTTATACAGATCCAATGCCTTTTTCTCGTGGGATAAGCTTTCTTCCAAGATATCCTTGACTTTATGCCGGTAGGTTTCTTCCATTGGGGCAATTTTCAGGGAGGGATGCCCATCTAAACCGGTGAGAATTTCTCCCACTTGTTCGGCATGAAGTAAAGATTCACTTGCCTGTGCTTTGAAAAAGGCCACAATTGGAATACGGTTAGGGCCTGTCACCATCAAAGAATAATGTGTATAACGCACTACTCCTGCTAGTTCAAATTCCATGATGGCGTTCAGCAGGTCAATAGTCTTTTTATGGTCAAGTTCTTGCATCAGTTGTTAGTTCAAGTAATGAATGGAGTGTAATAAGTTAGGAGTTCGTAATTCGTAACTTCTAACGATTTCATTATTCTAAACTCTTTACTTTATGCTTCCCATTAAATCAAAATGTTATCGCTGTGCTTGGGTATTGGATCTATTAACCACTTTTTGAGAGTTTTCCTCAATGGTTTTCACCAGTTTGGTAACATCATTAGCAGTTTTGACTGCTTTTGCTGGTGGGATGGCGGCAGGCCAAACTTTTATGAGTTCAACAAAACTAGCATCGATCGCTTTGTGTGCTTCGGGATCTGCTTGAGCTACTTGACTAGAAATTCCTTTGTATAAATCATTGGCGTAAACGACAAAACCACGGGAGTCTTGATACTCAATTGGCGCAGTTATTTTACCATTTGCGATCGCAGCGCCATATTCGGAGTTAGCTGAATCTAGTAGTTCGTTAATTACCTGTAGCACAAATCCTGGTTTTGAGCGTTGATCTGCTGGCAAAGCTGCGATCGCGCCATCAACTGCTTGCACTGAAGAAGTAAAATTAGTTTTAACTTTGCTATCCTTCGGACTAGATTTCACTAAATCTTGCAAACTCACCAATGTTGTCTTAAATTCTTTGACTTTACGCTCATTCAATTGTTCTTCTACGTCAACATATATTTCCTCAACTGGATGTCCAATATGAGGTTCTGCCTGTTTCGGCTGATTCTGATCCAGCAGTTCTTGTGCTACCAAAAGATGCCCTTTCATTAAGCCTAATTTAGACATATAGTCAACATCTTTTGCCTCACCGGTAAGTACCACTTCTTGAACACCAACCTGGTCTTTAATTTGGTCGAACTGTTCTTGAGTAATTACTTTTTTAGTAACTAAATCTTCTGGGCTGCCATAAGGACGAGCTGCCTGGATTTTGTTCGATAAAGCCGGGACACCTAGTTTAGCTTCAAATTTATCTAATTCTGACAATATAGCAGTGTTAATGTTAATTTTTTCTTTGCCACCGTGACCACTGTGACTGTTTACTACTTACTGCCTCTGTAGCTGGGGCTAGCAACTGGTGCTGATGGATTTTCTGCGGTTGGTGTACTGCTACAGGAACTCAAGGTAACTATTACGGCGGCGGCTGCTGTTAAACAGATATAACGAAGTTTTATCATCTTTGCTCCTCGCACAAATAAAAAGGTATTAATGGGAATATGTCAAACTATTGCTATAAGCTAGTTTGTTTGACACAGTGTCATAGACTTTACTGTTGCATATAATGATATTTTTTATCAACTAATTAGCTGAACTTTAATAAATTAATTACAAATTATCTAGTTAAGACTGTTTGACAGGATTTTGAGAGTTGCTCTGGGCAAGTACTTCAAATTGACCCATGCAACCATTTTCTGCGATCGCATCCTGGTGGGGATGGAACATATACTTACCTGGATAGCGAAAAGCAAATTCTAAGATGTGCCTTTCTGCTACACCCATCGTAATCACATCAGTTTTCTCGCTAGGAGTCATACTCATGCCATAGCGATAAACATCAAAGAAGTTGGCGTGGAGGTGAAAAGTCACTGCCGGATCGTATTCAATGATGTTGAGGACATACAGTCGAATCAACTGATCTTTGTAAATCGGAATGGGATGATGCATGTAATAGTGGGGCAGACCATTGAAGGCGTAATAGTCATTATGGTTATCATCATTCACGTCATACCCACCCATCACTAGTACAATTTCATCAGCCGGCGGACGGGGGGTAGGTGGATCAATGATGAACATTCCATACAGCCCCTTAGCTATGTGACGGGTGACTGGTTCAATATGGCAGTGGTATAAGTGAACGCCATAGGGTTCAGCATCAAATTCATAAATCGTGGCTTTGCCGTTGCTAATTGGGCGAACACCATCCATTTCTGCTGGATGAACGCCATGAAAATGCAAAGAGTGAGAATGTCCCGCGTTGTTGAGAAATAGTACCCGGATGCGCTCGCCCTGTTTGGCCCGTAGCGTTGGCCCTGGTATGCGACCGTTTAAATCCCAAATGTTGTAAGAGACAGCACTATTGAGTTTTATTATGGAAGTACCCGCAGTTAACTGAAATTCCCGGATAGTCCGCCCATTTTCTTGCTTTACCGTCCCATAGTCAAAATCCCTTAACATCTTCATCGGGTTAGTAACGTCGTCTGGTGCTTCCATAACAAACGGTGGCACTTTGACGATTGATTTACTTTGTAGATTTAGCATCTGCCAAAGTCCAGCTGCACCAGTTACTCCAGCACCTGCTAGTCCTAGCTGCAATAATTGACGGCGGCTCCAGGGTTTTCCGTTACCTAGAACGAAATTGTTGGGCATGACATTAAGTTACGATTAGCGCCAAAAAAGAATTGCAAAAGATTTGCAATTGCTTTTAAATACTAGAGGAATTAATAATTATTGTCAATAATCGTAAATACTTCAAAACTGCTGCTTTAAGTTATTAAATTTAGATCAAGCCAGAACCAGTCCGTGAAAATCCCAACCAATGATTCGGATTTTAATCAGTATTTATTTTTCAAATTATGTATAAAAAATATTTTAAGCAAACTAGCTTTTCATACCTATTTTCTATTTGATTGATATGCTTATTGCTTTAGCAGTACTTAGAATACAAACAATGCGTATAATAACACCTGGGATATGGACGAAACTAAGAGACTGTTGCTATGCTGTGGTGCATTTTATTTACTTAGAGATGAGATAAATAGCGTTTCCATAACATTGTCAGTACTTGCAATTTTTAATTTTGAATAGTTTATTGAGAGCGTCCACCGATTTAAACTGAATCTTTAAAATGTATTTGCGAGGTATACAGCGTGCCAAGAATTCTTCTCAAATCAAAAGGCGTATCACTAATTTTGATAGGTATTTTGAGCTTTTATTTAGTTGTTGGAGCGTCTACACCAGCCTATGCCATGCATATTATGGAAGGCTACTTACCAGGGAATTGGGCAATTTTTTGGTGGGTAGTGGCGTTACCATTTTTTATTTTAGGATTGCGATCGCTGACTCGGATCACCCAAGCCAACCCAGAACTCAAACTACTCTTGGCATTGGCGGGAGCTTTTACTTTTGTATTGTCAGCGTTGAAACTTCCTTCAGTCACGGGTAGTTTCTTCCCATCCCACAGGTACAGGGTTAGGAGCAGTGCTATTTGGCCCGTTAGCTATGTCGGTGCTGGGGGGACTAGTTCTCTTATTTCAAGCGCTGCTGTTGGCTCATGGCGGCTTGACGACATTGGGGGCAAATGCTTTTTCGATGGCGATCGCAGGCCCATTTGCTGCTTATTGGATATATCATTTGACGATGCGGCTAACTGGTAAGCAAAAAATAGCTATATTTTTAGCAGCCGCCTTGGGAGATTTACTCACCTACATTATTACTTCCGTGCAACTTGCTCTTGCTTTTCCCGCACCCGTAGGTGGATTTATAGCCTCATTTACCAAGTTTGCAGGAATTTTTGCGATTACTCAAGTTCCTCTGGCAATTAGTGAAGGTTTGCTAACTGTATTGGTGTGGAATTGGCTACAATCTTATACACCTCAAGAACTAGAATTGTTGAAATTAATCAAAGGGGAACCTCAACACAATGAAACAGTCTAAGAAGGGATTGAGTAATTGGCTGTTGCTATTAGGAGTAGTGGTATTGGCAGTAGCACCACTAGTATTAATTAAAGGATCGGATTTTAGTGGCGCAGATGGTCATGCTGAAAATGCAATCAAAGAAATTCAGCCCGAATATAAACCTTGGTTTAATTCATTAATTGAGTTGCCCGGTGGAGAAGTTGAAAGCTTATTATTTTCCGTGCAAGCGGCGGCGGGTGCTGGAGTAATTGGTTATGTAATTGGGTTGTATAAAGGGCGATCGCAGCATCAAAGGAATAAGGAATGAGTCTGCAAATAGATACTCTTGCATACACTAATCGGTTGCGGTGGTTAGCACCAGAGCAGAAATTACTGTTTGCGATCGCTCTGTTGATCATCGCTGCTTTTAGCCATCCCCTAGTTCAAGTTTTGATTGCAGTTTGGATGAGTACTTGGACAATTATATATGCAGGGATTCCTAGCAAAATTTATTTCAAACTAGTTTATGTTGCTACTTTATTCTGGTTAACAAGTTTACCAGCTTTAGTGATCAATGGCGTAAATATTTCGCAGTTACATTTAGTGCAAACTGATTCAGCCACAGGGTTGGATATTGGCTCTTATTATGTGTACATCAGTATTCACGGTATTGAACAGGGATTGATGATTTTAGCACGAGCGATCGCGTCTCTTTCCTGCTTATATTTCATCATGTTAACTATCCCCTTCACCGAACTTTTACAAGTTCTGCGCCGCGTGGGTTTTCCTGCGCTGTTAACCGATTTATTATTACTAATGTACCGTTTTATTTTTATTTTATTAAACACATCTGCCGAATTATGGATTGCCCAACAAGCTCGTGGTGGCTATTGCAGTTTTAATATTGGGATGAAAAGTTTAGCTCTGTTAATTGGGCAATTACTCAAACGAACTCTAGAAAACTATCGTCAAGTATCCTTGACTTTGGCATCACGGGGGTTCAATGGAGAATTTAAAGTTTGGCATCCTCATCGCTACCATCTATCTAAGCGATATGCCATCGAAGCAATTTTAGGATGTGCGTCATTAATCGCCTTGGATTGGTACGATCATGCAACAATTTTTACTCGAATTTGAGCAGTTATATTACACTTATCCAGGCGCACAACAATTAGCTTTGAATAGTTTAAATCTAAAAATCCCTTTTAACAAAAGATGTGCGCTAATCGGACAAAATGGTTGTGGTAAAACTACATTATTTTTATTAGCTAACGGTCTATATAAACCTCATAAAGGTAACTTGTATTGGCAAGGAAAACCTCTGCGATATGACCGTCAATCACTGATAAAATTACGCCAACAAGTAGGGCTAGTTTTTCAAGATCCAGAGCAACAACTGGTAGCTTCTACCGTTGAAGAAGATATTTCTTACGGCTTGTGTAATTTAGGATTGCCAACAGGAGAAATAAAACAGCGAGTCGAGCAAGCCTTAATAGAATTTGGACTTACTGAACTAGCTCAAAGACCAGTCCATCATCTTAGCTTAGGACAGAAAAAGCGAGTTTCCATAGCTGATGTCATGGTATTAAAACCAGAACTACTATTGCTAGATGAACCAACAGCATATCTAGATAAGTTACATACTCGTAACTTGATGACAACTCTAAAAAAGATTCATGCAGATGGTACAACTATACTCATGGCAACCCATGACCTGGATTTAGTTTATCGTTGGGCAGACTGGATATTTGTAATGGATCGGGGACAACTTGTAATGGAGGGAAAACCACAAGATGTGTTTAAGCAGCGTGAAGTTCTCGAAGATTTACAGCTAGGAGTGCCATTGATCTATGAGATGCTATTTGCTGAAGGATTACCCGAAGAAGAACCAGTTTTAGAACGTTTGCGACAAAGGATATTTAACTTATTCCGTTACTTCTAGCTTTTTGATAATTCACCCCATAAAATCGAGGTAGAAGCAAATCTTGTTGATATGATTGTAACGGTTTTTGAATTGATTAATCTTAAACATCTGAACAACTGCTTGATAAACTCTGCTAGGTGACTTCATGAAGCTTAAATTTGCGGTATAGTTAAAATTTATGATAAACAAACAATCATTAATTGCAAAATATTTTCCCCCTATTGGGCTACAATTTTTAATTATTATTTTGTTAATATTAGGGATATTTTTTCGCTTCGCCTATCTAGATCGAAAAGTCTACTGGCATGATGAAGCTTATACCTCATTAAGAACTTCTGGTTACACTAAGACAGAATTTGTTCACCAAGTGTTTAGTGGGCGTGTGTTTGCTGTTGGAGATATACAAAAATATCAACAGCCTAATTCTGAAAAAGGTTTAATTGATACAGTTAACTCTTTGGCAATGGAAGATGCCCAGCATCCTCCACTTTATTACGTGATGGTTAGATTATGGATGCAGCTTTTTGGCAATTCAGTAGCGACTACGAGAAGCTTGTCAGCCATAATTAGTTTAATAGCCTTTCCTTGCATTTATTGGTTGTGCTTAGAATTATTTCAGTCACCCATAACAGCATGGATAAGCGTAGCTTTGCTAGCAGTCTCGCCTTTCAATGTGCTGTACGCCCAAGAGGCAAGGCAGTCGAGTTTGTGGATAGTGACTACTTTGTTAGGGAGTGCTGTTCTGCTGCGAGCAATAAGACTGGGTAGCAAGCAGCTTTGGGGAATTTATGCAGTAACAGTGGCACTAGGATTATACACTTTTTTGTTTTCTATATTGATAGCGATCGCTCACGGCATTTATGTATTTGCCGTTGAAAGCTTTCGATTCACCAAAACAGTTAAAGCTTATTTAATAGCAACTATTATCGGGTTTTTAGCTTTCGCTCCTTGGATTTTAATTGTTATTAATAGCTTGTCTGAAATTGAGCGCACAACAGCCAGTACTCAAGCTAGGCAATCTGTATCAGCTTTGGTTTCTGGTTGGATTAGCAATATTAGCTATTTATTTGCTGATTTTTGGCGCTACGAACCATTTTTTCCAGATTTGAATTTGCCAGTTTTGCGCTGGGGTCGATTTTTAATTCCCTTACTACTAATCTTGGTAATATACTCATTCTTATTTCTTTATCGTCAAGCAGGAACACGAGTTTGGTTATTTGTTTTTCTCTTAAGTGGAGTACCTGCTTTAGCTCTCATTTTGCCTGATTTAATTATTGGAGGTAAAATCAGCTTGCGAGCTAGATATGTCATTCCGTGTTATGTGGGCATTCAGCTAGCTGTTCCTTACTTGCTGTCCGCTCAAATTAGTTCTTCTAAGTTAATAGCCCGCAAATTTTGGCAATTAGTAATGGTAGTAGTAATTTCCAGTGGGCTTATATCCTGTGTTGTTAGTTCTCAAGCCGAGACATGGTGGAATAAAAGCAGCCATGCCAATCCTCAAATAGCTCGCATCATCAATAAAGCTAATAACCCACTATTAATTAGTAGTAATTATTCTCTAAATATTGGAGATATAATGTCTCTAATTAATCTGTTAGATCATCAAGTGAAAATGCAATTGGTAATTGAACCAAGTCTGCCAAATATTCCTGATAGTTTCAGTGAAGTATTTTTTTATAATCCTTCTAAAGAATTGAGATATGAACTTGAGAAGAAATACAAACTAGTCGAGGTTTTCCAGTATAGTAGGCTGTGGCGGCTAGAACAGAAAAGCAGCTAGATTTTCTCTAGCTGCAATTCTTCTAAGCTTGATATATTTAGTAAAAGTTTTTATTATTTCCAAAATTATAAAATTAATATTTACAGAGAAATTAAGAAAGTAATGCTGACAAAAATTACTGTTGAAAAAATTCTTGACCATGCCTTGATGGGATACGACTTATCTCCCGAAGAGGGAGTGGTATTGTTACAACAAACTGACGAGGAGGCGATCGCAGCGATACGTGATACATCCGATACACTCCGCCACACTCAAGCAGGCGATACGGTTACATACATAATTAATCGTAATATCAACTTTACTAATATTTGTGAGCAGCACTGTAGTTTTTGTGCTTTCCGTCGAGATGATAGTGATGCCGATGCATACTGGTTAGATTCGGCGCAAATTTTGGAAAAGGCCACAGATGCGGTGCAACGGGGCGCGACGGAAATCTGTATGCAAGGGGGGTTAAATCCACAAGCGCTGATAAATGGTAAATCTTTGCCCTACTACCTCAAAGTCGTAGAAACCATCAAACAGGAATTTCCTCACATACATCTCCACGCTTTCTCTCCCCAAGAAGTGCAATTTATTGCCAGACTTGACGGGCTTGAATATGCTGATGTGATTACTGCTTTGCGCGATGCTGGTGTTGGCTCAATGCCAGGAACAGCAGCCGAAGTATTAGACGATCAAGTAAGGCGGATACTGTGTCCAGAAAAGATTGACACAGCCACTTGGCTAGAAATTGTCAGCACCGCTCACAAATTAGGCTTGCATACCACTAGCACGATGTTATCTGGGCATATTGAAACCCACGAGCAGCAAATCGGGCATTTAGAAAAATTGCGATCGCTCCAAAAAACCGCCATTAATCGGGAATATCCAGCAAAGATCACAGAATTTATTTTATTACCATTCGTTGGCCAAGAAGCCCCCAAATCCTTACGTCGCCGCGTCGGACGCGATCAACCAGTTTTGAGTGATGCACTACTGCTAGGCGCTGTGGCGCGGATTTATTTAGGTAATTGGATTCCCAACCATCAACAGAGTTGGGTAAAACTGGGGCTTGCGGGTGCGACAGAATCCTTAGCTTGGGGTTGCAACGATATCGGCGGCACATTGATGGAGGAGCATATTACTACAATGGCAGGTGCTTTGGGCGGTACGTGTATGGAAGTGGAAACCTTGCAAACTGCGATCGCTTCTTTAGGAAGACCTTACCAACAAAGAGATACTCTTTATCAGAAAATTAAGAGTTAAGTTACTTCTAAAAAATAAATAGATATAATTATGCCAAATTATTTGTACATTTGTAGGGGCGCGAAAGTTTGCGCCCCTAGGATGTTTTTTTCAACTGGAAGTACCTAAGAGTAGCTCTTTCAAGGTGGGTAACAATTTTGGCAAAAACTTCCTCCTTAATCTTCTTACTCTGCGTTCTCTGCGCCTCTGTGGATAAAAAAGCTCCAGAAGACTAACTGTGCGTAGTCCTTCTAATGATGAATTACATTAAAGTATGCTCCGACAAATTTCTAATTTCTGGTTGCGTAATATATATCCTCGTTTGGCTCCCTTAATTGCCACAATTGGCATTGTTGGACTTGCTAGTTGTTTGCTCATTCTTTTTTGTTTAGCACAACTGGCTGAAGAGGTTTTGGAGCGAGATGCTTTTACATTTGATACTACTTTTCTCTTATGGCTACATCAGTTCGCTAATCCCAATTTAGATAATTTAATGCTGTTTATTACAAATCTTGGTAATCCTAATACAGTGATTGTAGTTGCAGGCATTACTTTATTATTACTTTCGTGGCGACGTTACCGAGAAGAAGCAAAATTTTTTGTACTTGCTTGCTTAGGAGCATTAATTTTAAATACAGGGCTAAAGTTGTTTTTTTATAAACCCCGCCCGGAACTGTGGGATCGCTTAATTACTGAAAAATCTTTTAGTTTTCCTAGTGGTCATGCACTAGGTTCGATGGTGCTTTATGGTTTTATTGCTTACGAACTGGCAACTCACTATCCTAATTTTGCCAAAGTTATTTATAGTTTGGCGGTTATTTTAATTGTTGCTATTGGTATCAGCCGCTTATATTTAGGAGTCCATTGGCCTACAGACATAATTGCAGGTTATGGAGTCGGTTTTTTGTGGCTGATGATATGTATTACGATGCTTAAATTGCAAAAATTGAGGCAAAAAAACTTTAATTGATCCCCAAGTTACCAATCCAAGATACTATGGACATTGATTTACGTATTCTTTTACTTAATGCATATGAAGCGCTATTGGTCGCGTTTGCTTGCGCTGGTTTTGGTTGTAGCTATCGGCTTAATGGGTTGTTCTGGCAGTCCAGATAGCTTGACTGGGGATTATCGTCAAGACACCTTAGCTGTGGTCAATATTATGAGACAAGCTTTGGATATTTCACAAGATTCATCAGACAAAGCACAAATTCAAGCAGAAGCGCGTCAAAAAATTAATGACTTTTCAGCTCGCTATCAGCGTGTTAACTCTGTTTCTGGTCTTGGCTCCTTTACAACCATGCGAACAGCCCTCAACTCCCTGGCTGGACACTACAGTTCTTATCCAAATCGTCCCGTACCTGAAAAACTTAAAACTCGTTTAGAGAAGGAGTTACAGCAAGTAGAGACAGCACTGAAGCGTGGTGGTTAGCTGTTAACTACTGTCTATTCCATCATCAAAAGTCAGGAGTCAAAACTTTTGACTCTTGACTGTTTTGCCAAATTAATATATTGGTAAGTTTTAAATTTTTAACTAAACTCATTGATTAAATACACTACAAATCTTCTTCTTGGCAGATAACGGCTTTAATTTTCATCGCTAATCATCTTTACAAGATTGCGACTAATATTTTAGCTTTTAGCTTCAAGGTGTGCGCGATCGCTTTTAGTCCAAATCTTCTTCGGTAAGTCCAGCATCTTTCATAATGCTTTTCAAAGTTCCAATCGGTAAGTCTCGATTACTATGAACCAGAACGGAGAGGATACAGCACTTCCGGCAGCTATGAGGTACATCCTCAAAGCTAAAAGCTATGTTAGGAGAGAGGCAATAAGAAAAACTGTATTGCATAATAGCGGGAAGCGCTGTAACATCAACACCTTCTTTTACGTAAATATGATGACTGCCAGTAATCGGTTTCAATTCCTAACCCTGCCGTTCCAAAATTTTACAAAGTGCTTTACCTGAAACCGCTTTCATAGCGATATTTCAACCAGCTGTATAGTAGGGAAGCACAGCTGTGCTTCCCTACTTGTGGTTTTCTGGCTTTATTAAGAGATGACAGAAGTAAATGCATAACGCAAAAAGCAAACGTCTATAATTTCAACTTTTCACCACGAATTGAATAATCTAACAATTCCATCGGATGAATAACTGAAATCTTCTTACCTTGCAACTGCAAATGCTTTGTAATTTGCAAAGTACACCCCGGATTAGCAGAAGCAATTAACTCAGCACCAGTATTCAACAAATTCTGCACTTTTTGCCGACCCAATTCTTCAGCAACTTCCGGTTGCAGCATATTATAAACCCCAGCGCTGCCACAACATAAAGCCGCGTCTATTGGTTCTCTCAACTTCACCCCTGGAATTTGTCGCAACACCTGACGCGGTTGGACGCTTATCTTTTGCCCATGCAATAAATGACAAGCATCTTGATAAACTAAATTCAAAGGTTTATCAGTCACTGATGAAAGTTTCGCTGTTAAGCCAACAGTTGCCAAAAACTCTTGAGCATCTTTAACTTTAGCGGCAAAATCCTTTGCCTTTTCCCGATACTCTGGGTCACTTTCTAAAATGTGACCGTATTCTTTTAAAGTATGACCGCAACCAGCAGCATTGATAATTACGAAATCTACATCCTCGTTGGCAAAACTATCAATCATTTGCCTTGCTAAAGCTTTTGCCTGTTCTGTTTGTCCTTGGTGTTCGGGAAGTGCTGCACAACAGCCTTGAGATTTGGGAATTACAACTTCACAACCATTGGCTGTTAAAACCCGCACGGTTGCTTCATTCACGGGGGAGAAAAACAGCCGTTGCACGCATCCTAAAATTACCCCGACTCGGTAGCGCTTCTCACCTTGGGCGCGAATAATAGTAGGCAAATTATCCTGAAAAGATTTGAGAGTAATTTCTGGCAGAATTGATTCCATTGCTGCCAAACGGGGCGATATTTTATTGAGTAAACCCGTAGTACGAAAAAATTTAGCAAACCCCAACTTTTGATAAACCAACAACGGAACTAATAAAACCCGTAAAAGATTGGGATAAGGAAACAAAGAAAATATCAGTTGACGAAAAAATTGGTCTGGTAAACTGCGAGGATAATTTCGTTCAACTTGGTGACGAGTTGCAGAAATTAACTTGTCATACTGGACACCAGAAGGACAAGTACTTACACAAGCAAGACAGCCCAAACAAGAATCAAAATGTTCTACAGTTGCCGTATTTAAAGCAATCTCACCCTCATTAATTGCATCCATTAAATAGATGCGTCCTCTAGGAGAATCCATCTCCTTGCCAAGCACCCGATAACTCGGACAAGTCGAGAGACAAAATCCACAATGGACACAACTATCAATCAACTTCGGGTCAGGCGGATGACTCTCATCAAACCCCTTTAAATTCTTTAAACTAGCCGTATTATTAACAGAATTTTCGGAAACTTGCATAATTAATTCTTTTCCCCTCTTCCTTTGCGTCCTTGGCGTCCTTGGCGGTTCGTTTCTTATTTCTTAAATCCCACCCACAAACCGCCCAGGACTTAAAATATTCTTACTATCAAACTGTTCCTTAATACGGCGCATTAAAGGCAAAGCATTCCCCGTATAACCCCAAACATCTATTTGTTCTTTAACCGCCACTGGTGCTTCCAGAATTGTTAAAAAACCACTACTCGCTTGAGTGCGATCGCGCACTATCAAAACTTGATTTTTACTCTCTAATTGTAACAAACCTAAACCACTACTAATATGAATCAAACCCAACTCCACCTGAGTCAAAATCTCCACAGCATCAGTAGGTAACACTCCTATTTTGCAGGTAATTACAGATTCTCTAGCAGTAGTATGTATTCGTTCTTGCAATCTCTGCCATAGATTAGCTTCATCATCATCGGCAAAAATTGCCCCATTCAAACCTAACTTTTGCCCTACTTCCAAAACTCGGTTTGACTGTTCTTTAACACTCTCACTAATACTTTGAAAGCGAGCAATTAATCCAAGTCCTTCACCCAAACCTAAGCTAGACACCAATTTAGCTGATAGCAAATCAGCCTGAACTGGTGTTAACGCCGAACCTCGAAGAATATCAGCCGCTTGAGATATAGCCTCAGCTTTACCAGTTAATATTACTGTCCCCGATGCCTCTGCTAGCGGATACAGGCGGAAAGTTAGTTGACTAATTAAGCCTAATGTGCCATAAGACCCCGTAAACAACTTCATCAAGTCATATCCGGCAACATTTTTTACTACTCTTCCCCCAGCTTTGGCGATTTCTCCATCAGCACGAACAAAGGTAATACCTAGTAACTGGTCACGCACACTACCATAACGTTGCCGTAGAGAACCTGTATCACCTGTGGCAACAATACCGCCAATGGTTGCCGATTCTGGCGCTGTGGGGTCAACGGCGAGAAATTGCCGCGACTTTGCCAAAAGTGCTTGCAAATCGGAGAATTTCATTCCAGCTTCTACGGTGACAGTCAAATCACCAACAGCGTGTTCAATCAGTTGGTTCATGCGTTCTGTACTGACTACAACATCAACGCCTTTAGCTAAACCGCCCCAGCTAAGTTTACTGCCACTACCACAGGGGAGGACGCGCCAGTTATTTGTATGAGCAATGGCGATGACTGCGGCTAGCTGTTCTTGAGTGCGGGGATAGACAATACAACTGGGGGAATTTCCAGAAACTATAGCCTGCTGAATACGTTTTTGCTGACTGAGTTCGATATTTTCCCAAAGACAAACAGCATTTTCTTCGCCGACGATAGATGCAAAATCAGAAGCGCAGACGGCTTGCGGTCTGTCATTAGACATTGCTTTCATTGAGTTTATTTTTTTACGCCCTACATCTAATTTACTGGCTAACCTGACCAAAAAGCGCATTGCTACTAATATACGGTGACTTTAGCAATGCCTACGGCAAACTGCGCCAGCGATCGCTTGTAATCAGCGCCAAATAAAAGTAACGTGAGTTTGAGAGCGATCGCTACTCTTTCGGGCGTTGCATAAATGCGGAATAAATCAGTTAAACACGGGTACTTATTTATACTTTAAATAGTGAAGTAACAAGCGAATTGAGTATTGCCGAAAACTATACTTGCTATTGTCCAAAATTAGGTCAAATAGGACTTACGCAAGAGTTACGGAATAACGTAGACGCTTCTCTACGAGACGCTACGCGTAGCTTGCTTCCCGAAGGGTACGGCTTGCCGCAGGCTACCACAGAGGCGCAGAGTACACGGAGAAATCAGAGTTGGAGAGAGATTTTGCGTAAGTCCTATCAAATAGATCGGATTCCCGCCTACTGTTTGTTTGAAAAATAATTTGTCGTTTCTTAGCTGATTTTAAGGAATTTATCAGCGTTTATTCAGAGCGATCGCTGATTATAGTCATTAATGTAGGGAATCCCGTACTGGAGTTGATTGTCCAGTTAACGCGAAAATAGAAAATAATAGATATATGGACAAACGGTATTTTTTACAGGCTAGTGCAGTAATAGTCGGCACAGCATTGCTATCAAGGTATATCAATTGGGGGTCAGAAGCGATGACAACTTCTAAGAGTGGATTTGAAGTTACCAAACTAGAGTCAGAGTGGCGCACCATTTTAACGCCAGAACAGTTTAATGTATTGCGTAAACATGGGACTGAACGTCCTCACACCAGTCCACTGGATAAGGAATACGACCAAGGCACTTATTATTGTGCTGCGTGTGAGCTACCACTGTTTACATCTGATACCAAATTTAACAGTGGTACTGGCTGGCCTAGCTTTTTTAACCCGATTGAAGGTGCGATCGCTACTACTGTAGACAGGTCGTTGTTTATGAGCAGAACTGAAGTGCATTGTAGTCGCTGTGGTGGTCATTTGGGTCACGTTTTTGATGATGGCCCCGCACCCACTGGTAAACGCTACTGTATGAACGGTGTTTCGCTGAAGTTTGTTCCTGCTTGATAAGTTGCGTAGGCGCAGCCCATCGTAGACATCGCACCCATTAACCTAAATCGTCCTATTTGTTTGGCTCTTTTTTCTCCTTTTTGTCTTTGGGATCTTTTTTAGGTTTTTTAACTTCTTTATTACTTTTTCTTTCCTTAGACATCAGTGTTCTCCAACTAGGCTAGGTTAATCAGTGAAAGCTTCCACATTTTGCTCTCAAGGAATCAGGAAATGGTTTACCTGATATTCTTTTAAGGCAAAAAAGTAAAGTTTCAGACAGAAATGCTGCTAACTACCATGATACGGTGTTGTTTGATTTTCTTCTGATAGCCTTATCTATTTATTTGAACCACAATCTTCTGTTAGGGCGCATAGCTAGCTGTGCGCCCTAATACTGGTAAGGTGAAAATATTATTAACGCAACAATGTGTAGTTGAATAATTCAAGTCAGATATCAAGTACAATGACTCTGAACCACATTTCTTAGAATTCGCTGGCAGGATCTACTTTGACAGTAGTTACTATCGCTGTTTCTGGTTGCCCTGCCTTGACTTCAGACACTCAGGATTTAATTAACCAGTCGGCACAAAATAGTCTATTACTCCGTACCCTCTCAACAATTTATTAAAGTGTGTTGCGATCGCTTGTTCACACTGAGGATTTAGACCGTGTATTGATTGGCTTTTCTTTAGTCTTAGGCTCAACAAGATATGTGATTGCACTAAGTCCAACCATTCCCCCACCAATGGCATACATAATATTTTTATTCAAATATTGGGAGCCAACGTAGCCAAAGGCAATTGCCGCAACAGTTGTGACAATCATTTGAGGTAGTCTCATAAATATAACGTCCTTTGCTCAACTTGCTGTAATTGCAGATATTTCATGCTTCAGCCTTGCCATAATAAATCAACAGGCAAAGAAGGTTGATTCTTTGCATTTATATCAATGGTCATAATATTAAACTTCGGACTAAGCTTGTACTACGTTCTAAAGGCAGGTAATCAAACATCCTTGGGTAGAAAGTATTGCCTCAACTTCTCCAAGGGACTTTCGGTTAAAAAAACATTCTATCCCTGACGCTCCAAGTTCGCGTAAGCGTCCCGCAGGGTACGTAGGGGCGCAAGGCTTTGCACCCCTACAAATCTACAAATAATTTGGGATAATTTATTTTTTGCAAGTCCCCAATATTAAAATCGATGATCGCCCCCGCTCATTTATAATGTCGCTACAAGATCCTTTAAGCGATCGCCTCCATCCCGAAAGACTGGCCAACCATCCCCCACCAACACTGCTTCTACCCGACTTAATTGAGCCAACCTGCGAACAGAAGCAACAGCCTCCTCTCGATTCAGCAGCTTATCATCTGGTAAAATCGTCAAGCTACCTGCTTTACGTGCCCGGACTAAATCCCCTGTAATTAAAGTTGTCTCTTCCAGTAACAGAGCCAATTCACCAGGAGTTTTAGAACCATTGAGTTCAATCACCTCAAGTCCTGGGACAAATTCTTCACCATCAGATAGCCAGCGATCGCAAGGTATAGGAAAAGTGTCTTTTTCTGCAATCGGGCCAGCTATTTTAGCATAAGTTTGATCGGCAATTTCTTTACTTGCCCTAACATGCTCAGAATTCGTCAGCACAATCCAAAGCACACCACCGAGGGATTTTAGATGATTCCAATCATGGTTTGATAGGGCTACTGGGTCAATCAAGATGTTGCCATCTGGGCGAATCCAGGCAATCCCATTGAAATCAATATTTCTTGCCGGATTGAAATTAGACCAGCTATAAAGATCGGGACGGTGCAAAGATTTCATGATGATTCTGGATCGGTACTTCAACAATTGACTATTAATCTCAATAATTAAGTATATAGATAATAAGGTTGCATTCACTCTGGATCTGGAATTTGAGTATACTACGATAGGTCTATCGATATTATGCATTTCATCTGGGTCACAAAAATTCCCGCATCATCGCAATAGAGATCAACGGAGGTACAGGGCGTTACTTGCGGTTCCACAGATGCCATTGCTTCTGTGATGCTGGCGACAGTCGATCCCGGCGACGAAGTAATTATATTTGAGCCATATTACGAAAACTACTGCCCCGATGCGATTTTAGCTGGTGCTATACCTCGCTACGTGACTCTGCATCCTCCTTATTGGATCATTTGATGAAGCACAGTTGCGTCAAGCTTTCAATGCCAATACCAACAACCAGAAAAGGGACATTCGTTAATCAAATTTTGCTTCAGCAAAAGACCTGAGACATTAAAAGCAGGGAGCGATCGCTTTAAATTTAACTCTAACTTTTGATTACCGATGTAAAGTTGACTTGCCAAATTAAACCCCACTCCAAAACGAGGGATTATAAGCCTTAATGTATAGTATTATCGAGAAAAACAACACTAAATTCCTGTAGAATAAGTTAAAATTCCCGGTAATTACAGCACTTCCGGCAGCTATGAGGTACATCCTCAAAGCTAAAAGCTATGTTAGGAGAGAGGCAATAAGAAAAACTGTATTGCATAATAGCGGGAAGCGCTGTATATCGGGATAGTAGGCTTAAAAATTTTAGATTAAAAACCCCATTGACTCTTTAAAAGGATAGGATTAATGTGATGAGTAATCCTTCCGAGGACACTATCTATACATCAAAAAATCAGGAGGTACTTCCGATGATGATGATGATGATGACTGAAACCATGACTCCAGAAATGCAGACTTGCATGGATGTTTGTATGGACTGTCATAGAATGTGCATGGAAACTATGACTCATTGCATGAGTAAAGGTGGACAGCACATGGACAAGAACATGATGAGCATGATGAGTATGATGCGCGATTGCTCTGAAATGTGCATGATGTGTATGAATATGATGATGAGCGGTTCTGAGTTCATGGAACGCACTTGTATGCTCTGTGCAGAAATGTGCGATCGCACTGCAATGGCGTGTGAGATGATGAGCGATGACGCGAAAATGATGGAATGTGCTGCCGCTTGCCGTAAGTGTGCAGAGTCTTGCAGAAGTATGCAGATGATGCCTGCTTAATTCCCCTAACTAGCAGAAGTTTCTCTGCAACCTAATATTCAAGCGCTCAGGCTCAAAGAGTCTGGGCGCTTGAAGTAATTTAATCATTTTTGTTAGCTGAACTCTTGTGTCAACCTTGTATACACTTTCCTCAGCATCCACTCTTTGACTACTTCACCAAAATCTTTAAAATCTATGATTTTAGTAAAAATATCTTGATTTAAATCCATTCGCTCAATCAGCTTTGTCAGAAATACATCCTCAAAGCCATATTTAAAGTTCTGAATTGAGTTACTTTTGGCTTGTTGTGATAATGTCTTATCCTGAACTAGTGCTTCTTCAATTTGGCTGAAAAAATACTTTGTCTGCTTCAGTAAAATCAGTCCTAAATCTTTTGTTGAGAATATCGATAATCTCTGAAAGTTTAGCCTGTTCTTCTTTATCTCTTGGTATGCCAGCTTCGGTTATAGGTTGTAGAGATAACTCTGTATTTTTTTCTAAGATTATCTGACCTTCTCGGATTTTTTGTAGTCGATAATATTCTAGTGCAACTTCGTCAATAAGTTTAAAAGCTTCACTTTGGCTAAGTTTTGGTAATTTGGTTTGCAAAAAACGAGCAAAAGCATAAAATTTTTCTAGTTCTCCATCTGCAAATGGCATAATCTGTGCCAAGAATGCATATAATCTGATAAACGCGGTTAGACTATTTTTAAATTCATCTTGCTGTTCTTCACTTAAACCTTTAAAACGGTCTACAGCAGGATCAATAAAGGAATGCAGTCTACTTTGATCTTGATTATTTACCTTTTCCTGAGACTTAAAAAATATCTTGGCAAAAGCATCTACCTCACTAGACCAGATAATCTGGTAGCCATCTAACCTATTTTTTAAATCATACAGTCTGTTAGGATCTGTTGTTGCTATTAGTGTGGTTTGTTCGTAATAAGGCTGGAAAGCATCAATAATTTCCTGTTCATCATTAGCAAAATCTAAAACAAAAGTGTCTTCCTTACCGGGACAAGTGCGATTCAACCGAGAGAGAGTTTGTACAGCTTTGACACCAGAAAGTTTTTTATCTACATACATGGTGTGCAATAATGGCTGATCGAAACCAGTTTGATACTTGTCTGCTACAATCAAGAGTTGATATTCACCCGTTTCAAATTTGTCGGGTAATTCTTTTTCACCAAAGCCGTTGATATCAGATTCAGTGTACTCGATATAAGTTTCTCTATCGGTAAAAGCAGTAAAGGCTACTAATGCTTTGATGTCTGCATAACCTTGTTTCTGTAAATAGTTGTCGAATTCTTCTTTATAGCGGATTACATGGGGTCGAGAAGCTGTAACCACCATTGCTTTAGCTTTACCGCCAATTTTATGCATTACACATTGGCGAAAATGCTCGATAATAACTTGAGTTTTTTGGGCTACGTTGTGTGGATGGAGTGATAAAAATTTAGCGATCGCTCGACTCGTTTTCTTTTTGCTAATATTAGGATCGTCTGCGATCGCCTTATTGATTTTGAAGAAAGTTCTGTAGGTTGTGTAATTTTGCAACACATCCATGATGAAACCTTCTTCAATTGCCTGCCGCATGGAATATAGATGAAAAGGTTCTGTTTGCCCTTGGGAGTTCATGTGGCCAAAGTCTTCTAAGGTTTTTGGCTTGGGTGTGGCTGTGAAGGCAAAGAAGCTCAAATTTGGTTGTTTACCACGGCTACGCATCGACTTGCGGATGTTATCTTCAATATCATCTTCCTCGTTAACCATGCTTTCTTGCTTGGCTGAAAGACTTAAATCGTTGATAGAAAGCACTTCTTTCATTTTCTTGGACGCTTCGCCACTTTGAGAACTGTGGGCTTCGTCCACAATTAGGGCGTAATTACGTTTTGGTAGTTCGCCAATCTTGTTTTTTTCTAAGATTTCCCGAATCTTATCTAAGACAAAAGGAAATTTCTGTAAGGTAGTAATAATGATGTTAGTGCCAGAAACCAACGCCTCAGCTAGTTGTGCAGAGTTTTTATCAATTTTTTGCACGACTCCTTGCTTATGCTCAAACTGGTAAATCGTGTTTTGGAGTTGCTGGTCTAATACTTTTCTATCAGTGATGACGATGACTAAATCGAAAACTCGCTCCTCTTGGTCATTATATAAGCTAGCAAGTTGATATGCTAACCAGGCGATCGAATTACTTTTGCCACTACCAGCAGAATGCTGAATTAGGTAATCTTGTCCTGTCCCCTTAACTTTGGCATCTGCGGTTAGCTTGCGAACTACATCTAATTGGTGAAACCGAGGAAAGATGAGGCTTTCTTTTTTGGCAGATTTGTGGTTTAGTTTAATGTTTTCTTGCTCTAGGTGCAAAAAACGAGATATGATATTTAGCCAACTGTCTTTTGCCCAGATATCATCCCAAAGGTAAGCGGTTTTGTAACCCTTTGGGTTGGGTGGGTTGCCTGCACCTTTGTTATAGCCTTTGTTGAAGGGAAGAAAACGGGTGTTACTGCCATCAATGCGCGTAGTCATCCAGATTTCATCGGGGTCTACGGCAAAATGCACCAAAGAACGCCGCTTGAATTGAAATAACAAATCTCGGTTATCCCGGTCTTGAATATACTGGTGCTTGGCTTTTTCTACATTTTGTCCAGTGAACTGGTTTTTTAGTTCTACCGTAGCGACTGGTAAGCCATTAATACTCAGCAGCAAATCTAGGGAGTTTTCATGATTAGCACTGTAATGCACCTGACGAGTCACAGTCAGGATATTTTGCTCATAAAGTGCTAAAGTATCGGGGTTTAGACTGCTGGCAGGTTTGAAGAATGCCAATTTGAAGCGTACACCGTAGTCAATAATGCCATAGCGCAGCACGTCTAACATCCCGCGATTTTCCAATTCTTGGCACAACCGTTGGATGAACTTAGGTTCAACTTCAGCACCATGAATGTCTGTCAGGTTTTGCCATGCTTCTGGCTGAGAAGTTTGAATAAACCGTAGCAGGATGACTTTATCAAGCGCTAATTCTTGAGTAAAGTTGCTAGCATTGCCTTCTTCATAGCCACCATTACTCACTAAAGCGTGAATAATTGCATTTTCAAAAGCTTTTTCAGTTGTCTGAACAGTTGCAATCATGGTTGTGCCTCAGTCTGTTCAATGATTTTCACGGCGGTTAAAAATTGCTCATAAGCAACCTGACGGAGAATTTCGTGTAATTTGCCGCGCTGGAATTCATTTAAGTCTACCTTTAAATCGTCTTTTTCGTTGTAGCAAAGGTTGACAAAACTGATTTCATCGTTATGTAAAAATTTTACTATGTCTGGTTTTTTATCAGGCAGATTGTTTATGAGTTCGCAGGTATCGGGGTCAAAATACTGATGCACTAAATTTTGGATACCAACAATGGGACGACCTTGATAGTGAGGTTTGCCATTACTAGATTGCCACAGAACACCAAAGACTTTGCAATTTCCTGAGCGATAAACTTTCCCGATTTGTGGTGCGCCTCTGATACCGGATGAAAGAAGCGAAGTATCCCGAATTTTGTTGATGAGTAGTTTTAATGGTTGCATATCTAGCTTGATGTCTTTGATGCCGACCTCTTCGTAAAGCTCTAAAATCAAATCGTCACTTTCAAGATCACCAATGAAACAGACTGGTTGAGAATCATCCAAGAAGTAACGTTGGGCTGTAAATACTTCTTGTTTTAGATCGTAGGACAGCCGCCATACAGAAAATTCACTGGTTTGCCAGCGCCAACCGCCGAATATAAATTGAGCTTCGCTTCTTGCATCGTCGTAGTTTTGGGCGACTCAGTTCACTGAGATCAATGGCTTGGGCGAGGTCGGTGAAGAGAGATTTTGTATGATTTAGTATATCTAATAAATCGGTTTGGGGATTTTTCAGGGCGGGAGAAGTGTTAATTGTTTGAATTAGGTTGAGAATCATCGGGTATGCGCGGTTGGTTTCGCCTGCAAAACAGATGAAACAGTCTCTTCGGGGCAATTCAAACAGTTTTACTCCTGCTTCCCAGCGTTCGCCAGCAGAAAGACAGCTATCGGTTGCAAAGACTAATTCTTGGTCGCCTGCGGGTGTGTGGCGTATCCAGACTGCACACAGAGTCATGCAGCAACCTCCTCCCTGATATCAATTTTGCCTGTGACTGCTGCTGTGATGAGAGATTGGCGATATTCTTGGAGTTTTTTAATCTGCTCTGAAACTGTATTAATTAGCTTGGCAGTACGCGATATTTGTAGGCTGAGTAAATCCACAATTTCTAACTGCTCTTTGCGAGGTGGAACTAGAGCAAAAAGATTTTTTATATCTTCTAATCCCAAACCATCTTTTGTGCTGCCATCTAAAAGTGCATTGAATTGATGTTGTCCTGCTGAAGCAAAGAGATACAAACCTAGCCATTGAGGATTGACTAAATCTTGTCTTGGCCTCGTCAATGCAACGTGCTGATTAACATAGGCTTCACCTAAATCCTGGGTTACAACACCAACTGTACCTATGTACGCGGTAACTGAAATCAGGAGATCACCTAACTGAACACGAGAACGTTCACCTTCTGCATCTAAAGGTGGTTGAACATATTGAATATCTTTTAAATTAAGCTCTATAGATTTTCTTGAAAGATTATTTATACGTATAAATATTGCTCCTTGCTCACTGTAGTATTGCGCCCACCCCCGTGAACCACTGGTGACACGCGCTGTTAAAAATTTGAGGCGCATTATTTTCCAATGCCCAGGAATATAGCCAATCCAGGGAATACCAGAATCTTTCATTGGAACTTTTGGGTTTAGCCCTTTAGTCACAGCTTGGTTGATAAAGGCAGTGCGTTTTTGTTCAAGTAGTTGGATGAGGCGTTGTTTTTTGGCGATGAGGGTGTCAATTGCTGCGGTTTTGCGGTCTAGAAAAGAGGCGATCGCTTGTTGAACAGATAAAGGAGGCTTTGGAATTGAGATATTACCGATAAATTCCCAATTTGCACGAGGCATCTTTACCCCATAAGTAGATGAATTTACCAAATACACAAAATCTGTTGTCAGTAGAAGATACTTCAGATAATTGGAGTCGTAATGAAGTGGGCGGAAAACTAGAAGTTCTGGAGTACAGCAACCATCTTCTTGTGCAACAAAAGTCTTGGCTAGATAAGGTCTTAATTTTCCAAATAAAACATTTCCAGCATAAAATCTATCCGCTGTTGCTGCGTCTTCTTCGATTGATTTTGTAATGTTATTAGTTAATTTTCCTGTCCAAGACTCAACATTTTCTAAACCCACATAGTTAAAAATATTCTCGGCTTTCTCGTTGATTAATTGTACGCCCCTTTTAAAACGAATTTTTTCCCAATTCTTATCCCATGATATCCCTATCAACTTGTGAGGTGACAGATTATTATTCATTACAACACCTCCTCCAATATCCCTCTAATCTCCTCTTCTAAATCCTTAATCTCCTGCTCAATCTCCTCCAAAGGTCGTGGCGGCATATATTCATAAAAATGCCGCGTAAACGGTATCTCATAACCAATTCTCGTCTTAGTCTCATCCACCCATGCATCCGGCACATGGGGTAATACTTCTCGCTTTACATACTCCTTAATATTATCCTTCAAGGCTACATTTTCATAATCTCTCAAATCTGTATCCGGTTCAGGATTACCATCTTTATCAGTGCAAATATCAGCAGTTTCATCACGTTCGCCTAAAGCATTCATAATCGCTTTTTTCAACGGTGCTGAAACTTTTACATCAGCCGCTTTGAGTGCATCTGTCAAATCCTTTTCAAACGCATCCCGATTTTTATAGACACAATCTGCACCCAAAGTACGCAATACTTCTTTAATTGACTCCTGTAACTCCTTCCCTTCCTCAATCTCTCGTAAAGCTATCCCACCCCGTTTTTTAGATTCAGCTAAATTCACAAAAGCGGTTTCAGTTTCTAGCTTGGCTATACGTTCATCACTCACTTGAAAATTTAATCTTAGCGGACGTTCTACCGTAATCCGCCAATAGCCAAAGTCTTCGTTATCAAAAATCTTACTAACAATGACATCCTGTTCTTTGCCATCGATCTCAAGTTTGCGTTTAGCATTGTTTTGAAACTCACCATAAATTCGCGTTATTTCCTCAATTTGATTGGGCTTACCATCTTCACCATTGCCAATTTCATTCCGCTTATTTCCCAAGCTGCGACTCATTTTTTTGTAATAATGAATAGCGTTGATTAGCTGTATTTTCCCTTTGCGCTCTGGGGCTTTATAATTAGTGATAATCCAAATATATGTATAAATTCCAGTATTATAAAATAATTGATCAGGCAGTGCCGTAATAGCTTCTAACATATCATTTTCAATAATCCATTTGCGAATATCACTTTCGCCACTGCCAGCACTTCCAGAAAAAAGCGGTGAACCGTTAAATACAATAGCAATTCTAGAACCGCCATCATCCCGCTTCATCTTAGAAATCATGTGTTGCAGAAACAGAAAAGAACCATCTGATATTCTGGGTAAACCTGCTCCAAAGCGTCCATCAAATCCTTTCTTTTCATACTCATTTTTGACGTAGGTTAGTACTTTCTTCCATTCCACACCAAACGGCGGATTAGATAACATATAGTCAAAAGTTTCGTGTGCTAACCCGTCAGTAGTGAAAGTATTACCAAACTTAATATTGCTGATATTTTGACCTTTAATCAACATATCAGATTTACAAATTGCGTATGATTCTGGGTTAATTTCTTGACCAAAAACTACAGGTTTAGAGTTTTGGTTAAGTTCTTTAATGTACTCTTCTGCTAAAGACAGCATCCCACCTGTTCCACAAGCAGGGTCGTAGATGGTTTTGACAATGCCTTCTTGAGTTAAAATATCTCTGTCATTAAGAAATAGCAGATTTACCATCAACCGAATTACTTCACGCGGTGTAAAGTGTTCCCCTGCTGTTTCATTAGACAACTCTGAAAACTTGCGAATCAACTCCTCAAAAATATAGCCCATCTCCATGCTATTTACTTCATCTGGATGAAGATTGATTTCAGCAAAGTTTTTGACGATTAAAAATAGTATATTTGCTTCATCTAAACGATTAATTTGGTCACTAAAGTTAAAATATTCAATGATTTCTCTTCCGGCAATAGAGAAACCATTAATAAAGTTTTTTAGATTAGCAGCTACATTATCTGGATCTGCTTTGAGTTTTTGAAAGGTAAACTGGCTAATGTTGTGAAAAGTTACGCCAGCTTTTTGGTTCAGTAACGGCTCTGGATTCTTCAAATCTTTCATGGACTTTACTTTTGTTTCGTAAAATTCCATAACTTCTGTCTTCGTTGGCTCTAGAACACAGTCCAAACGGCGCAACACTGTAAACGGTAATATGACTTTACCATAGTCAGCTTGCTTATAATCACCGCGTAAAAGTTCAGCAATACTCCAAATAAAACCGGCAAGTTTTCTTACTTTTTCCGTTCGAGACATTAAAAACTCCAGGGTAGACTCATCAACTGTAATGTATTGGAAGCCAGCTAACTCACATTTTGCATCCGACGACTAGGAAGTTGCAGCTATACAGACAAAACCCGCTTCTGCGGGTTTGAAGCTATTGCTTCCCACAATCATCCTATGTATGGTCAAATAACTAATCTATCACTGCCGCCAAGTTTTCTATTATTACAGCTTCGTTGCGTTCCTATACATCTCTGCGTTCATTCCATCAAAATCAAGCGCAGAGGATCTAAACGCACATACCAAGGAAAAGCTTGGTCTTTCATCGTCACCCATTTTTCTTTGAAGACTTCAGCTTGCAGATGGTAATCTTGAGAATTCTTGCTAGGCGAATTTAATTTGAGAAACAACGTCATTCGATGGGGAGTTTCACTTGTTCGTACTACCCAACAGGGAAAGGTATTTTCTTGTGATGAGTCGTTGGTAAAAATGAACTGATGGGCACGAATACCGATGTGAGATAATTCGCTATTAACTGGTTCAATTACTTTCAGGGTACAACCCCAATCAATCGCTTCCACTTGTTGCGATGACTGAGGAATAAGGCGAGAGAAGTTTTTACATCCGGTAAGTTGGGCGACACTAACAGTACTAGGATGCTGAAAAATATCGTGTTTTGAGCCATAATGAACGGCTCTACCATGCTCCAATACCAATAGATTTGGGCAAATCCGATAAGCTTCTTCCATATTATGGGTGACAAATAGAGTCACACCTTGGTAGCCAGCAAGAGTTTCTGTCATTTGCTGCTCTAATTGACTACGCAGATGGGTGTCAAGTGCTGAAAACGGCTCATCTAAAAGTAATGCTTCCGGTTGACTTGCCAATGCTCTTGCCAAAGCTACCCGTTGTTGTTGCCCCCCAGAAAGTTGGTGCGGATAGCGATCGCCTAATCCCTGCAATTGCATCGCTATTAGTTGCTCCTCTACTCGTACTCTAATACTCCCAGCCGATAGTTTTTTGGGCAAACCGAAAGCGATATTTTGCGCCACACTCAAATGCGGAAATAGGGCGTAATTCTGCACCAAAAAACCGATGCGGCGATCGCGGCTGGGTAAATTAATTCCTTGTTCCGAGTCAAACAGGACTCTGCCATTTAAAACTATGCGCCCAATTGTGGGCGTTTCTATCCCCGCAAGGCAGCGCAAAATCATGCTCTTACCTGCTCCAGAACCCCCCAATAATCCCAAAGGTTGCTCATCAGTACTGAAAGCAACTTTTAAATCAAAGCTAGGAAGTATTTTTTTAATATTGACTAACAATCCACCAGATTCAAAGTTAGATTGCGGAGTATAAAGATTTTTTCCCCCCGCTCCCTGCTCCCTGCTCCCTGCTTCTTTCCCCTTTTCCCTCAATTCTTGCCAGAAGTTAACCCCAATAATTCCAGATAGAGAAATCACCATAATTGCGATCGCCCAAAACCAAGCCTCGTTCATCGCTCCCGCTTCCACAGCAAAATAAATCGCCATTGGGATTGTCTGCGTTTGTCCGGGAATATTACCAGCCAGCATTAACGTTGCGCCGAATTCTCCCAAAGCACGGGCAAAAGCCAGCATTGTGGCGGCAACAATGCCGGGTAGTGCTAGGGGTAAACTAATGCGCCAAAAGATTGTAGTTTCAGTTGCACCAAGGGTTCTGGCTACTCGCAGCAAATTCCCATCTATTTGTTCAAAGGCTCCTAATGTAGTTTTATACATTAAAGGGAAAGAAACTACCGTGGCTGCGATCGCTGCACCATACCAAGTAAAAACTATGGTGAAGTCAAAAGCCCCCATGAATTTCCCTACAGGGCCATTTTTGCCAAAAAATAGCAGCAACAAGAAACCGACAACCGTAGGAGGCAAAATCAGTGGCGCAATAAAGATACTCTCAATCAATGATTTCCCTTTGCCACGATATCCCAGCATCCAGTAGGCGGCAGCGATACCCAAAAAGAAGGTGATAAATGTGGCAAGTAATGAAGTTTTGAGTGATATCCAAAGAGGCGATAAATCCGATGGCATAGCTGTCTGGGGAAGAATTAGCTCAACTAATCCATAATTTACCAACTTTAGCTTTAATATGTCGTAAAAAGTTGGTAAATTACATCACAATCAAGGAAATCCCAAAAACTAGCCAAACTTTAAACAAAATTCGTGTTCAATTGGGTATCAAATAATCTATCCCTTGGTGGTTGCGGTTTTTTAGCCTGGGACTGACGTTGACAGGTCAAGCTTTCGTGTTGTGTGCGGATGATTATTGGAGTTTAGACTAAATAATCATACTTAAAGTAAAAAATAATACCAATTTTAAAGAAGAATGCGACAAATAGACCATCTGTAGAAACGCGATTCATCACGTCTTTACCCAAGTATGTGTTGCAATCATTAATTGAATTGATATAAAAAGCAAACTTCATGGTCATTTATTAGTAGGACTTACGCAAAATATCTCTCAAACTCTGATTTCTCCGTGTACTCTGCGCCTCTGTGGTTCGTTATTCCGTAACTCTTGCGTAAGTCCTAATTAGAAAAGTAAAAGCACAACAATGTTGTGCTTTTGTAGATTATTTGTATTCAGTTTACTGTGACAATCAGAGAGTTTATTAATTAGTCCAGTTGAGCGCTGTATGCACTAAAACCGTAAGCCAAAGTTTCTTTTAAATTCCCTGATGGCTTAAGACTTCTGTTAATAGCATTAGCAAAAGGTACTGGAATCCCTTTAATAGTTTCCGGCAAAATTGCATATTCTTGTGTTGGTTCGACAATGTATTCTGGACACTTCGTTTTCATGCCAGCAGTTTCTAACATTTCATTGATTTCAGCAGCAGAATATTGCTTGAGATAAACTGGATTTCTCACAAATGGGTTCAACCTTCTGATAAAATTGTGGATAATATGAGAAGGACAAGACTTATTGTGAAAGGAATGATTAAAAACAAAAATTCCAACCTGGTTTTAGCACACGAGATATATCAGCCAGCAGGTTTCTTAATTGTGCATCTGGGATATGCATAAAAACACAGTTAGAAATTACCAAATCTATAGAATTATCTTCTAAAGGCAATATTTCAGCAGAAGTACAAATCAAGTTAAATTCAGCTTCTGGGAAAAAATTATATTCTTGCTTAACCTTGACTAACCGCCGCAATAAAGGTTCAGAAATATCAACACCATAATATTTTTCGCATTTCAGGTTTTTCGCTTTAGAGAGATGCAAAGGTGCGCGACCATAACCCGAACCAATCTCCAAAATCGAACCAACAGATTTATTCAACGGAAATTTATTCCAAGTACCTCCAGGCGTACCAGTTAGCAAAGTGTAATCTTGTTTAATGGGCGATGTGTCTGCAATTTTTTCAATTTTTTGGGAACCATAATATGTTTTACCAATAGCGTCCCATGTTTTTTTATGTTGAGTATTATTTAATTGTTCATAATCGCTAGGAAAATAAATACCATCTCGTAATTCAAAGTCATTTAAACTGAATTTTACATTTGCTAATTGAGACATTATGATTATTCCTCATGATATAGTTAAGTCTGTTTTCTGTTATACTCCTAACTCAGCATTAACGCAAGTGATTTTTAGTGAACCGACTTACCTTAAGCCTTTTTTAAAGTCTATAACTATTGTGAACTACCCACACTGACTTGGAGTACCAAGGTACAGTGTCGGCTTCTGTAATCACAGGGGAGTGCCTAAACTTAGACTTTCGCCCAAGAGTAGGACTTACCTCCCCTCCTACAGCAGAAACGGCTGAACCTTCCGCCTTTATCATTCTGATACCCTCTGCTCTAATGTTCTGCGCGGCGTTCGCGTCCCGATCGTGATGAGTATTGCACTGAGGACAAGTCCACTCACGGACATCCAATGTCATCTCACCTATTTGATAGAAACAATTAGAGCAAAGCTTAGAACTGGGGAACCACCTATCAATCTCAACTAACTTTCCACCTCTGCGTTCTAGTTTATAGGCTAAAAAATTAGTGAATGTTCCCCATCCAACAGACGCTCGAAGACTCGCTAACGCTTCGCTATCAGATATTGATTTTGCCAATTTGTGATGGCGTACCATGCCTTTGACATGAAGATTCTCTACTATGACAGCTTGGCTATCGCTGGATAACTTATAACTAAGTTTATGTAGAAAATCCTGCCGCGAAGTGCTAACTCGCTCGTACACCTGGCAATAACTTTTCTATACCTATTTCTTGAATTACTTCCTTTTATCTTACGTGCTAATTTTTTCTGCTTGCGTTTCAGGTTTTTCTCATGCTTGGCAAGGTGCTTAGGATTATCGTATTTAGAGATTTTCTCGCCGTCAGTAACAACAGCAAAGTGTTTCAATCCTAAGTCAATGCCGTAAATCTTTCCCTCCGAGATAACGGGATTCTCACCTTCTAACTCAGTAAGGATAGATGCAAGGTATTTACCAGAAGGTGTTTTAACGACGGTACAAGTCTTGATTTTCCCCTCAATCTGTCTATGTATTTTGGCTTTTACTATCCCTATATTGCCAGGGAGTTTGACATCACCATTTACAATTTTGACGTTTTGAGGATACTGGATAGACTGTTTTCCATGCCGAGATTTGAATTTAGGAAATCCAGCACGTTTCTCAAAAAAGTTTTTGTAGGCTGTAGTTAGATTCAGTGTCGTAGCCTGTAAAACTTGACTATAACAATCAGCCAACCACACCGTTTCTTCTGCCTTTTTGAGTGTAGGAAGAAATGCGTTGAGCGCGCACGGCTAAGTCCTTTCCCGTCTCCTTATAAGTTTTCAATTGACTTAGTTTAGGGCATAGTTCCACCACCAACGAGCGCAGCCAAAAGCTTGAGCTAGTTGAATTTGCTGTTCCAGTGACGGATATAAACGGACTTGTACAACCTTGTGTAACAATCAACATCACCTCCTTGATGTACTTGTTTTACCATAAATATATATTCTGATAAAGTACTAAAACAAAACAATTGTTGATTCGTCATACATCTAATATTTCTTTTTGCTATTGCATTTAATTAATATTAGATGCAATCCGATATCTTCCGCCTTATATCCCACCACTGGAAACGGAAATACCAAATTCAGTGGGGGACTTACGGCGTAATAGTTAAATTCGATGTAATGTGCTAGCACGCCTTTTGCATCCAAGTGAAAACCGCTATAATCACAACCCGTTGCCTGATCAGAACACAAGTTCGTATACATTAGTTGAGGGACTGCAACAATCGGAGGGTGGGATGCTAGAAGGATCACAACAAAAAAAGGTGGTAGTTGTAGGTGCTGGTTGGGCTGGTTTAGGAGCAACCTACCATTTGGCAAAACAAGGTTATGATGTGACACTTCTGGAAGCAGGCCCCTATCCCGGTGGGTTGGTGGCAGGTTGGCAAACGGCAGCCGGAAAATCTGTTGAAGCTGGCATTCATGGCTTCTGGTATCCTTACAGAAATATTTTTTCCCTAATCAATGAATTAGAAATTAATCCTTTTACTACTTGGACTCGTTCTTCGCAATATTCGCCAGAACGTTTGGAAGTGAATCACCAAATTTTCAAGACTTACCGCGACTCCCTTCGCCGCTGGGAACTTTTCTCTACACTCAGTTTAAGCGGTTGCCACTAATTGACCGTCTCAGCGCCCTGCCTTTACTGTATGCGGTTGTTGATTTTGACAATTCTGATGCAGCTTGGCGGCGCTATGACTTTGTAACTGCCCGTGAATTGTTCAAAGATTTTAATGTTTCTGCACGGCTTTACCGCGATGCTTTTGAACCGATGTTATTAGTGGGCTTATTTGCCCCTGGCGAACAGTGTTCAGCCGCCGCAACTTTAGGGATGCTTTACTTTTTTATTCTGGCTCATCAACCCGATTTTGATGTAGTTTGGTGTCGGGGAACTGTCGGAGAAAAGATATTTCGTCCTTGGGTGGAACGTATTGAAAAAGCTGGTGCGAGAGTATTGCCTAACCGTCGGGTTACAGATTTAATTGTTGATAGTAATCAAGTCAAGGGTGTGGTTTGCGGTGATGAGGTTTTTGATGCAGATGCCGTAATTTTTGCCGTTGGAATCACGGGGATGAAGAAAATTGTCTCAACTAGCCCTAGTTTACAAAGCCGTGAAGAATTTCGTAATTTGAGCAATTTAGGCGCAATTGATGTTTTAGCAACACGACTATGGTTTGACCGCAAAATTGATATTCCTCGTCCTTCTAATGCTTGTTTTGGATTTGACACCAGTACAGGTTGGACGTTTTTTGATTTGAATGCTCTACATGATGAATATCGGGATGAGCCGGGAACAGTGATTGAAGCTGATTTTTATCACGCCAATCAGTTCCTGGGTTTGAGCGATGAGGAGATTTTAGTAATAGTTCAAGGTTATTTAGCAACTTGTATACCAGCGTTCCGGCAGGCAAAGATTATTGATAGCAGTGTAATTCGGCTACCTCAAGCGGTGACTCACTTTGCACCCGGCAGCTATCGTTATATGTTGCCCGCCAAGACAAGTTTTGAGAATGTGTTTATGAGCGGGGATTGGATTGTGAACCGTCATGGTTCTTGGTCGCAGGAAAAGGCTTATGTTACGGGTTTAGAGGCGGCGAATTTGGTGGTGTCTTATTTGGGAGAAGGTCAGCCATCTGAGATTTTAGCTGTAGAAGAGGATGAAGTGCATATCCAAGTGGCGCGATCGCTCAACCAAACTTTGCGTGACTTGAGCAAATCTATCCTACCTAACTTTTGGTTGCCCTAATCCGTAGGAACGCGAAGAGTTAATCAATAATTGTAATCTAAATTCGGTAAGCTAAAGAAAGCGATCGCGATACTATCTTTATAATGTAAATCAAATCACATAAGCTTATGGAGCCAGACTCTTTACAAACCGAGGTGATTCTGACACATCCGCGTGAGTCCCTCGGTAAAGTGCAACTTGATTGGACACCCCAACCCGGAAACTATCTCGATTTTGAAGGTAAAACCTACGCGGTTTTAGAACGCCGCCATCGATACCAACTTCAAGCAGGGCGCTACCGCTTACATAATATTGCCATTTATGTACAGTCTGCTAAACGACCATCTGAAAAAAGTCTGGTAGGGGGACGTTGGGTAATTGGCGATGCTACCTGCTGCTACAATGCTCATTCAGAACTCATTCGCTGTGCAGTCAACCCAGACGGCCCTTGCGAATCTTGCCGCTTTTATGAAAAAGTCAGAAGTTACAAGTTAGGAGTCAAAAAGTTCAAACATGGTTTTGTAGCCAAGTCAGGAGGATGACCTCCTAACCTAGGCATCTACTTAACTACGTGATAACTCTCTTGATAACTGTTTATAGATATCAAATAAAACGTATGAAATGTCTGAACTCTCTGGGCACAAAACCTGATGTGACTCTGGGAGTTTGTACCAAGGAATAGTCGGGTAAAGATGGTGAAGATAGTGATACCCGGTATTATGAGTTAAAAGATTAATTATTGGGTTAAGGTTTGATCTCGTACCGGATACAGTATTAAAGTGTTCATGCACCTCAGACCAACATGAATAACAAGAATAACACCATAGTAGGGGGACAAACCAGTATAAGAGTAAGATTTGGATATGTCCTGATACAAAGAAGCTGAGAACGACAACGAACCAAAACAGAAATATCTTAAAGCTGCTTTTAAACGGACGCCAGTCCAACTCTTTCATGTGAAGGTAGGAGTCTTCAAAGAAGAGATAGACACCAAATCCCATTATAGGTTTCATAAATAAGACAAATAACAAGTTTTGGTTTGGTTTATATAATCCCAACATTTCATAATATTCAGGTATGTAATCTTTATCGCTCCCAAAATAATTATGATGAGGAAGGTGGTGCTGACGATAAGTAGCTACTGTTCTAAAGACAGGGAGAGCATAGAGAAACTCTAACTTTTCATTCCAGATTTTTTTCTGAAATAAGTTATTGTGTGTTGCTTCATGTACTAATCCTTCTCCGATAGCAAATTGAAAAAGGCCAATCGCCCATACTGAAATTAAATAGACAAATATATTATTTATCCAAATGCTAAAAGCAGCAATCATAAAAATTGCCATCCAGTCTCTCAGCAAAGCTAGGAAAGCTTTAATATCGTTTCGTTCAATAAAGTCAATTGGTTTACTTTGATACATCTGTGCGTTTTTTAACAAATCAAACTACTAAACTGCTGAAGGCTAAGACAAGGGCGGTTAAGGAAGAGCATACAGAGCATACTATTATATACTGCTAGATTGTGTTGAACTCTAATAAACTGCCGTAAAAATCAGGATATCATTCAAAATTGTTACTAGTTTCAATAGACTAACTCCCCTCAACTTCCCGCACCAAAAACTTCTCCCACTGTTAAGCGGGTACCATTAACAAAATCCCATCCCGACTGGGGACGTTTACCGGCTAGCTGAACCTCTCGCAACAGCAACAAACCTTCCCCAGTCTGGACGATCGCACCAATTCCTTTAACAATGCTGACTACAACTCCCGGCTTGTCTGATGTATTTGACAAATCAGGCAACTTATGCAATAGGTTTTGTAATTCTGGCGGTACGCGATCGCTTACACAACCAAGGGGAGCAGAAGCGGTGATTTTCAGCAGGTTGTCACGAAAGGTAGCCGTGCAGTTAGGATAAAAGCCTCTAATTTGATTGTGTAATTGGATCGCGCTTTTTGACCAATCCAAACCATAATCTTGTTTTTGAATCAGAGGTGCATAAGTAGCTGCTAAATTATCTTGGGGAATTGGCTGAATTTCCTGGCGTTCCAACTTTAACAAAGTTTCTACCAACAAATCCCCACCGATCGCAGCTAGTCTTTCGGCTAAATCTTGAGTATTATCCAGTAATCCGATGGGTGTAGTGGCTATTTCTAGCATTGGCCCGGTATCCATCCCCACATCCATTAACATGGTTGTGATCCCCGTTTCCATCTCACCATTGTACAAACACCACTGAATCGGCGCTGCACCCCGATATTTGGGTAAAATCGAGCCATGCACATTAATGCAGCCTAACTTTGGCATCTTTAAGATTTTTGACGATAAAATCTGTCCATAAGCGACAACAACAAACACATCTGCGTCTAATTCTTTGAGTTTAGCCAAAGTTTCCGTGTCTTTTTTAACCCGTTCAGGTTGCCATACTGGTAAGTTGTGGGCAGTAGCGATCGCTTTTACAGGTGAAGGAGTCAGTTTATTTCCCCGTTCCCGGCGTTTATCTGGTTGGGTGACAACTGCCAACACCTCAAATTCTGCATGATTCAATAACTTTTCCAAGGTGGGTACAGCAAACTGAGGTGTACCAAAAAATACAATTTTCATTAATAAATTACTTGTAAGTCGTTAGTCATTAGTTAATCGTAAGGGCGCTCTTGATAACTCACAACATTTCAGTTGCATGTTTAAATATAATTCATCAAGCCAGCATTTAGCAGACTCCTGTATTCTGGATGGCAGTTGCAAAATATAGTTGAATTGCTATAAATAATATTGGCTGTTTGGTGGTACAATACTTTCGTATTGGTGAACCTAAACCCTGCTTGATTAACTTAATAGTTAACTTGACAAGTGTAACAGCTACGAGCATCTGCCTCTAGTGAACCTAATCACCTAGTGGTTTTTCGTTACGAGTCGCTAGAGCATCTACCGAGTAAATTTTATTGTCTTCCCGGTCATCTTCCCTAAATTGGCTTTAAATGCAGTTTGGTTCCCGAAGGACTATTGCATCTTCTAGCTGTTTTTGTAGTCTAGATAGCAATTTATAACTTTGGGTTGCTGATAGCAATATATTCTGAGTATGATGTATTATGCGTCCGCTTTCCCAGGTTTTTTAATTAACGCCTCACGTTTACCATAATGAGGTTTTGCGCTGTTATATTGAGTGTATAACCTGGATTATTTATAGCATACTAGCGATCGCTAGTACGATCCCCGATAACCGAGTTATTTCACCATTCCTTTGCAGTCGTCATTACCCAAGCTATACCTTGAATAAGCCTTGACCAAGAATTGTTTTGGTGTGGTTGGGTATAGGAATAGCAACACTATATATTGTGTAGTAATTACTGAGTTTTCAGCATATTTACTATACTCGCATATTTTTGCCAAAAAATATTCAGTACCTTAGTTAGAAAAGGTGTAGACAATGATACTTAATTTTTGTAAAACTCTGCAAACTTTGAACAAAATATCTAGTCAAAGTTTTTAGTTTCTTGTTATACATATAATTACCGCCTGCCCCATTGCTGTTGATGTATTGCTTCTCACATAGCAACCGCCCCCTCTAGAGAGTCTACGAAATGCTTAAACCCCTTTTGCTGTCAGGATGGTTCCGCGCGCAACCATTTCTCAATTATGTTGTCGTTGTGATACTGATTGCACCCTTGCTAGGGGCATCGGGTCACTCGGACTCAGTAAGATCAGAAGTAGCTAAATTTACTTCTATAACTGGAGAGTCTGACCCTGTATCAAAGGAAATAGATGTAGTTGGGGAACCTGAGATAGCTGAAATATTAACAGCAGATCAAATTAACTCTTTAACAGAAAAATTTGACTCTGTGCCAACACAAAATACTGCTGTTCAGGAACCGCAAGTATTACCAGCAAATAAATTTGAGTCTTTGCCTCAAATAGATAGTTCTGTATCAAGCGGCAATTTAACTGTTCCTGATTCTTTGGCAGCAGTTGAACTTGCACCATTAACAGATGTTTCTGTTAGTCAGCTTAATTTAATCCGAAAACTTAAAGCTGCTAATGTCAAATCTTTGAAAGGAGAAGAAAATTTTGTCTCTAGAGAAAAAACTTTTACTGGATCATTGACAGCAACTCAAGTAGCACCAACTCTTAGAGAATCGCAATCAACTACAACGGCGGAAATACCTGTTGCGGAAATAGGTGATGAATCCCAAGCAGAACAAATAGATCCGATAGGCAGTCCTCATCCGATTCCTTGGAAATGGATTACAGCTACTCAAGAGGCAATTGCTTCTGGGGGTGGTTCTGGAGTGCGTCACTATCGCAGCGTACCTGTGGTTTCTCCAGATGGTAAATATGCTGTTTATAGCCGGGTGCAGTTAGAAGTAAAACCCGAAATGTATAACAGCCGTGTCACCAGCGTTCTTTTTGTCCAAGATATGCACACTAAGAAATTGTGGGTGATGGCTTCAACAACTCCAGTTACCGATCCTTTATTAAAAGTAAAGGTTGTAAAGGCGGAGTCTTCAGAAGAAACTGATACGAGCGGTAAGATTGGGGTATTAGTTCCAGTTAGCTGGTCACAAAAAGGCGATCGCTTCTTAGCACGTAAGTTTGAAGGTCTATTTAATACAGGTGATTCTACAGATAGTGCAGTGATTTGGGATCGGCAAAAAAATCACGCTAACATAGTTGCCCCTGCGAATGAGGAAGAACAGCATGACAAAATTGCCGTATTGTTAGGCTGGAGTAAAAGCCAACCGGATCATGTCCTGTTCCGTGCAGGCGAATTGGGCGAGGAAAACTGGCCATTAATGCAAGTTACTAATGATGGCAAGACTATCACTACAACAGGTGATGATCAGCCGATTACTTTTGGTAAAAAGGTTACAGAAATTTGGGCAGGGCCACAAGTAGCCTACCGATAGTTTATTAAAAATCTTATATACTTACTTCCGTTGTTGCCAGTGGCGACAACGGGATTTTTTTATGTGGTCAATATTTTTGTAACCGCTCAATAATCCGGGGTAAATCGCTCAGTGACAAGGCTCAAATGGCGTAAACTCGTTCCTGAACTAGTAGTTCGCCCCGATTTATTGAGCGGATACATATTTTTTGACCAAAGAACGAGACGCAAGCCCTAATATCAGACATGGGGATAAGTCGGTAGGGATTTTTAAATCCCGTGAAACGATTGTCTGGCTTTAGCCACAGTGGTATAATTCAATACAATGTAGTCATGAAGCGTATCGTAGAATTCGCCCATAACTATCAACTAAAGTTAGTATGCTTTAGTCACAATTAAAGACTGTTTCACTATGTTATAAGTAAAAATACTTAAAATCAACTCTATGGAGACTAATCACCCCTTTCCCATTCAGGTATAGCGCCTTTGACGCGGCGGATGGGTAAGTTAGCAATTAAAGCTGTGGTTCGTTGGTTGCTTTCTAAAGAAAACTCTAAGCCCTCTGTCTCAACTTCGACATAGCGACAGACTACATCTAAGATTTCTTTCCGCATTTTTTCCAACGTTTGAGGATCTATGTCAGCGCGATCGTGGGCAATCACCAATTGCAGGCGACGTTTAACTTGAGTTCGACTGCTATCAGGGCCGCGAGAAAAAAGTCGTTCTAGAAGTTCAATCATTACGAATAGGTCTGGCGCGGAGACTGGAAAATAAATTAAACAATCTTTGTCCTGAACAACCTTCGTATACGGGCGAAGAAGCTGTCTTGGGACGAGTCGATCTCCAGAAATTCGACACTTTCCCCTTCTAATCTACGAGCAATGTTCTCAAAGGCTGTGGCAGCTAAAGAGGGATTTTCCGCTAAAACTAAGGGTTCGCCGCGATTGGTAGATACAATAACACGCTCGTCGTCAGGGATTACCCCGATCAGGGGAATGGCGAGAAGTTCCTGAACATCTTGCACTGACATCATATCATTTGCTTGCACCATTGCGGGTCTGATGCGGTTAATTATTAAATGAACACGTTTGATACCTTGTGCCTCAAGTAACCCCACTACCCGGTCAGCATCACGAACTGAGGAAATTTCCGGTGTGCTGATAACTAACGCTTCTTTTGCCGGGCCGATCGCATTTTTAAACCCATTTTCAATACCGGCGGGGCTATCAATAATTACATACTGATACTTTTGCGCTAGTGCATTCACCAACAACTTCATCTGTTCAGGTGTGACTGCATCTTTCGAGCGATTTTGGGCCGCCGGCAGGAGTACGAGATTTGGTTGGCGCTTATCTTTCACCAAGGCTTGTTCTAGGCGGCACTCTCTGGCTAAGACTTCCACCGCAGTATAGACGATGCGGTTTTCTAAACCTAGCAGCAAATCCAAATTTCTCAAACCAAAATCCGCATCAACCAAGGCAACTTGACGCCCCATTTTGGCTAAAGCCATGCCCAAATTTGCTGAAACGGTGGTTTTACCCACTCCTCCTTTGCCGGAGGTAATCACAATAATGCGAGTCATGATACAAATGCGGTCAATAAGGGTTCAGGAAATATAAAACAGTAAATTGCAGTATAAAGTATGAAGTATCGTATCAAGTATGAAGAAATATCTGTTCTCCCTCATGAGGGGTGAGGCATGAATATTTGTTTTATTTCATCCTTATTTATATACTTCATTCTTTAAGTAAATATTTATGGCTCTTGATTGCTCTTGGTGAATTGGGTTCTAGAAAAATCAGTAGCCCTAGCGATGCGAATTCCTTGGGGCGTAATATGTGCCACCTCTGGGGAAAACTGCATTGGCGGTTTTTCTGGGGCCCTCGCTACAGCATCTGCAATTCGTAGTTGGGTTGGTTCCATTTGCAAGGCCATAATCAGACACTCACGATTGCCTCCAGCACCAGCATGAGCAATTCCACGTAGGCGACCCCAAATAATAATATCTCCATCTGCAATTACAATACCACCTGGATTTAAATCTCCCAAGAGAATTACTGTCCCAGGATGACGAATTTCGACTCCAGAGCGGACTGTCATTTCGAGATAGAGGGCATCTGCTTGCGGTGTGGCTGTAGCTGCTGGCTCAGAACTCAGGGAAGTTACGGGCTGTAATTGTTCTACAGAATACCCTGATGTTACGGCAGCGATCGCAGTTTGCCGCCGACTAGTCGAGACTGATATCAGCCGCAGTTGCACTTCACTCAAAGCTTCGGCAAGTTCTTGGAGTTGTCTAGCATCTACTAGGCGGTCTTGTGCCATCAGATGCACAGGTGTATTAGATACACGGAAGCGATCGCCTGCATTCAGACGTTGCCTTATTTGTTGCCAAATATCAGACCAACTGAGTTCTGAGGCAGATACTTGAGATTCTGGGGGCAAAATTAATAAAAGTCGTCCCTCCTTACTTTTTAACTGGACTTGAGTATTATCATTTAAACGATGCCCTGGTAATGCTAACTCATCAGGATTTGAGTCAGTAAGGATAAAATCTAATGGCGCATCAGTATTTGACTCTAAATCTGGGTTAGTAGGGTTTGACTCTACATCTGGGTTAGTAGGATTTGACTCTACATCCCCAAGGACAGTATTCGATTTTAAATAAAGCAGGACAGAATTTAACTCCGCATCCGGGAGGATAGAATCTGACTCTACATCAGAAACAGTAGGATTTACCTCTACCTCAGAAAGGATAGAGTTTGATTCTGCATTCGGAAGTGCAGAATTTGACTTTAGATTGGGAATCGCAGAATCAGAAGTCATGCAGTACTAGCCAAAAGACAAAGGACACAAAGATTTTGGATTTTAAATTTGGGATCTTGGATTATTACTTACAAGGGTTGAAAGCGGGTGGCAAGAGTTTAGTCTGGCATGAACCAAAAGATTAGTTTTTAATCTAAAATCTTAAATTGGCAGCGTCAACCTCTGATAAACTGTCCCCAAGGCGTCAGCATCACCGACATTACCGGGAAACAGCACCACAGGTAAATCAGGAAACTGAGGATGATCGGATGACGTTAACACCATTGAACAACCAGCTAAAATTTGACCGAGTAAACGGGCTGAAGTTAAAGCTAGTCCAGTACTCAAAACATCATTAGAAGTAATGCCGCCCTTGCTGATTAAGAATCCGATATCAGATGGTAAACCGCGCACAATATCCATCAATAAACCTGAAACTTTTTCTCCAAACTCCAATCGTGTCTCGACATCTTTAAAATTCAGTTCCTGACGGCTAGTATAAACCACTGGTGTTTTGCCAGCTTCGTGTGCCGCCCGTGTACTTTCTTGGATTTCAGTTAGTAATGCCCCAGATTGATTTGCATCATCAAGTAATAGCGCTACATTGACTTCGATTCCTACAGTTCCTTCTAGTTGCAACAGCGCCTCTAATTGCTGGGTAGTCTTTTTCACATGGGAACCAACAATCACCGCACCTGGTTTGCCTTGGCGCACGTACTGCGCCATATTTTCGGCAGCAATAGGTTGGGGTGGTAAAGCAGCTATTGCGGTTAAAATACTTGCTGCACTGCGAAATAGAAAGCGTTTCCCTTGACTGGCTGCGGCTAATATATCGACTGCAAAGTGGTTGAGATCATCTTGAGTTTCACCATCAACGACAGCGCACTGATTACCACTCAGTTTTAGTAAGCGTTCCAAACTACCGGCGCGAATATCGGCTAGGAGAAATCTTTCTACAGCTTCAGCCTTAATTCGACCTTGAGTCTTTTCTTCGACGTAGTTGGGTAAGTAACTGTGATGGTAGCTGAAGACAGAATCATGGGCAAACTCACTTTCATGGACTGGGGTGGTTACATCGCCAATAATTAAATAATGAACACTGTCGCGGGTGACGCGTCCCCCTTCAAAAAATGCTGGTACAAGAAAATGAGCATCAAAGGGGCCAAGTTCTTGAGCGATCGCATCAGTTTCAATGGGATAATGTCCCCGCAAAGTAGAATCAGAACGGCTGACTATTAGAAAATCGTCAATTTCTTCCGCATTCAAAGCGATTTTTAGGTTCTGGCAAACTTCTTTGGTGACAGATGTGGCTGACTCTGGGGTTAGCGATCTAGTATTAGTCAGCACAAAGAAAATCGGCGAATCATCTTGTAACCCTCTGCGTAGAGTATCCACATCCCAGTGCATTAGCAGCAAGCAGCTGTGAACTGTTTGAGAACCTGTAGGGTCATCATCCAGGACAATTATTTTTGGTTTGTTACTCATTAAGTCAACGGGGCGATTGTTTTCTGGGAAAGTATGCGGGAACTAGAAGTCACTACTACACAAAGCTTAATCCACCTTCGTGGACTAATTAAAATCAAAGGTTTTCTAACCTGCGGAGGCAGGTAAAGTCTCGTGTAGCAGCCTTTACAAACATTCACTTAGCCTTTCTGCAATTTTCTGATTTCTGCTTGCACATCGATCGCAATTTGCAATGATTGATTTAGCAGTTGAGCATATTCGCTTGCTTGACTACTAACTTGTAAAGCTTGCAGACTGGCTAAATTATTGACAAATAACTCTTGATTATTAGCAAGCAATTTTTTATTATCTCGCAAAATTCGTTCCGTTTTCAAAGCGCGGACTAAATCTTCTCTAATTAGTTGGAGGGCGGCGGTTACTTGATCTCGGTCATGGAAACTGCTTTCTACGTTTCCTGACGCTGCCAATTGGTCATTAATATCGATGGCAGCAACTAGGTCATGATATTTATCAACTTCATCTAAAAGTATTGTCAGCCCTTCGGGACAGGTTAATTGTCGCCAGAGCCATCGCCCTACTAATATCGGCATTGGCACTAAAATTAGTAAAAGAATTCCTAGTCGAATTGAAGAACCAATTGTTGGCAGAATAATAAATGCGTAAACAAAGCCAACAATTATTGGCGTTAGCGCCAGCGTCACCAGCATTTCATTGATAAAGAACCCTAATCGCTTTTTGCTATCTCGCAAAACCGAGGGACGAAAAACGTCTTCTGGATCGAACCCAGTCAAACGTCTTAGTTCCCCCTTACTAATTTCCAAGCCTATTAAGTCCGGCTGCACGGCTGGATAACTCCTATGGAAGCCCAAGTTGCGTATTTATTTTAATCGGGTTTGGTCAATAAGCAATGGATGGTTACGTAATAGTTATGATAAAAAGCAGACTGTGCAAGACGATTAGAGACTTCCAAATAAAAAAATATCCCATCCCTGCGGGACGCTATGGGTAGCTTGCTTCCCCAAAGGGGTGCGCTTTTAGGGCAGGATGTTTAAACTAGCTATGGGCACTCCAATTAAAGGCATATCTAAAAGCAATTGGCAACAACACAGAATGATGATTGACTATTAACTTAATGACTAACAGACGCCAATTTTTAAAAGGGGTGGCAGCACTTTCTAGCTTATCTTTAGCTGGTTGTGGCTGGAAGCTGGCTGAAGTACGTGCTAATTCTAATACGAATGAGCAACGTGACCAACTTTATATTTTTACTTGGACGCAATATACTGACAACCAATTACTAAAAACTTTTAGCACCCAAACTGGCATGAAAGTGCTGGCAGATGTGTATGATTCTAATGATGTCATGCTAGCTAAATTGCAAGCTGGAGGCGGTGGCACTTATAGCATCATTAACCCATCTGATTACATGGTGCAGAAGATGGTAGACAAAGGTTTGCTAACAGAAATAAATCGCGATCGCTTAATCGGGTTAGATAATTTATTTCCCCGATTTCAAAATCCTAGCTATGACCCTAATAACCGTTACAGTATCCCTTTTAACTGGGGAACAACAGGTTTACTTTACAATTCTGAAAAAATCAAAGATGCACCACAAGACTGGGATTATCTATGGCAAAATCAAGAGCAACTCAATCAGCGAATGACCTTGCTTAATGATGTTCGAGAAGTTATGGGTGCAACCTTACGAATGCTAGGTTATTCTTACAACTCAAAAAATGAACAAGAAATCAAACAAGCTTATGAAAAATTGAAGGCTTTAAAACCTGCGATCGCACGTTTTGACACTGATGCTTGGCAAAATCAAATTCTCGCAGGAGATTTATTAGTGGCAATGTGTTATTCAGCAGATGCAGTGAAAATATCTCAAGAAAACCCTAAGCTCAAATATGTGATTCCTCGCAGTGGTTCTTCGTTATGGACAGATACGATTGTAATTCCCAAAACAGCCCCGAATCAGGCTGGAGCTTATGCTTGGATTAACATGATTTTGCAACCAGAAATAGCAGCCCAAATCACTCAACGCTTGAATATTTCCACACCAAATAGCGTCGGATTTGATCTATTGCCAAAACCTGTACAAAATAACCTTAATTTGTTTCCCCCAGAATCACTTTTGAGAAATTGTGAACGTGTTTCTCCTGTAGGAGAATTTGAAGAGGTTTACGAGCGTTATTGGACTCAATTAACTAGTAGTTAAATAAAATAAATAGGTCGGTGTAAATAATTATTGTTGGGATAAAGCAGGGAGTAGAGAAAAGGGGTTTGAACTTTGTTTACTTTTCTTCACACAGTTTGGTTTTATTATGCCGACTTACTTAGTTAAAGTTAGGAGTTAGGAGTGATAAATTTTCCCAAAAATGATATTTCTAAAACAGAAGAATTGCATCGCCAACGGGTAAATTGGCTTCAACCATTGGTGTTGCTTGCACCATCTGCGATTTGGTTATTACTTTTGTTGGTGCTGCCAACTTTGATAATTTTTCAGTTAAGTTTAGTTGCAGACATCCGTCCAGGAGATATAGTTAATCCCAATGGATTCAAAAACTACATTCGAATATTTGACTCTCTTTACATACAAGTAATCGTGCGATCGCTATTTTTTGCGTTTGGTACGACAATAATTTGTTTAATTTTAGGCTTCCCTGTGGCCTATTGGATTGCTCAGATAGCACCGCAGCGTTGGCGAAATTTGCTGATACTAGGCTTTGTCTTACCTTTGTGGACTTCCTCATTACTTCGTTCTTATGCTTGGATTACAATTCTTCGTCCTACTGGTTTATTGAATAGTTTACTCAGCACTTTCGGCTTACCTACTTGGGAATTACTTAACAATAGTCAAGCTGTATTAATTGGCATGAGTTACAGCTTATTACCCTATATGGTTTTGATTTTATATGCTTCTCTCGAAAAACTAGACAAGCGGTTGCTAGAAGCAGCAGCCGATTTAGGTGCAAATCCGGTAGAAACTTTTTTCCAAGTAACTGTACCGCAAATTTTTCCGGGAATTGCGGCAGCTTCCATGCTTGTATTCATCACCGGCTTGGGGGATTTTGTCGATCCAGAATTACTCGGCGGTGCTTCTAGTATGACGGCGGCGCGGTTAGTTTATAACCAGTTTCTGGGAGCAACACAAAATTGGGGATTTGGTTCAGCTTTGAGTATGACGTTAATTTTGCTTGTTAGTGTAGCGATCGCAATTTTAATCAAGTTTGGTGAAGGAACACCCAAACGCTAAACTTTTCGTCACTTTTTCAGTTTTACCTTGTAAAGCAACTCATCTTTAATACGGTTAAGAATTGATGTTTCATCCAGGTTTGCCAAAATCCGGCTGATGACTGCTTTCGGCCCATCAGGGCCCCAAGTTGCGCCATTGGCTAAATAAACTTTGGTAACTTGCCCAATACCGTAAGAAGAAACACCAGCTACTCCTGCTTGGGTAATTGCCACCGATATATAAGGGCCAAAGGTAGCGCCTGCTGTAGCTGTTGCAGAGATGCCAAGTAAAGTTTTTAAACCACTCAAGCCCAAATTTGCCAACAATTCACTAGCACCGATGCCGCCCATACTCAGGGCAATTTTTTGTAGCAATTGTACAGCCCCAGCTTCGGTCATGGAGAAGCCATAGAGCTTAGATAAACCCACAATCAGAGCAATATCAATTACCACACTACTCAGAATATCTACCACAGTTAGGGGATTAAGTGCGATCGCTAATGCCTTAGTCATTACAGCCTTCCAAATCAACTGATTGGCATTCTCTTCCCGAATCATCACTTTTCGCTCAACCAATTGCTCATTGACGATATCGGCATAAAGCATAGTATTGAGAGCAACCAAAGCTTTGCCCTCACGATGTAAAATCTCCAAAATTTTCAGCTTCAGTTCCTCAACTTGGGCATTCCCTGTACGCAACTGTATGCCCCTAGTCCCATCAGGACGACGAATTGCCGTCTTCACCAATGGCGATGCCGCAGCCATGACAATTTCTAGGGGTGTGAGTAATTCCCGCACCCTTTCATCCCGAATTTTATGGTAAATTGCCATCCGGTCTGCTTCTGGATACTGGTCTACTTTGTTAAACACCAGAATGATCGGTTTACCTGCTTCCCGCAACTGAGAAAGGGCCATATATTCTAGCTTCGTCATGTCGCCAGATATCACAAACAGAATCAAATCTGCTTGTTTGGCAATCTGTTCGGCTAATGCGGCACGGGTTGCACCATCTACTTCGTCTAACCCAGGAGTGTCAATTAATTCCACCTGCGATTGACCGACACCAGGGAGAGTAACTCGCAAAGCACGTTCAGTTTCTCCAATCGCCTCCTCACTAATACTCCAATTAACTCTTTGTGCAGCACGAGTGACACCGTGTAGCGGCCCAGTTTCAAATACTGTTTGCCCAACCAAAGAATTGAGTAGAGAAGACTTCCCACGTCCCACCATGCCAAAAGCCGCAATCTGTATCACCATGCGGTCTAACTTCCCCAGCATGGTTTCCAAATCAGCAATTTCCATCTCCAACCCGGTTTTTTCTTGGGGGGTGAGGTCGAGATTAGCTACCAAGCTGCGTAGCGCCGTTTGTGCTTGTTTGTAGTTCAGTTCCGTCTGAATATCTTCAAAACTGAAAATGGCACTATCCAGTTCTTCCTCCCAACTGAGAGAATTTGCGTCAGTGTTAGCAGAATCGCTTTGATGAGGTTCAGGCACGGGTAATGTCGAAGTCATATTAATTTTAGATTTTAGATTTTAAATTTTAGATACACCCCCTTTACTATCCTAGTTATTTTTAGGAGCGGTTTGGGCAGATAAGCCAGACAAAGTAGACAAGGTGACGAGAGGTGACTTGCAACAAGTCTTTCCCCTTGTCCCCAAGTCCTCTTCACCATGCCCAACTCCTAATGAATAATAAAAAGTCATAATTTAAAAAATACATCTAAATTATTATAATGCTTACAAGTCAGTTATTTAATAACTGATTTTCATAATTTGAGCATGGAATGAGCATTTCATGGTAAACAGCAACAAAACACCTACTGGTAAGGCTAAGAAAGGGCAGGTAACTGTAAGGGTAGATTCAGAGAGCATCAAAGCCTGTTTTCCCCGTCCTTACTTTCCTGGTGAACCCAATCAGGTAAAGATAGGCACGGGCATCTCTCTGGTTGATGGTTGGGAGGATAAAGCATCCAAGCTTCAGAGGCGACTACAGATAGAACTTGAGGATGGAAAGTTAAGCGGTCAAAGTGGAACCTTTAACAGAGAAAGGTATAGGGAAATATTGGAAGAGTACGGTATGCGTCCAAATTTGAAAATTGTTAGTGTTGCAACTTCCGATGGACAGTTACCACCTAAGCCAGAGTTAAGCTTGATGGAAATTTGGGATATGTACTGTGATTACAGAAAACAAGGACTGAGAGAAAGTACCTTTAAGAACATGTTTTTAAAACAGTTTAATAATTACATTAAATCAGCAATAGAAGCTACGAAGTCGGAGGATGCTTTAAAAATTAGAAACTGGTTGATAGAAAATAGAAATTTAATAACAGTTAAACAATTGTTATCCAATCTTTCAAAAGCCTATCGAGTGGGAATAAAAAATAAGCTTTTAACTCATAATCCTTTTGAAGGAATGGCAGAAGAAGTAACTAGCAAGGGAGCGCAAGGAAAGACCAAATATGAGGTTGAGACTGAAAACGATAATGATGTACTTGATAGAGGAAAAGCTTACACATGGGATGAAGCACAAGCAATACTTAATTACATCAAAAATAATTCACCTCATTGGTATAATTTCACTAAGTTTAAATTCTTTACTGGATGCCGAACGGGTGAAGCAATAGGATTTATGTGGTGTGATGTCGAATGGGATAAAGAGCGTATTCTAATACGAAGAACTTATGACAGAATAACTAAAAAGTTTTATCCATTAAAGAACAATAGAACTTACAAAGGCGAAGAAATTAGACGTTTTCCGATGCCCAAAGATGGGGAACTGTGGAGTTTTTTAAAATTGATGCCGCAAGGTGAACAAAGTGAAGTTGTTTTTAAAAGCAAAATAGGAAGAGTTATTAACTCAACAACTTTTGGTAATTCTTGGAGAGGACAAAACTCGCCGTCAATACAAGCTAAGGGAATAATACCAACACTGATAAAACAAGGTGACATTACAAAGTACTTACCGCCATACAACACGCGTCATACCTTTATCACTCATGCTGTATTCGATCTAGACATTGACGAAAAAGTAGTCAGCAAGTGGTGTGGTCACAAAATAGAAACTTCAAACAAACATTACCAGGATATAGCGATATTTGCAGATAAGACAAATCCAGAAGTACCAATGAATAAGCAGGTACAGTACCAAGCCAGGATGGAACAGTTAGAAGACCAATTAAGACAGCAGCAAGAACTAATTGATAAGCTACTCAAGAGCAAAAAAGAATAAAGTTGTCTAATTGAGTACGATATGAAATACCTGGGGTAATTCCCAGGTATTTTTATGTTTACCTTCACCTATCCTATGTTGCTAATTGTTTAAAAATTTATTAAACAAAATATTAAACAAACAATAAAAGGTTAGTAAAAAAATATTTTAACCTTTTATTTTGAGTACCCTATTCCACTAAATTAAAATAACAGTGCCTTATTTTTTAAGGCATCTGTTTTCAAAGACTTCAAAGTATTACTACTGCTGCATTCATAAGTTATTAAAAAACAACTTTATTGCTTTTATTAACTCCTCAAACCGTATAATCAGATTTACAGGGTTGCAGGGTGCGCTAAGTTTATTATAAAAAAATTATTTTCTTACATATTTCTCTTCAGCTTTAACTATTATCCCATTTTCCAAAGTAACGTAGATGATGCGATGGTAATGAAAATCAATCGGCACGGACGCGCTAAGGTTCTCACACAGCCAGAGATACAGCTATAAATTTAAGGCTAGGGTTTGAAAATTGACTCTAGCCTTAAATTTGTTAATATATATTGCTTTTCAACTATCTGTAGTTTAGACAGAATATTAGAAATAAAGCTTCAATTATTGTTGCTTTCCTTTCTCTTCATCCAGTGCCTTCTGGATAGCGCGTCTACAAAATTCTGGCGGGTCTTCCTTGGCTTTAACCTCTTCCTTCATTTCCTCGGTGCATCGAAAGCTAATGCTAGCCGTCATCGGTTGTTCATTTTTGGGTTGTATTGGCTCTAAATTTTCTGGGCTACCCTTCGGGTTAGGCATTGTTAAGAAAGATAAAAATAACTTGAATTGTCTGTATACAGGTAATTAGAGTTTTAAATCAGTGGTGACGCACGTCTTACAAACAGTTCACCACTGATACCACTTTTAAGGAATGGTTACTATATGTTTACACGAAGTGAACTTGAAATCAAAAGCATTACTCAGCTAAGAGACTTATGTAGGCGTTACGGCATCAAGCCAACAGGCAACGCTGGATATAAGGCAAGCTGGATTACATCACTTATGGCTTTTCCTGCTCTTGCGCTTTCTCAAATGGAAGAAGGCAAAGGACTAAAGCGATTATCCTTTGAGGCATACCAGAACATTGCATCTGCGCTCGATCAACTCAACTCACCTACTGATGAGCAAGCAGCACTCATTAAGCTAACGCTAGAAGGTAAACGGTATGAAGCTCCTAAGCGATGGGAGCAAGAGAAGCTACTTAACCTATATAAGGCAAAACTGAAGTTGGAAGAAGTAATAGAACTGTTGGGCGAATAGACATTAGAGATTAGACATAATTTTGCCTACGACCAAATAAGGGTTGTAGGCAAAATTATGCCTATCCTTAGCTAGTGCTTTGAGTTGTTTAAAAACTTGTTTAATAACTTGTTTAATAACTGAGATTATAGGTAAAGGGTGAAGTGTGATGATGAAAATTTGAGCATTCACTGAGCATAACTATTGTGTATAGAATAATGCTAAAAATGGCTGACAATTCACTTAAGCTAGCTTGTTTGAGCATCTAATGAGCATTTTTGCTAGCAAAATAGCTTAAAACGGTCATTTTACGTATGTTTTTCTATATACTGAAAAATGCATCTAAATAACGCGTTAGGATCTTGACTAAATTACCTGTGCGGAAAATCGTTATTGCCGGCAACTGGAAAATGTACAAAACCCAGGCAGAAACCCAAGAGTTTCTCCGAGGGTTTCTGCCTAACCTAGAGGAAACGCCCGAAAACCGAGAAGTGGTATTGTGTCCTCCCTTCACTGATTTAAGCGTTTTGTCTAAGACTTTGCACGGTAGCCTCATCCAACTGGGGGCGCAAAATATTCATTGGGAAGAATATGGAGCCTATACGGGTGAGATTTCTGGCCCAATGCTGACAGAAAGTGGTGTGCGCTTTGTGATTGTCGGTCATAGTGAACGACGGCAATACTTTGGTGAAACGGATGCCACCGTTAATCTGCGCCTCCGAACTGCTCAAAGGTTTGGTTTGACCCCAATTCTCTGTGTTGGCGAAACTAAACAACAACGTGATGCAGGAGAGACTGAATCACTGATTGCTCTCCAACTCGACAAAGGCTTGGTAGATATCGATCAAAATAATTTGGTGATTGCCTACGAGCCAATTTGGGCAATTGGCACTGGTGAAACTTGTGAAGCAGTGGAGGCGAATCGAATAATTGGCTTAATTCGTAGCCAGTTGACTAATCCGAATGTATCAATTCAATATGGCGGCTCAGTCAAGCCGAATAATATTGATGAAATTATGGCTCAACCAGAAATTGATGGTGTTTTAGTAGGAGGGGCAAGTTTAGAAGCTGAGAGTTTCGCTCGGATTGTGAATTTTAAGCCAGTGTGATGTGCCTTCTTCTCGTTCCCATGCAGAGCATGGGAACGCCTACAGGGGAGATGCCGCCTTATATTATGTCCGGTTAATCAAGCTGAAAAAAATGTTTGTAGTCAGGACTTTATAGCGGTTCTCAATTGCGTGAAATACAAACCTAACCCCCAGCCTCTTAAGAGCGGGGGAAGGGGAGTGAGCATCAAAGCCTCTCTCCTAAAAGACTACGGTGTACACACAAGTCTTTTAAAGTTGCTGTGTAACGTAGAGTGGGTTAATTTTTGTAGGTCGATGCAACAAACGTGCAGAGCAATGCATCAAACGTACAGAGCGATGCAACAAACGTGCAGAGCAATGCAACAAACGTGCAGAGCGATGCAACAAACGTGCAGAGCGATGCAACAAACGTGCAGAGCAATGCAACAAACGTGCAGAGCGATGCAACAAACGTGCAGCTCAATAGACTTGTGTGTACACCATAGCCTAAAAGGAGAGATGTCAAAATGTATTGCATCCAAGAAGCGCTATATTCTTGGTTTTGGGAACTTCAGTCCCCACTACAAACTGCTTATTATGGGTGATTTTGCGGACATCATATTACATAACTAATGTAGATATATGCCAAGCAACTTGATGATTCGAGAACGCTGTTTCGACTGGGGACAGCGAACTTATTTGATGGGCATTTTGAATGTGACGCCTGATAGCTTTAGTGATGGGGGTGAGTTTAACACTTCTTCTACCGCTTTAGTACAGGCACAAGCACTGGTAACTGCTGGTGCTGACATTATTGATGTGGGCGGTCAATCAACTCGACCAGGGGCAAAGCAAATAACTCTGGCGGAGGAACTTGACCGGGTGCTATCGGTGTTACAGGTGCTAAGACCAGAAATTTCAGTCCCGATTTCTGTAGATACAACTCGCGCTGCTGTAGCCAGGGCATCTGTAAAAGCTGGAGCGGATATTATTAATGATATTTCTGGTGGCACTTTTGACTCAGAAATGTTGCCAACAGTCGCAGAGTTAGGTGTGCCGATGATTTTAATGCATATTCGGGGAACACCACAGACAATGCAACAACACACTGATTATCAAGATTTGCTCGCTGAGATTTATAGTTTTTTGGCTCGGCAAATTGGGGTGGCAACTGCTGCGGGCATTGACCAGGATAAAATTATTATTGATCCTGGTATTGGCTTTGCTAAGAACTATGAGCAAAATTTAGAAATTTTTCGCCATTTGCGATCGCTCGCGGCACTCAATTGTCCTATTTTGATAGGAGCATCTCGTAAAAGTTTTATTGGTCGGATTTTAAATCAACCAGATCCCAAAGCACGAGTTTGGGGAACGGCAGCAGCTTGTTGCGCTGCTATTTTTAATGGCGCTGATATCCTCCGAGTTCACGATGTTCAAGAAATGCGCGATGTTTCATTAGTAGCCGATGCCCTACTAAGACAAGCTGTGCAGTTTGACTCTTAACTATCGTCGTTTTCGGGTTTCCTGCCGTTGCTTTCTTGAGTTACTGACTCGGCAATCAACTCCTGAAACATTTCACTTGAGTTGGCTGGGTCTACAAAGACAATTTTGGCATTATTGCTTTCACCAAGTTTTTGGCTAGCATCGACGTAATCTTGAGCTACAAGATACCGGAGAATGTCCCTACTGTCAGGATTGGAACGTAGAGCTTGAGAAATGATTTGTACTGAAGCCATAGTTCCTTCTGCTTTCTTAATAGCAGCTTCCTTTTCCCCTTCTGCTTCAGTAATTAGCGCCCGTTTTTTGATTACTGCGGCTTGCTCCTCTTCCCTAGACCTTCGTACACTCTCAGGTAGAGTAATTCTCTGAATATCTAACCGGAGAATCTCAACTCCCCAATCTGCCGTTATATGATTCAACTGGTCTAAGATGGCTGAGTCCATCTCTGCTCTAGAGACGTTAGTCTGCTCTAAGGTATTCTGGGCAATGATTTCCCGGAGCGTGGTTGTGGTTATTTGTGTCAATGCTCCTTGCAAATCCTCAATTTCGTAGAAGCTTCTCACAATGTCTATAATGCGCCAGTATACAATAGCATCCACTTCTACGTAAATATTATCTTGGGTGATGACATTTTGAGGTTTGATGTCTGTAAACTGCTCTCGTGTAGTATCTTCCATCACAACCTGATCTACCAAGGGAACAATAAAGTTCAGCCCAGGTCTAAGTTTCCGATGATACCGCCCTAATCGTTCGACTAGGGCTTCATTTCCTTGATTAATCAGTTTTGCAGAACCTAATGCATAACCTATAAGGGCTAAAACTATAGCAATAATTGGCTCCATGTATGCTCCTATTCAGCTTTTGGGAGAATTTAGTGTCAAAGATATGCTACTAGCTTGTCATATCTTTGAGTTTAATGTTTTAAGTAAGTTGATGAACACCAGCAGCTTGTACATATAAGACTGTTTTGCGGAATGCGTAGAAGCTCTGCTTCTTGTCGTCAGACATCGCTATTAAAGCACCTCGATCAAAGGCTGGCAAGGACTACTTTATGTAATCAACATTACTTGTATTGGCATCTTCAGCTAGTCTGGAGTTTAATTCAGTGTATTAACGTAGATTAGACTAATATAAAGTCAAATTTAGTTTGATATTAACAAGAAATGCATAGATGTGCGTCAGGTTTCCAAAGCTGGGATATTAGCTGATGTGAAATATCGTCGGCATTTTGAAACACCAATAGAAAAATGCAAACGTAAGGCAGTGGCAGCTAGACGCACAAGGCGTTTTAAATAAACTTATTTGGAGTGGTACGGGCGTTGCTTGAGGTTATGACCTAAAACAGGCAATAGCACGTAGTCTTAGCCCGTGTAGGCATCGCCATTATTCTTACAAAAATTAAGCAAACTATGCCGCACCCCGAATTAGGGTGTAGATGGGTCACTTCTGCTCTGTAAAGAAGGCGTTAAGACTCAGAATTATTAATGGTGCGGCTATTACAAACATTCATCGCCTTTTCTACTCCCTGTTTGAGGCTTAGTTCAATACACTCAACCACGAACTGAAGTACAAGAGACATTTGCTGATTTTCGGCAGCAGAAAATCGCCCCAACACATGAGAGATAGTATCGGAATCATCGTTATTAGCTGCACCTTTGGGTTTACCAATACCGATTCGTAAACGGGGAAAGTTTTGGGTACTAAGATGTGCGATCGCACTTTTCATGCCATTATGTCCACCAGCCGAACCAGATAAGCGCAAACGAGTTTTTCCCAAAGGCAAATCCATATCGTCATAAATCACCAGCACTGATTCAGGCGGCAATTTATACCAACTCGTCACCGCTTGTATTGCTTGTCCTGAGCGATTCATATAAGTTAACGGCTTTAGCAAACGAATCTTGCCTCCACCTGGGGCCATTCCCTCGCCATACTCACCCTGAAACTTGCGGTTTTCTGCTAAGGAAATGCGCCAAGAACGCGAAAGAGTTTCTAAAGCCGCAAAGCCGATATTATGGCGTGTTTGGTCATACTTGCTTTCTGGATTCCCCAACCCGACAATTAGCTGGGGAATCACCAAAGCTGATTGCGTAACAGCTTCTGTCATTTTGCCTACAGTCAATTGATATCTAGCACTCTCCTAGCTAGGTTGGGAAGAACTAGCGGTATCCTGCTCAGATTTAGCAGGGTAGATTTGCTTAGGTTCCAATTCAGCAGTGGTCTTTACAACTTCTTCTAACTGTTCTGCTTCTTTTTGAAACTCGTTTTGAAAGTCCTTAGAAGCCTCTTGGAAACTACGAATTGTTTTGCCCACACTGCGACCAATCTCTGGCAGCTTCTTTGGGCCAAAGATTAATAGCGCCACTACCATAATTACACCCATTTCCGGCAAACCGATACCAAATATATTCATTTTTTGTCTCCTGTAAACTATAGAACCACTACAGAAACTCACATATATAGTTAGTCTAATCGCAAATCGCAACTCATAAAAAAACCCGGGAGAACCGGGTGTAACTTAACTTGTTATCCAAACTCGATAGCGGTGTATCCGTTAGCGTCCTAAACTCCGCCAATCGACATTTACATCCTGAACTAAGAGTGATTTATTGTAAAGTTGCAGAATAATCAGCAAAAACACAAAAAATAGCAAAATAAAAACAGCCATCACAGGGGTAGTACCCCAACCTGGAGCCACTTTCCCATACTCAGAGTTAAGTGGTTTCAGGATATCTCCCAACCTAGTCCTTTGCGCCATAGTTCACCTAAGATTACTTGCCAAAGCTTTTTTTAATCTTCTGTAATATTCTATAAGAATAGCACTCATCATCTATCTCTCAATTATGGAACCCGCAATAGTTCTTAGCATTTCTATGGCTGCCGTGGTGGTTGCCATCACCGGAATCTCAATTTATACCTCCTTTGGCCCTCCTAGCAAGGAATTGAACGATCCGTATGATGACCATGAAGACTAGAGGAGTCATTGGTCATTGGTCATTTGTCAATGGTCTGTGGAAAACTACAACTGACCACTGACATAGCCTAGTGACTTACTCCAGCCTGGGATTAATCGCTGGGATTACCTTGAAACTGGCGATTTTCCAAGGATGTATTGTCAAGATTTGTTGCCCAGATGAGAATTCAGTTGTCGAGGAACGTTCTAACAAATCTACTGTATCTCCTAGATTCAACCCTAAATCACTTTGCCAAGATAATTCGGCTGTTTCTCCGTGAGATTCATAACACCGCAGAATTAACTGCTGTGGATTATCCTCTGATGGCTTGAAGGCCATCAAGATTAAATTTTTAGATGATAAATCTAGAAAACTCACCCCCAACCCCTCTTTACCAGAAAACAGGGGAGGATTTTTGGGTGGGTTTTCATTAACAGGATTTAATATCACTTGCAACGGTATATTCAATTCATAGCCACGCCGTACTGTATGCGCTGATTCCCAGCTACCAGCATGAGGATACAAGGTATATGTGAACTCGTGAAAGCCTTTATCAGCCTCTGAGTCTGGCCAATTAGAACTGCGTAGCAGTGTCAGGCGAAGTTGATTTGATTTGCTGTCGTAACCGTATTTACAATCATTCAGTAAACTAACACCGTAGATACCTTCCTGTGTTTCTCCTGTCAAATCAGCCCAACGCAAAGCAGGGACTTCCCATTTTGCTTGTTCTATAGGGGTTTGTGGTTTAGTTGGGCGGCGAATCGCGCCACAGGGAATTTCATAAGTAGCAAAGTCTGCTTCGACATTCAGAGGAAAAGCAGCTTTTACCAATACATGATTTTCTTGCCAATTAACGGTAGTAGCTATCTTCAGCAAAGGTAAACCAGCTTGTAGAATATAGTCTTGGCAAAATTCCGATTCACCCAACTGACGCACCACGCGCACACGACTTTGCACTGGGCCTTGTTCTAACCATTGAATAGATTGAAGATTTGTTGAGGGTAAGGGATGTTGAGCGTAGTTGGGGTCAATATTCCAAGCATCCCAATATTGACCACTGTCTTTAAAAGCTTGCAGTTGATTCCCCGCCCCACTTAAAATTTCTCGTTGATAAGTTTTGTCAAAAACACTTGATAAATCTCCGGTGTCAGGGTCTATAACAACTTGCAGGAATTCATTTTCTAGAATCCAGTCTGGGAGGAGGGGGGATGAGGGGGATAAGGGGGATGAGGGGGAAAGCCAAAATATGCGGTAGCCTATGGGTGGAATTTCGGTGGCGAGAAATAGTAGTGTTGATGGTTCAGATAATTGGGAGACAAGCTGCTTTCCAGAAGCATCATAAATCTGCCATTTTTCTGCTGTGGGTAAGGCTACAGAGACTACCTCAGAGCGTTGCCAATTGAGAGAATTGAAAACGAAAATAGGCAAACTATCGGGTTTTGGTGGTTCTGATAGGGTAATGTGAGATGCGATCGCTAATAGTGATTCTTGTAATATCTTCGTTCCTAATTGTTCAACTTGCTCCCACTGGGGCAACGCATCTGTGTAAACTTGGGTAATTGAAGAACCAGGTAAAATATCATGAAACTGTTGGAATAATACTAGTTTCCAAGCTGCTTCGATTTCTGCTTTAGGATATGTCACACCACAGCTTATGGTTGCCAAGGTAGCAAATAGTTCAGCTTCATACAATAAATTTTCACAACGACGATTCCAGCGTTTTTGATCTGCGTGGGTAGTGTAGCAACCGCGATGGAATTCGAGGTATAGTTCGTCATTCCAGGTGGGGAAGGCAGGGGGAGCAGGGGAGGTAGAGGAAGCAGGGGAGGCAGGGGGAGAATAATAACTCTTGACTTCTGAATTCTGACTTCTGACTTCTGAATTCTGCCTTCTGCCTCCTTTACTAATTTGCTGTAAATACTTTTCAGCTGTTGTAAATTCTAAGTCTGGGAAGAAAGGCGACTTTTGCCAGCGTTGGGCGGTTTCTAACATATCACGGGTGGGGCCGCCGCCGTGGTCGCCGACTCCGGGAAGCCAGAGGGATTCTACTAAACTAGTTTGGGTTTGCCATTCAAGAGCGTAGGATGCCATTTTAACCGGGTCTATAGCTTCACCGATGGGTGCAGACATCAAACTAAAGACTTCGCTACCATCAGGCGATCGCCACCAAAAAGCCCCATAATCAAATTTAGTAGTATCATTCCACCGTAACTTCTGGGTGACAAAATACTCAATGCCAGCATTAGCGAAAAACTGCGGTAAAGTTGCACAGAAACCAAAAGAATCTGGAACCCACACCACAGTTGAAAGCTGACCAAATTTTTCCTGAATGTACCGTTGACCATACAATAACTGACGGACTATTGATTCACCAGCAATTATATTGAGTTCTGGTTCCACCCACATTCCGCCGATAACTTCCCAACGTCCAGCAACTACCTGTGCTTGAATTGCCCTGAATAAATCCGGGCGATGTTCTTCAATCCAAGCATAAAGTGCGGGAGTCGAGTGACAGAAAATTAATTCAGGAAAATCTTCTTGCAGCTTCAGAACCGACTCAAAAGTGTTTTGCGCCGCATTCCAAGTTTCATTTAGCGGCCATAGCCATGCTAAATCTAAGTGAGCATGACCCAACAAGAAAATTTTAGATTTTTGATCCCCCCAACCCACGCCACTTGCTCCACTTGGGGAGACCCCAGACGCTCGCAGACTCGCTAACGCTGCGCTATCGCTTTTAGCGTCTCCCCTTGGGAGAAGACCGCAGTGGCTCCCCTTCAAAAGGGGGGCTAAGATGTCGGATTGAATTAGGTTTTGACGTAGGGACAAAAACGATCTTACTAATCCCTTCTCTACCTCCGTGTCCTCTGCGCCTCTGCGGTTCGTAACCTCCCCCACCATCGCCGCTAAAACATCCAACCTCTCCGGCGCAAACTTTTCCAAATAAACTTGCACCACAGCTAACTCATCAGCCACAAAACCCGGATCGGGATTATTATCAACAGTAGACTCATATACTAGGAGCGATCGTACTAAAGCACCATCACAATGTCCCGGACTCACTAACCGTAAAGCCACAGTAAACTCTTCCCCCGGTGTCACCCCTTGGCTAAGAAGCACTCTCGGCGAACAATCAAATAAATCACCCTCCAGCACTAACTTCCCATTCACATAAATCTCAGCAGAATCTGCCCACCAAACCAGTGCCAGCCGCAAAGACAATCCAACTAAGGGATAACCCTGTAAATCTTGGGGAACCACCAATTTTTGCACAAGCCACAGCACTTTTTTCCCGCCTGTCCAAGCTATATGTTCTTTAGCATTCAACTCGACAGGTTGCCAATGAGACAAATTAGCAGCTACAACATCAGTAATAATCAGGTCAGATTCCTGATGCAGCCACCTAGACTGAAGATTAACTTGACAAAAAGAGCGTAATTGCTCAATGGCTTGTGAGATAAATTTGGTTTGGGATTGAGAGACAGTCTGGGTCATATATTCGCTAATATGAGGTGTTGGTCGTTTTTATTGTTTGGCGCGAGTCTCACAACTTATACAAGACTTGAACTAAAAAATTACTACTATGTCTTCTGGTTCCTCTGGTCGTTATCAAAGCAGACTATTTAACTTTGTCCACCAGCAATCTCGGCGGGTAACACAACAGTGGGAACACACCTACCGACATTTGCAAGTCGCCACTAAGTGGGGCGTGGAGGTATTACTTTACCCAGTGTATCTACTGTTTCAGTCATCTGAATCATCTGGGAAAACGCTACATACTAAAGAACCACAAACCAGACTGAAGTTACAACCAAATGATACCGATTTTCAGCCTGAAACTCTTCAAATACTGATAGTCCGATTCAAAATGTATTAGAAGCAGTTTATTCTCTGTCATCTGATGAACCCGCTTCCACTCCTACGAAAACATATCAACGTTTCCAACCTTTGATTTTTTTGGGAGTTTTTCGACCAAAATTTATTAATAATAACGTTAATCTTACTCAATCATCAAATATTACAGACACTCAAGCCGTAAGTTTAAATCCTTCATATTTAGAGAATGCTCTCAAGCAGCATCCAATAGTACGGGGAATTGCTACAAATTTGAGTAACCGTAGTTTAGTACTTGTTACTACCGATAATGAAATTTTAGACATCTTAACACCCCAACAGCAGGTAAAATTAGAAAATAGAATTATTAACGAAGTTGCTAATTACTGGCAGTATTGGCGTCTGATTGAAGCTAAAAAGGAAACGCAGCTATTACCACAAATTGACAGTTTATTAGCAAAGCTCACTGACATAAATACAGCCAAAGCTCTAGTTTTAGCTGACAGAATACCCAAAGATTTACTTAATACAGATAGATTATTAGCCTTTCTAGATATAACCGTTGCTAAGTTAGAATCAAATGCTTTAGTACCTGTCCAAGAACGTAGTCAGGAAGTTGTCCAACTTGCCCAAACTCAGTTAAACATATTTCTTTATGGCAAAGAGCAATTAGCCGCTAACAGAGAAATTGCAGCTACTGCTGATAATTTGGAAAACTCATACACTGAATATTCACGCTTTGATTGAGACGGCGCTTAATTACTTTTTTGGTGTTGGTAGTAGAAAAACATTTGAGCCAACAATTACTGATGAGCAATTGCCAAGTAAACTATTCTCATCACGCCTGAGAAAAGTTTTGTCTAAAAGCCCTCAGTTGGAGAACCAGGATTTAAAAAATGATCCTTGGCTAACGTGGAATGATTTATTTGGTGACACCGAAACTGTAGGTGATAAGCCAGTTACAATTTCTCAAAGAAAAAATCCTGCTTTTGCCTCAAGTTTATCAGGAGGGCATTTTTCACCACAGAATTTGAGTGTAAAACAACCTAAACTCGAATCTGATTTAGTGAGAAGTAAACAACTAAATAGTAATCTTGCCTCAATTCAAAAAACATCGAGAAAAATCACCTCTGCTAAACAAAGCCCAACTAAAAGCGAGAGTCGTAAAGGGGAAATGTTGAAACAGCAGTTTCATCAAAGCAGTCAAGTTGAGGCACAACCAGACTGGATAGAAACCAAAGCAACTTTAACAGGTTATGAAAAGCACCCCTTAGAGCAACTTTTGGAATGGCTTGATTATGTTATGCTCTGGCTAGAAGAAAAATTTGTAAATATTTTTCGGTCGTTGCGTCGGTTATGGCAGGGGAAATAATAGTAATTTGTCGGTATGCCGCATTGGTGTCAACTATAAGGTAAAACTCCTTTCAAATCTCGTTTCCAGCCTCTGGCTGGAAATGCTCATCATAGCGGCTCTGCCGCAAGTCAGAGAGGCGGCAGCCCCTAAGATGGCAACGAGACAATGTAAAAGCTTTTTGAGACTGGTGGGTTCCCTCCTGCCTCTTTCACAGCAAAGCGCCACCACAACTAGAACCACACCCAGCAGTACAACCATAACAATAAGCAGCAGTTTGTATCTTATCAATCAGATTTAAACTACCAGCTTCTAACAATTTGCCAACTGTTAAAGTTTCACCATTGCGAGTCTTAGCAGGCAAATTCATCATTTGGTTAAAGTCACAATCATATACATTGCCTAGATAGTCAATTGAAAGTTCATCACGGCACATTAAATGTTCAACTGTGTTGAGATTAAAATGCAATTCTAAAAACTGCAAATAGCTAGCGTACAGTTTTTTCCGCTCTAAATGCATTTTAGTTCTACCAACTGGAAGGTTAGTAATGGTAAAGAGGTTATTAAATACAATATCAAAATGTTCTTGTAAGAACATTTTGTAATGTTGTTCTAGGTTACTCTGTTCTGGAGCTAGAGAAAATTTTTCATCGGTGGGTAATTGCGGATTAAAAACTAAGTCCAAAATTAAATTTTTCTCTCTACCATAGCCGAGTTGATTAAGCCACTGCAAAGCTTTGACTGAACTATCAAAAACACCAGTACCGCGCATTTTATCAACATTATCTGCTAAGTAACAGGGTAGGGAAGCGACAACTCTGACTTGGTGTTTAGCAAAATATTCTGGTAAATCGCCAAATCCATTTTCAAAATAAATGGTCAAATTAGACCGGACAATTACTTGTTTACCAGTTGCTGTTGCTGCTTCCACCAATGGCTTAAATCCATAATTCATTTCTGGTGCGCCACCAGTCAAATCCAATATTTTAATTTCGGGAAATTTATGGATTAGCGAAATCAATTGTTCGCAAATTTCAGGAGAAAGTTCTTCTGTACGTTTTGGCCCGGCTTCCACATGACAGTGTGTACAGGCAAGGTTACACCGCTTACCTAGATTAATTTGTAAAACAGTGATTCCTTTTTTTGTTAAAGGTGAAGTGAGTTTGTGGTTAAACGGTTTGACTGCTTTATCTAGTGTAATTATTGATTGAGTTTGCATTATTTACTATTCCTTAAAAATGGCACAACCATAATACAGTTTTTCTAACCTTGCAATAATCTATAGGTTATTCCACTAATAATTGCCGCAGTTGGTAAAGTTAAAATCCACGATAGGAGGATCTGATAAAAAACACGCATATTAGATTTTTTGCTAATCAATCCCACACCAAAAATAGAACCAACCGAAACGTGAGTAGTAGAAACTGGAAGCCCAAACTGACTAGCTGCAATGACGAGAACTCCAGTTACTATATTTGCTGATAAGCCTTGAGTATGATTCATTGAGGTAATCTTTTCACTCATGGTGACAGCAACTTTTTGAGAGTTGAGTAAACCGCCAAGCGCCATTGCGAGCGCTATTGTAATGATGCCTCCTTGAATCGAGAAATACTCAATAATTAGGATGAATGAAACAATTTTAGGAGTATCATTTAATCCTCTAGCAAAACTGACAATTGCAGCACTGAGAAAATGGCAAGCATCAACTATTTTTTGATTGATTGGTAGATGCCATTTGTAATTAGTATAGCCAGATAACCAGTAAATTCCTGCTCCCAAAGGAATAGCAATGATTGGACTAAGTAATAAAGGCAAAATAAAGGAAGTTCCCAAAGCGGCAAAATTAAGTTGTAGTCCGATCGCAACTAATCCAGCGCCAACAATAGCACCCGTTAAACTGTGAGTTGTGGAAACGGGAAACCCCATGAGGGTGGCAATGAGTACAGTTAAACCAGTTGCGATCGCAACTGCTATATGAAACTCTGGGGAGTTAGCGATCGCATCAGGTAATAGTCCTTCACCAGAGAAGCTTTGAATTAGTGTTCCTGCTAAAAAAGTCGCAGTGATTGCACCAGCAAAAGTTGTAAAAGTTGCCCACAAAATTGCTGTTTGATAGCTACTCGTTCTGCTACCAAACAACGTTGCTACACCTTTAAAGTTATCATTTGCGCCATTAGAATATGCCAAAAAAAGCGTAGCTAAAAACAGACTAATTAACAACATTTTGGGCTTTATAAAGAAGAAACCAGAAGTCAGAATTCACAATTCACAATATAATAAGTGAAATATCCCAACTTTGCATTCATTATCCAGTCGCAGATAATTATTTTGAATTCTGACTCCTGACTCCTGACTCCTGAATTCTGTTTGATAAATTAGCAACAGCCACCACCGCTATAGTGCCAGGTTGAATTGGTAACAATTATTTCTGCTGGCTTGATAGCAGCAAGTTTAGCAGCAGTTTTATCACACACTGCTGCGGGAATCCCTAGCTGAAGTAGATGACCTGCTGAGTCGTCAAAGAAAGGTTCAGTACCAGCATAAATTGCTGTTTTACCAGTGAAAATACAAGCACCATCTTCGGGAATTTCAACTTTAAAAGAGACAGAATCCAAACTTTCTAAAAGTAGATTTTCTTCTAAATTATAAGTTTGGGAATCTAGGAGACGATAAGGGCGACGAGCGCGAATTTCAATTTGACCAAAACCAGCATTTATAATCCGCTCAGTATACTCTTGATATGTGAGTGCGCCTGATAAACACATGGCTCTCAGTCGCTCATCTTGTTGAAGATGTGCTGGAATTGGACGAGTAGCAATTGGATCGCTCATCTGCAAGCGTCCACCTGGTTTTAATACCCGATATGCTTCTTTTAAAGCACGAGTTAAATCTTCTGGTTCAAAGATGTTGAAAAGGCAATTTTGGGCGACTATATCGACGCTAGCATCAGCAACAGGTAAGTTAAAAGCATCGCCTTCACGGATTTTTACAAAGCTGGGGTCAAACCAGGGGTTTTCTTGAGCAGCAATTTGCAAGTTACGTGCAGCTGCTTCCCGCATGGCTTCAACCGGTTCAATAGCAATTACAGCACTTGCATAGCGGGAAAAATAAGCGAATTGCAACGCTTCCAAGCCGCCGCCAACGCCGACATACAGCACAGTCGGTTGGTTTCCTAGTTCCGTGGGGTGAACAGTGGTGCCACAACCATAGTTCATTTCCTGCATTGGCAAAGAAATTTTCAATCCTGGTAGTTGCAGGGGTGTACTTTGCACACAACAAAGTCCAACTTGCGGAGTTTGGGCAACTTCGCGGTAGAATTGCGCTGCTGTTTCTAGATAGGTCATGCAGTTTTAGATTTTAGATTATGACAGCTTTGTGCATCCTAATATAATTAACTCTGAGTTGGATAAGTTTCGACTCAGATTGCCAAAAAATCTAAATCTTCATATAACGATGAATTTTGGGGATTGGAGACTAGAGACTGGGGCAATCCCCAAATTCAATCACGCAATGTGTACCCAACACCGATCACAGTTTGAATTAGGCATTTTTCGTTATTAGCTTCAAGTTTTAGGCGCAGGTAGCGAATGTAAGCTTCGATGATGTTGGCATCGCCCATGATGTCATAACCCCAGGCTTCCTTTAAAATGCGATCGCACGTAATTACCTGTCGCGGATGGGCAAGTAAATATTCTAGTAAATCAAATTCCTTAGCAGTTAACTCAATTAACCGCCGATCTCGATACACTTCCCGCGTGCGACGATTTAAACTCAGGTCTTCAAATTTTAAAACATCTGCGGCCCCTGCTTGGTGGCTTCTTCGCAGGTGAACACTGACTCTAGCTAATAATTCATCAACGGTGAAGGGTTTAACGAGGTAATCATCAGCACCAGCCTCTAAGCCTGCAATGCGATCGCTCACTTCATCTTTGACGGTTAATAAGATTATCGGCACTCTATCAACAATACTTCGCAGGCGGCGGCAAATTTCCAACCCCGATGAACCAGGCAACATCCAGTCTAAAATTACTAAATCTAGATGTAACTCCCGCGCTGCGGTGAGTGCAGTTAATCCATCGTAGGCAACACTGACTTGATAGCCTTCATAATTCAATTCCAATTCGACAAATCGTGCCAGTTTGACCTCATCTTCAACCAGTAAGATGTGCGTCATGATGATATTAATGATTTCAGCAGGATACGGTAAGCAAGAATACGGACTGGAAACACTGTCTTCGAGGTGTCAGCTACTTAATAGCCAAACATCTAATTAGGTGTACGTTAGCTTAGTATAAACCTGAGTAAGTAACAACCGTAAGTCTGCAATTTGCGTCGGCTGTGCCCGCCGTTCGCATAGCGTCTCGTAGAGAAGGCATCGCTGCTTGATCAAATAACGATCCAACTGGCTATTAGCAATAGGCTGTGACATCTTCACCGCATTCATCGGCAAGATAACAGAGCGCTTTAAAACGCAAACCGACCACTTCCTCGTATAACGGATTTAATTTACACATTGGAGGTATGTGAAGCAGCTTCCGACCAAACAGCATGATATCTCGCTCAAAGGGACACTGAGCAGGAATAGATTTGCACAGGAAATGAGCTAATTTGGAGTTATGAATTTCTATCGTTTCCAACCACTCGCGGACTGGGTGCAGTAAATCATTGTGTAACTGGGCTTGAATAAAGCTTGTCATAATTTTTCACCTTAATAATTTCAAACTAGATTGAGTTTGTTGTACTTGAACCTTTATAAATAAATACAGTTAGGTTTTGTAGTTTTATGCACTTATTGCTTGTTCTTTGGCACACTGTTAACTACATATTTAAGTCCTACAGTTCCTGATAATTTGTCTTCACTTTTGATGTCAGATTGAAAAACCAACGCGAAAAACTAATGACTGATGACTTTTTCAGTAATAAAAAGTTACTTTTTGATCTATGGGCACCGAGTTACGACTGGCTTTTTCCTTCAGTGTTTTATCGAGCCGTTCACAAACGGTTATTGCAGTATGTCGATTTACCAGAACCAGCAAATGTACTTGATATAGGGTGTGGTACTGGACGCTTGCTTGAGCGCCTTGCCACTCAGTTTCCCCATCTGCGAGCCACCGGATTGGATTTATCTGCTAATATGTTGCGGCTAGCAAGACAAAGCAACCGCCACCGTCCACGTTTAATTTATATCGAGGGCAAAGCTGAGTCTCTTCCCTTTGCTGATGGTCAATTTAATTCTGTTTTCAGCACTATCAGCTTCTTGCACTATTTGGAACCTAAACAGGTGCTTAATGAAATAGCACGGGTACTTTCTCCCGGTGGACGCTTTTATTTGGTTGACATTACTTCTAATAAAGAGGCAGAACCTCAATTATTGCCAATCTCTCCCCGTGGAATTAGACTTTACAGCCCTAATCAACGTCAACTTATTGGCTCTTCTGCTGGGCTATTGTGTTTGAATCACCACTATTTACTAGGGCCTGTCTTACTAACGATTTTTGCTAAACCTCCGATTTAAAATGGGAGTCGGGACTTGCAAAAAATAAATTATCGCAGATTATTTCTAGATTTGTAGGGGCGCAAGTCTTTGCGCCCCTACTTATGCAAAATATCTCTCAAACTCTTATTTCTCCGTGTCCTCTGCGCCTCTGTGGTACGCTTCTCCTGTCGAAGACTTTATATCTACGTTATTCCATAACTCTTGCGTAAGCTTTATTAATTACGAATCACAAATTACCTCGATGTTTCATAAACACCACAGGAATTCTGAGCAGTTTTTTAGCTAATTGCGAGAATTTATATTTCCCCTTAAGTGTAGACAAGCTGCTTGTCCTGGGAATCTGTGGCAAGTCTTCAAAAGATATTTCCACAAAGTCAAAGCGACTGTAAAACTTCGCCAATCGATGACCTAAACATTCAAGATAAAGTGGTTGTGTTGCTGTATTAATCAAATGCTGCGTTAGCAAAGTACCCAAACCGCGATTTCTCCAAGTTGATGCAACGACCAAACTACCAAGTTCTTGTGCCCCTGAAAAACTACGTAGCTGTCCGCAAGCTACAAGATTGTTATTGCATTCAATTATCCAAAATTGCTGCCAATTTAATTGGGTTGGATCAAGTTTTGCTGAGAATACCAGCAATAGAATTGACCACTGATCCGCAGAGGTTGCTTTGCGAAGGACACATCCAGATGGTAACAACAGATTACTCTGGCTCATTATCATTAATTATATTTTGATAGTTTGTCTCACAATCATCACATCATATAGCGGTTCTCGTTTAGGTGAGGTACACCCGTAGGGGCGCAAGTCCTTGCGCCCCTACTACAAAATATAAAAATTCCGATTAAGTTGATATATTTAGTTTATAAGCATAGTCTAGTTTCATACATAAAAGCAAATAGATAAAATGGCGAAAGAAATAGAGCGGAAATATTTAGTTTTAGGAGATAGCTGGAGAGGATTAGCTGAAGGTAATGTCTATCGTCAAGGATACATTGCCACACAAGACAAAGTGGCTGTACGTATACGTGTAGTGGGAGAAAAAAGTTATTTGACAATTAAAGGCCCCAGTATTAAATATTCAAGATTAGAGTTTGAGTACCCTATTCCTGTTGAAGATGCTCAAGAAATGCTTGAAACGTTGTGCGAACGTCCCTTTATTGAAAAAGTCAGATATAAAATAGAGTGGCGTGGTTTGATTTGGGAAATAGATGAGTTTGATGGTGTTAATAAAGGATTAATATTAGCAGAAGTTGAACTCAGCGATGAAAATCAACAAATTGAACTACCAACCTGGATTGGACAAGAAGTTTCTGACGATGCCAGATATTTCAATAGTAATTTAGTAAAACACCCTTTTTCCCAGTGGTAATTACTGAAATATCGGTGAGATATTAAGGAGGGCATCTTATTTTTGTAAAAATATCCTTAGCCCTGGCGAATGGAATTCACACGCCAGTTAATTTCTGATGAGGAAATCCCCAGGCGTGGTGCGATCGCAACTAATCGCTAATGAAGGGGCATAACGCGATTCTGTTAAAATTTTTAATACAGAAGCAGAACATAGATTCGATTCAGCATTTCATCATCTAGTTTAGCGATCGCACCATCAAAGGAATTAATACCAATGGCACACCTGTTTGAACCATTAAATATTCGTGAAGTTACTTTCCGCAACCGCATCGCTGTTTCACCGATGTGTCAATATTCCAGTACAAATGGATATGCTAACGATTGGCACGTGGTTCATTTAGCTTCTCGTGCAGTTGGTGGTGCAGGTATAGTGCTAACAGAAGCAGCAGCTGTAGAACCTCGCGGACGCATTAGTCCACAAGATTTGGGAATCTGGTCAGATGCACACATAGAAAATTTAGCTAAAGCTGTAGCATTAATTCATAACTTTGGAGCTGTTGCAGGTATTCAACTTGCTCATGCAGGCAGAAAGGCCAGCACTGCCAAACCGAGTAAGGGAGGAAAAGCGCTGGATGAATCTCAGGAAGGTTGGCGTCCCTTGGTTTCCAGTAGTGCCATCGCTTTTAGCAAAGATAGCCCAGTTCCAGAAGCCCTCACTCTTGAGGGAATTCAAGAAATTATTGATGCCTTTGTCCAAGCTACCAAACGTTCTCTACAAGCTGGTTTTAAGGTAGTAGAAATCCATGCTGCCCACGGTTACTTACTGCACCAATTTCTCTCACCCCTTTCTAACCACCGTCAAGATGATTATGGTGGTAGTTTTGAAAACCGGACTCGTCTCCTCAAAGAAGTGGTTCAAGCAGTTCGAGAGGTTTGGCCGCAGACACATCCACTTTGGCTACGCATCTCTGCCACCGATTGGGTAGATAATGGCTGGGACATTGAGCAAAGTATTGCTTTAAGCGACAAACTCAAGTCTTTAGGAGTAGATTTGATCGACTGTTCATCAGGCGGTATTATACCGGGCATTAATATCCCAATTAAACCTGGTTATCAGACTGAGTTTGCCGAACGCATCCGCCGCGAAGCCGATATTTATACAGGAGCTGTGGGCTTAATTACATCCCCTGAACAAGCTGACCAGATTATTCGCACAGAAGTAGCTGATATAGTGCTGTTGGGACGGGAACTACTCCGCAATCCTTACTGGCCACATTTGGCAGCTAAACAACTAGGACAGGATAAACTCTGGCCTGTTCAATATGATCGAGCTTGGTTGTGATCGTGCGAGTTCCATGTTTATCAACGTTTTTATCTACAACAGCAACCGGATTGTCGATGGAGATATTGACATCAGGCACAATATATGAAAGTTCATCGGTATTTTTTGCTGATAAAATCATCTCTTTTTCATAGTTGAGTAAAACATCACCCTGACCATCTTTAAAAAGTTGTTAAATTACAAATTAGGAAGATTGGTTTTAGAAACTTCTGGACTACGAATGATGATATGTCCCTTATCACTTTCTTGAATAGCTAACACTGAGGGTAGCTCATCAACTTTTGCATTTGGGGGCAATGCTCGAAACAAATAAATCCAGCCACCACGTTCTAGGAGTAAGCGCCAGACTCTTGGCTCTTTTGGATTGCTAATATCATTATCTTCCCTACCTCGCAAGTCCTCGAATAGACCGCGATCGCCAATAATGCGATAACCTTTTAAAGAAGGATCGGCAAATACATCATCAAGTTTGCGTCCCACAGCAAACTTCTCTTCCGGTGTAATTAACGCTATGACGGGCAAGGTGGAGTTTTGACCTGCATCTCGTCGGGCATCTGCAATGCCTTGCCAACGAGCTAACCAAAATATCACAATTAATACCCAGGATACTATTACTATTTCATTGACTAGCGATCGCAGAAAATCAACTGAGCGCAATTGCCCAAAACCAAATTCAGCTAGAGATTTAAGCTGTTTAGCTGTCCATGAGCGTTTGTGTTGAGTACCAGAGATGATGCGATTGAGTAGTAATTGGCTGGTAGAGACTACCGTATCACTGATGATTTTAATTAACCATAATGTAGCTTGAATTGCGATCGCAGCGATAAAAAAGGCGATCGCTGTTTTGCAGATTGTCCAGATATCTCCGAAAAATATTTGCAGGGGAACTATGAGAAAAGACTGTGCAGGTAAATCGAGAGTATTGACTTCTAGTTGAAAAAAGTAGAAATATGACCACCGATAAATCCAGCCTGCAAAGAAAAGCGCCGCACCCAGCAAGCCAAGTACACTAGTGAATTTACCTAAAATATTGCTTTCTTGGTTGGGTGTTTGGGTCATAGAGGAGATAGGGGATATAAGGGAAACAAATATACTGTGACCTCACTTCCAAACCTCTCTCCTAAAAGGCTACGGTGTACACACATCTTTTTGCTGGGTGCAAAATGTGTATTGATCCCCCTAAATCCCCCTTAAAAAGGGGGACTTTGAGAGCTTTTTGCCCCCCTTTTTAAGGGGGGTTGGGGGGATCAAAAGCCTGTAGTGCAACTCTAAAAGACTTGTGTGTACACCGTAGCTCCTAAGAGAAGAGAGGCTTTGAATCTTACTCCCCTTCCCTTGCAGGGAAGGGGTTGGGGGTTAGGTCATATTGCGCTCAACTGTAAACTGCTACAGGTAAATAATCAGTCGATTTTAGTAATTTTACGGAAATTTAGTATCTGCCTTTGAAGTTTAATGAGAAAGTTAAACATAGTCAAATATACTGTTAAAGCCATGAAAGCTTTTTTCCAGAGATGGGTTGTAGCAATCCTAGTAATGGCAACAGCGATCGCAGGAAACATTCAAGCTGTAATTAGCCAGGATGTCAAGACGGGAAATTTATTGTTGGCACAGACACCAGTCAACGCAGATGAATTAGAACTTGCAGTAGCATTACCAGAGTTAGCAGAGATCATCCTTAATGGTGGTGAGTCAAGCAGTGGTCGAGTAATAGGAATTGATGCACAAAGGCAAGCTCTATCAATTCAGCGTAGTGGCAAAACTGCTACAATTTCCCTGAGCCAAATTGCAAAAGTAGTTTTCAAGAATGGAGCGTTGGCTTACAGAAGCAATGGGCGGCAAATTATGCGGGGTGGGGGAGAACGTCCTACAGGCAAGACAGTAAGTTGGAGTGGTATACCCATAAATAATTTTACTGTAAAAAATACTACCCAAGGTCAAGCGGTGTTGAAGCTCAAACCACCTGTAGTTTCCCCAGCACAGTTACGGGGTATTCAATCAGTGGCGAGAGATCGGCAATATGTGGTGGATGAAATCCAGTTCAATTCGCAACAAAGAACGATCACTATTCTGGCAAAACCTTATTAATCGTGAATTATTCCATCTGTAGGGGCGCACAACTAGCTGTACGCTCTTATTTATTTCGACATTAATAACGAAAATCATGAGTTTGTAACAAAAAATCGTGAGTTTATAGCAAAAAATCGTGAGTTTGTAACAAAAAATCGTGAGTTTGTAACGAAAAATCGTGAGTTTGTAACGAAAATCATGAGTTTATAGCAAAAAATCGTGAGTTTGTAACAAGAGCTTCTGCTAACACCCAATTGAAAACAGCTACCTTTGCGCTACTCTATGAAAAAAATTCTTACCAGTCTTTTAGCTGTGGGCTTTTATCTAACGCCTTTAACAGTGATGCTGATGGCTCCACCCACCTGGGGACAGACTCAAAACTCGCGATCGCAAGAAGCAGAAAGACTGCTAGAGCAAGGGATAAAACTGACACAGCAACAGGAATACCAACAGGCAATACAAATATTTCAGCAAGGTTTAACCATTGCGCGACAACTCAAAGACCAAAAAATTGAAGCAACTGCACTGCTTGGGCTTGGGTTTAACTACGACGCTTTAGGAGAAAAGCAAAAAGCACTCGATTTTTACAACCAAGCTCTGCCCCTTTGGCGTGCTGTGGGCGATCGCACTGGTGAAGCTCGTACACTCAATAACATCGGTCTAGTCTACAACGCTTTAGGAGAAAAGCAAAAAGCACTCGATTTTTACAACCAAGCTCTGCCCCTTAGGCGGGCTGTGGGCGATCGCTCTGGTGTTGCGACTACACTCAATAACATCGCTGGAGTCTACGACACTTTAGGAGAAAAGCAAAAAGCACTCGATTACCTCAACCAAGCTCTGCCCCTTATTCAGGCTGTGGGCGATCGCTCTGGTGTTGCGACTACACTCAATAACATCGGTGCAGTCTACGACGCTTTAGGAGAAAAGCAAAAAGCACTCGATTTTTACAACCAAGCTCTGCCTATAAGACGGGCTGTAGGTGATCGCACTGGTGTTGCCACTACACTCAATAACATCGGTGCAGTCTACGACGTTTTAGGAGAAAAGCAAAAAGCACTCGATTTTTACAACCAAGCTCTGCCCCTTATTCGGGCTGTGGGCGATCGCACTGGTGAAGCTCGCACACTCAATAACATCGGTTTAGTCTACGACGATTTAGGAGAAAAGCAAAAAGCACTCGATTACCTCAACCAAGCTCTGCCCCTTTGGCGTGCTGTGGGCGATCGCTCTGGTGAAGCGACTACACTCAATAACATCGGTGCAGTCTACGACGATTTAGGAGAAAAGCAAAAAGCACTCGATTTTTACAACCAATCTCTGCCCCTTATTCGGGCTGTGGGCAATCGCACTGGTGAGGCTCGCACACTCAATAACATCGGTGGAGTCTACAACGCTTTAGGAGAAAAGCAAAAAGCACTCGATTTTTACAACCAATCTCTGCCCCTTTCGCGTGCTGTGGGCGATCACACTGGTGTTGCGGCTACACTCAATAACATCGGTGGAGTCTACAACGCTTTAGGAGAAAAGCAAAAAGCACTCGATTTTTACAACCAATCTCTGCCCCTTTCGCGTGCTGTGGGCGATCGCGCTGGTGAAACTATCACTTTGGGTAATATTGGTGTACTCTTCCAAAGTACAAATCGGCCAACTGAAGCCATTACTAATTTAGAGCAATCTCTCAAAATCAGCTTAGAAATGCGTCGGGGTTTACAACGAGAAAATCGCCAAAACTTTTTACAGCAAAACGGTTGGAGTGCAACTGCTTTAGTGGATGTCTTGATTAATCAAAAAAAATACGCTGAAGCTTTTGAATGGGTTAACCTATTCACTACAGCCGACCTTGCTGATTATACTCGCCTGATTAATGCCAAAGTTGCCAACCTAGAAGCACAAAAAGCCATTGACGACTGGAGTACAAAAAATCAACAATTAGAATCCTTGCGACAACAACTGCAAAACAACCGTTCCGAAAGCCTACCCCAACAAATTCGGCAATTAGAAGCACAAGTTTATTCAGAAGCCGAAAATATCTCTCGCCGTTTCCCTGAAGTAGCAGAACTATTTGAAACTACACCCGCAGATATTAAAAACCTGACATCCTCCATTCCCGCAGGAACGGTTATAGTCCAACCTGTCTTGCTGACTAATGCGAGAGATATACCCAAAAACGTTGCCTTTTTTATCTTTACAAAAGGTCAGTTGAGCGTTATTAAAAAATCTATTGACCCCACTGAATTTAATAAACTTGTTGCCGATTACCTAAAACAGGTACAAGACGACAGTGATGCTAACTTCACTGAAACAGGTAGCAAACTTTATGATATTCTCATTCGTCCCGTCGAAGACAAAATTAAAACTTTATCACCCAAACAACTGAGCATTATTGCTACTGGTCAACTGCGTCATTTACCTTTTGAGACTCTTTACGACAGTAAAACCGACCAATTTCTAATCCAGAAATATCCTGTCAACTATCTCACTCGCATTTCTAATAATTCCCTAAAATCTCCAGGTGTGCAAAATACCGTCCCCGGCAAACCACAAGCTGTTTTAGCATTTGGTAATCCAGTACCCCGTGACCCGCAAAATCTCCCAGGTGCAGAGATAGAAGTCACAAAGATTAAAGAAATACTGCCAGACAGTGAAGTTTATATCAATAAAGAAGCTACTCTAGAAAAGTTTAGATCCCAAGCATTGCGCTTTTCCTTTTTGCACTTAGCAACTCACGGCTGTTTCCAAACTGAAGATTGTAAACAAGTCAATTTAAAAAATAATACATTACTATTTGCTGACAAAACTTTAGACATTGCCAATGCTGCTCTTTTAGGGCTACAAGGCACACAACTGATTACTCTCAGTGCTTGTCAAACTGCTGTAGACACTAACTCTAATGACGTAGGAATTACAGGAGTTGCTTATATATTTGAGCGGGCTGGTGCTAAAGCTGTGATGGCTAGTTTGTGGGCGGTTGATGATGAAGCAACTCGGGAATTAATGGTTGATTTTTATCAAAATCTCAAGCAGGGTATGACCAAAGGTGAAGCTTTGCAAAAAGCTAAGTTAAAGCTAATTGCAGACCATCGTCATCCTTTTTATTGGTCGCCCTTTGTCTTGATTGGCGATGCACGGTAAAGTAATTCGTAATTCGTAATGACGCTCGATGACTCGCTAACGCTGCGCTATCGCCCTTGGCGTGCCGTAGGCAAGACTCGCTACCGCTACGCTAACGTAATTCGTAATTAAAGCCAAGGCGAATGGAATTCGCGGCTACACAGGCATAGTCCGCGGAGGCGGACTATGTTTAGATTCTGTATGATTACGCAACGATCTGAAAGTCTGTAGTTGCTAATACTGGTGGGGCTGTGAATGGCTTGTTATCGTTATCAATGTTGGCAAACAGACTACCTGTGCCATAGCCTGGTGATGTCAAGTTTTGGTTGAAGAATAAGTTGCCAGTTCCAAGACTGTAAGTAATGAGTCCAGAGCTAGTTGCAGCTGCTGCATCATTAGCTACTATCTGAATTTGATACAAATCATTGAGTCCGACAAAAGTTGTCTTATCTAAGACAATTTTGTCATAAGTGCGGCTGAAGTCAGTAATTTTATCTACACCCAGATCAGCACTATTGAACCATGCGCCTGTGTTGAACACAAAGCGATCGCTACCATTACCACCTGTAAGAATGTCATTACCTTTACCACCTTGCAAGATATCATTACCAGCATCACCATAGAGGCTGTCATTGCCAGCACCACCATAGAGGCTGTCATTACCCTCACCGCCAAAGCCTGTCAATGGTGTAGCTGTGCCACTACCATCAAGCAAGTCATTGCCAGCCGCGCCTGTGAACCATACCGCATTTACTCCTGTTCCTGCCAGGCTGTTGACATCAAGGGTGTCATTACCGCCACCACCATTGATTTCAAACCTCTCTGCGGTATCCACAGTTAGAGTGAAAGGAACCAGATTGAGCCGATCAAAAATTGCTCTGCCTTGGGCATCTCGTTGCAGCCGGAAGTTGTCTCCCGCAGCACCCGCACCGTTAACCTCAACTACATCATAACCAGCGTTACCACTGATTTTGTCGCTTCCGTCACCATTGTTCCAGATGAGTCGGTCGTTGCCGTTTCCGCCGATGAAGGTGTCGTTGCCCCGATTTCCGACTATGGTATCGTTCCCGTCCCCACCGGATAAAAAGTCGATACCATCGCCACCTAGTAACAAGTCATTACCAGCATCACCATAAAGGTTGTCATTGCCAGTACCACCTGTCAGGCTGTCATTCCCCTCACCGCCAAAGGCTGTCAACGGTGTAGCTGTGCCACTACCATCGAGCAAGTCATTGCCCGCCCCGCCTGTAAACCATACCGCATTTACTCCTGTTCCTGCCAGATCGTTGACATCAAGGGTGTCATCACCGCCACCACCATTGATTTCAAACCTCTCTGCGGTATCCACAGTTAGAGTAAAAGGAACCAGATTGAGCCGATCAAAAATTGCTCTGCCTTGGGCATCTCGTTGCAGGCGGAAGTTGTCCCCCGCAGCACCCGCACCGTTAACCTCAACTACGTCATAACCAGCGTTACCACTGATTTTGTCGCTTCCGTCACCATTGTTCCAGATGAGTCGGTCGTTGCCGTTTCCGCCGATGAAGGTGTCGTTGCCCCGATTTCCGACTATGGTATCGTTCCCGTCTCCACCGGATAAAAAGTCGATACCATCACCACCTAGTAACAAGTCATTACCAGCATCACCATAGATGGTGTCATTGCCAGCGCCACCATTGAGGGTGTCATTTCCAGCCCAACCACTGAAACTATCATAAGCGGCATCACCAGTACCTGTATCTGCTCCATTGGTTGGCCCTGGGCCTGGAATCCAATTTACTGCCATGATTAATACTCCTAATTGTTAATGTTTAAGTGAACAATGAGTTACTAGTACTTCATTTTTAAGAAAATAGTAAAAGTACTAGTTTCTATCTACAAACTAGAAAACTTATAGTTTTTAGCTGCTAAGTATTACTCAGAGATATGTCCTGCTTTTACGCAAAATATTGGTTTTTGTAAAAGTTCTTTACTATGAGCTTTGTAGGCAAACCTTACTATATTGTGACTTTTAACGTCATGTAAAAAAGAAAATTGGCTCCTGAATACCTTGCTTAAACTAGGTTTCAACTGATTAAATAAGTTTTGCTAAAGTTCAAATGAATGTAAATAGCTTTCAATAAATGACAGTATTAAATAGTAGCCCGTGTTTATGGTGTAATTCTAATAACAAAAGCAAAGTCATTAAATCGGTATTAATAACTGAGTCTTTGTCTAAAGGATTTTAAACTGCCTGCTACCTCAAAGTAGCCACTACAAATCAATTTATGCACTTAGTTACTAATTGTTTTTACTGAATTTAAAGCATTTATTTTTGCATTTACTCTCAAAGAAGTATTTGTCTAACGAGTAAAATATAATACTTTAATCAATACCTTCACTAAAAAAAAGAGTATGAAGAGAGAGGGGTGATGTAGTAAAGTTGTGAACTTCCAAAACGACAACTCAAAATCCACAAGCAGCCCATGTTCAAAATCGTATAGCTGTTACAATGCCTGCGATCGCAGATTACACTAGAATGATGCGATCGCTTGAATTGATTCTTTCTAGTAACATTTCCCGCCTTTAACCAATAGGCTTAACCCAAGCCTATTGGTTAATAACCCGCAACTTCGGGTGATGATTCAAGTTTTGATGTTCTTACGCAACGATTATAAAATTCTCAGTATTTTCTCATTCCCTAGCTGACAACCAGGGAACGAGAAAAGATTAACTCGCGGCAAAATTACCCCAACCGACGTAGGGTAATTTTGCCGCCGTTGTCCGAACTTGGTCAGCATTCGCCACCAACTGACCGCAAGCGTCCCAAGTCCCAGAAATAAATGTACTTCTTGTACCTTCACCGATCGCAACTGGGGCTGTGTAATCACCAATTTGCACTTGCAAAGTTTCCAAATTCACCGTTACAACGGCTTGGGGATTGGCAGCAACTAAGTCTTGCAGTTGTTTAACAGTAACAGCATCGGCTGTCAGACAAGGTATACCCATTGCCACACAGTTACCGAAAAAGATTTCGGCGAAGCTTTCACCGATTAAAGCTTGGATTCCCCATTTTGCGATCGCTTGGGGTGCATGTTCTCGTGATGAACCACAGCCAAAGTTACGGTTGACTATTAAAATCTTTGCACCTTGGTATTGGGGTTGGTCAAAGGGATGTTCACCTTTAAGTGCTGTCCGGTCATCAATAAATACACCTTCGCCTAATCCATCAAAGGTAACGGCTTTCAAATATCGCGCGGGTATGATGCGATCGGTATCTATATCATTGCCCACTAAGGGTATACCGCGTCCTGAAACTGTTTTAACTTCACTGACCATAAATTTTATAGAAAACGAACCGCAAAGAACGCATAGACACGAAGTGGCTTCCCGAAGGGTAGGACACAAAGGAAAGAAAGAAAAGTTTAAGAGATTTCTCTATGCTAGGAAGTGGGGTTACAGCAACTCACGCACATCAGAGACTTCGCCTTTAATGGCAGCAGTGGCGACCATCGCCGGACTCATTAACAATGTCCGACCGGAAGAGGAACCTTGTCTTCCTTTAAAGTTGCGATTAGATGAGGAAGCACTGATTTGTCTTCCTTGTAGCTTATCGGGGTTCATGGCTAGGCACATAGAACATCCCGGTTCACGCCATTCAAATCCAGCTTCTTCAAAGATTTTGTCCAGTCCTTCAGCTTCCGCTTCTTCCTTCACCCTTTCGGAACCGGGGACAACGAAGGCTTTGATTCCTTCTGCAACGTGGCGACCTTTGGCAATTTTCGCCGCTTCCCGCAAATCAGTAATTCTGCCGTTGGTGCAACTACCAATAAAGCAGACATCTATTTTAGTACCCTTGATGGGTTGACCAGGGTATAAATCCATGTAGCGGTAAGCTTCTTCGGCAATAAATCGGTCTTCTTCCAGCAGTTCTTCTGGCTGAGGCACTAACTGGTTGACACCGATACCTTGACCAGGAGTAATCCCCCAGGTGACAGTAGGCGGAATTTCAGCTGCGTCGAATACGACCACATCATCATACTCGGCATCAGCATCGCTCTTGATGGATTCCCACCAAGCTACTGCTTGATCCCATTCTGCACCTTTAGGAGCAAAATCTCTGCCTTGCAAGTAATCGTAGGTGACTTGATCGGGGTTGACATAGCCGCATCTAGCACCGCCCTCGATCGCCATATTGCAGACAGTCATCCTCTCTTCCATGTTCATTTGCTCAAAGGTTGTACCTGCAAATTCGTAGCCATAGCCCACGCCGCCTTTTACGCCGAGGGTGCGGATGATATGCAGGATGACATCTTTGGCGTAAACTCCAGGGTTGAGAGTGCCGTTAACTTCAACTTTGCGGACTTTTAGTTTGGAGAGGGCGAGAGTTTGGGAAGCGAGAACATCCCGGACTTGACTAGTACCGATACCAAATGCGATCGCACCAAATGCCCCATGACTCGAAGTGTGACTATCTCCACAAGCGATCGTCATTCCTGGTTGGGTCAGCCCAAGTTCTGGAGCGATCACATGAACTATACCCTGACTGCCAGAACCAATGTTGTAAAAAGTTATGTTATTTTCTCGACAGTTATTTTCGAGCGCCTGAATCATTTCCTCTGCCAAGCTATCGGCAAAGGGACGCGCCTGATTTTCTGTAGGCACAATATGATCGACTGTAGCAACGGTACGCTCTGGAAAGAGTACTTTTAGTCCCCTCTCGCGTAACATAGCAAAAGCCTGGGGACTGGTGACTTCATGAATTAGGTGAAGCCCAATAAATAGTTGCGTCAGCCCTGAAGGAAGTGTACCAACGGTGTGTAAGTCCCAAACTTTATCAAACAGGGTACCTTTGCTCATACGTCAATCAATATTTAAACAGTCCGGCCTCAACATAGTATCAAAAAAAAGTCTAGCTTTAGCGGTATCACCAAATTCTCAAGCGTAGGCAAGCCACTGGCTTGTGATTACTCAAATATCTAAATCCCGCCGGTAGCAACAGATGCTGGCTTGTTGTAATTTATCACCAAACACCTCTCGCCGTGGAAGCCCCTGTTTTCAAACATGGGGGCAAGGCGTAGGCAATTTTAAGACGCTCGCGGACTCGCCTTGCGCGTCGCTAACGCTGTCCAAAAATACTTGTGTTTCATGAGATAATAAGAGTATGTCGAAATGGGCGCTTACACTGTGTAAACCCGCAGAAACGGCTTCGCCAGTAGACATAGAGGCTGTCGCGTAGCCTTGATAGGGTAGAAACACACTGCTTGTTAAGTGGCAAACCAATGTGTTTTTGGGGCGTGGGGATGAGTCCATCCTCTGTTTAATCGTAACCGCGCCTAGAGGTTCGGGGGATAGTGTTTCGGAACCTGCGCGCGTTCTAAGCCGCTATTTCTCAGGGCTACTAAAAGCCCCCGGATTCATCCGTGGGGAATGCGTTACAACTCAATGATAAAGCTATTCCACAAATGAAAGTCCGCCTCTGCACCTTTATGAGTTAATGCCCAGTAAGTCACCTCATCATCTCTATTTTTAATAACGGTAGTAATACCAACTTCAATAGCTTGTTCTACCGAAATAATTTTATCCAAATTAATATTTAAAGGCAGTGTTAAACTATCAGCTTGATTCTGAACGTTAAAGGGTAGCTTTTCAAAAGCTGTTTCCTCTTGCATTTCTTGACGATAACCATCAAATCGATAGACATTCCAGTGACCAGCAGGAGAAAGATTGAATTCCCAATAGCGTTGAGAATTCTTGATGCCAAGAAAGAACTCAAAGCAGGTATTTTCCCATAATTGATGCTGGCGTGATGGTGCATTTGCTGCTGGAGCGATTGCAATTTCTTTTAAGTCGCCTTCTAGGGTGTAAGAGATGGTAAGTTGATTAGCATTTCGGGCGATATTGCCTGCAATTTTTAAATTAGGAAAGGACACGATAGAGGGGAAGGCTTGCAGAGTAAATGTTTGGTCGTTCATTTCATATCTTTAATAATGTTGCAAATCTGTATTTTTTGAGATTCAATACTTTCGGTAAGCTTAAACTGGACGAGCGCTCTTGCTAAGTTATGTTCTAGATGCTTGACTTTGAAGTAGATATTCCCCGCTAAATAATCAGCAAAAAATCTCAGTCCTAGTTCAAAAGTAATTAAACGAATTGCATCATATATGTATGCATAATCATTCTCCGTAAGAAATGCTTTGGCGACAGCAAGATAACCTTGGAGGATTTCTTGACACAAATCAGTGTCGAAATAAATACTTTCCCAATTCTCGGTTTCTTCACCAGCAAGATTGCAACCCGATCGCAGGCAATCACCAATATCGTAATGTACCAAACCGGGTTTAACAGTGTCGAGGTCTATGACGCTGACGGCTTGCTGGGTAACAGTGTCAAACATGACATTGTTGATTTTTGGATCGCCGTGCATCAAACGCAGGGGTAGAATACCTTGAGATTTGGCATTTTCTAGGATATGTGCAAAGGATTGGCGATCGCTAACAAACTGCAAGCAATAATTAACTTCAGAAGATTGACTCACACTAGCTTTTGCCAAAACTTTCTCGTAATGCTGGAGATAAAGCGGTGTAATATGAAATCCGGTGAGGGTGTCTGCGAGTTTTTCTGCTGGCAAATCGCTGATTAGATTGTGGAACATCCCCAAGGCATAACCGATTTCTTTGGCGTGTGAGCGATCGCTTATAGTATCAAAGGACTGAGAACCTTCAATAAAGCTGATTGCCCGCCAAAAGGAGCCATCTGCATCCTTGCAGTGATCTTGAGCGTTTTTGGTTAATAGTACGCGTGGCACTTCCCAGCGACGATTCAGGGGTGTGTGCTGTAACCGATGGCGAACGTGTTCAGTGAAGGTACACATATTCTGCATAATCAGTTCTGGCTGACGAAACACCTGCGTGTTGATGCGTTGCAGGACAAAATGTTGTTCTTCTGAGGAATCTATAGTCACCAAAAAGGTATCATTGATATTACCACTTCCCAATGGTTTAACGGCTGCAACCTTCCCCAATTGGGCAAATTGGTTAGCGATCGCTACTAGATTTTCTGCGCCCTGTGTATTAAATTTTTCTGTCATCTGTTTGGCCTGTACTATTCCTCACATACATTGCACGAAGGCAATAGGGGATATCGTAGCGCAAGTGTCAATACAATTCGTAATAGATATCTGTTGAATCGAAAAGACTTTGAGATGCCGATTAAGTAGGTAGGCATGATTAAATACAAGATGTCATTGCGAGTGGAACGAAGCAATCGCAAAGTCTCTGGGATTGCTTCGTTTCACTCGCAATGACAGAACATACAGCACTTCCGGCAGCTATGAGGTACATCCTCAAAGCTAAAAGCTATGTTAGGAGAGAGGCAATAAGAAAAACTGTATTGCATAATAGCGGGAAGCGCTGTATTATATTTTATTTACGCTCATTTACTTATACGTAATAGCCCTAACGTGTAGCGTAACTAAAGATTGATGTGACGAATGGCTATATTTGCCATAAAAAGCTAATTTTATATTTTATTACGGAAAAATATTTGGGAATTATAAGAAAGGGATTGTAAGCCTTATGTCCCATCCCAGATAAGTGCATAAATATGAAAAATTTACCTGATTTACTGCTGCGTTTATTTTTTGGTGCTGCTTTGGTTGTAATTGGTATAAATATTCAACGGTATGGCTCTGGGGGTTCATTTGTTATCTGCAAAGCTACTCCCTCAAAAACTGCATCTTGCACAGTAACTGAACGTTTCGCATTTAGTCAACAGATAATCGAAGAGAAAACTATTGATAATGTTACACAGGGAAAAGTTGCCATAATTAATGCTATACGATCAGACCTAGATGGTAATAGTGAAGATATACAGTTTTTTCGGGTGTTATTGGTAACAAAAAAGGGTATTAGTTACAAAATTGGTCAAGATGGAAAAGACCCGACGGAAGCCAAAGCTGTCGCAGCAAATATTAATTTTTTAATCGAGAATCCAAATGCTTCACCAATTCAATTAGATTATTCCTCCAATATTACTAATTTTTTAGGTTGGGGATTGATCGGGTTGGGAGTAACTGTGTCTCTTTTTATGCGTACTGAGAAATAATTAGAGCGGGGAGATGAGTAATGAGTAATGAGTAAATACCTATTACTTATAAAGTAAATAACTATCGGGAAGTATGTACTTAAAAGTTACAATAATGTCAAGGAAACTTGTCAGCAGAATACATAATGCTGAGAATTAGCCGAAAAATATCTTATGGTACGATCGCAGGAGGCAAAAAATGAGCTTGGCTGGATTAAGAATTGTGTTGGTAGAGCCAGCTGGGGCGATAAATATCGGCGCGATCGCCAGGGTAATGAAAAATTTCGGGCTATATAATTTAGTATTAGTGAACCCCCAATGCGATCCGCTATCGTCGGAAGCTTTGATGATGGCTGTTCATGGTCAGGAAATTATCGAATCTGCGGTATTAGTGCCGACCTTACCAGAAGCATTACATGGATGTGTCAGGGCGATCGCTACTACTGGTCGCGTCCGCAGTTTGGAAACACCTCTAGAAAATCCCCGCACTGCACTACCCTGGTTACTGGAGGAACCAGAAAAACCCTCAGCATTAATCTTTGGCAGAGAAGACCGGGGATTAAGCAATGAAGAATTAAATTATGCACAGCGATTTGTTGGCATTCCCACAAGTCCAGATTATGTCGCCCTCAATTTGGCTACTGCTGTGGCAATCTGTTGTTATGAATTGTCACAATGTGCCCAGCCTGACACTCAAACCTTACCTCAAACTGAACTCGCACCAATAGAAGTTGTGGAAGGATATTACCAGCAATTAGAAGCACTATTACTGAAAATTGGTTATGTATATCCCCATACGGCAGCTAGTCGCATGGGAAAATTTCGCCAATTGTATAATCGCGCTCACCTAAAAAATAAGGAGGTAGCGATGCTGCGAGGAATTTTGCAGCAGGTAGAATGGGCCCTTGAAACTCAAAGGGATGGTGAAAAGTTGTAATTATTCGTTTAGCATATACGCAATCATCCCCCAAAATATTTAATATGGCTTAAAGTAAACACAAAATGCTACTTAGTGGCAAAGTGTAATTTGAGTATTAATATTGCTTTTAAAGATTAAATTTTGGGTCAAGAGTCTGCAAGAAAACAGTCAAGTGGGTCACAAGGAGTAACAGTGTCAGAGTCAAGTGACGAACTAACAGGTTTCTCGCGGCGTCAGCCCTTAAATCGCCGCCAGCCGCCACAAAAAGTTCAAAAAGTGGTAAAAAAGAAAGTTAAAGCTAACAGCCAGCAGCAAACTACGAGTGGACGAGAAGGAGCGCTAACACGCGCCAAAAATCCGATTAGTCCTCCCCCAATCCCTGGTGCTAGACGTAGGGTAAAATCGGGGTTAGTTATGCCAGCAGCAGTAAAACCAATACCTAATGCAAGGGGGATTCCCCCCTTTCGACCAGGTGCTGTAATGGTCAAAACAGTGCGGATGGAAAAGCCAAAAATGGGCAGGCGCTCATCGCCAAAGACGCGGTTAAAGCCAATGGCAAAAACCATACTCTATATTGTGCGGTTATTGATTGTGGGTGTTGGCATGGGAGCCATTGTGGGTACTGTGTTGTCAGTATTAGACCCAGCGAATCGCGTCAGTCCTAATTCAGCGCAGCAATCTAATAGTAATGTGGTGCGATCGCAGCCACAACCTACCCAAACTCCCCCAGGTACACCTTCAAGCCTATATTTATCTCAGGAAATTACCTCTTTGAAAATTGCCGTGCAAAATTTGGCGGACAATAACCCAAATCTTACACCCGGAGTTTTCTTAGTAGATTTAGATACTGGTAATTATGTAGATGTTAATGGCTCTAACAGTTTTCCGGCGGCTAGCACAATTAAAGTGCCAATTCTGATTGCCTTTTTTCAGGATGTGGACGCAGGGAAAATTCGGCTGGATGAAATGCTGACGATGGAACAGAATATGATCGCTGGCGGTTCGGGAAATCTGCAATACAAGTCAGCAGGAACTCAGTATACTGCTCTAGAAGTCGTCACTAAAATGATTACAATCAGTGACAACACAGCGACAAATATGCTGATTGCCAAACTGGGAGGAATGGACGCTTTAAACCAGCGTTTCCGCACTTGGGGATTGACAACCACAATGATTCGCAATCAACTCCCAGATTTGCAAGGGACAAACACCACTAGTCCCAAAGAACTAGGAAATTTGATGGCGATTGTCAGTCAGGGAAATTTAGTAAGTATGCCATCACGCGATCTCATGCTCGATATCTTGCGTCGCACCGAGAGAAACACTCTGCTGCCATCGGGTTTGGGAACAGGAGCAAGAGTATATCACAAAACGGGCGATATTGGCACAATGTTGGCAGATGCAGGTTTAATTATTGTTCCAACTGGCAAACGCTACGTTGCTGCTGTGATGGTACAACGCCCTGGAAACGATCCTCGCGCCGAAAAACTGATTAGCTCAATTTCTCGTGCTGCCTACGAAGAGTTTAGCAAGAATGCTGTCATACCCAACAGCACTACAAACATTATACCCACGAATGGTTATCAGCCCCAGGTGATGAATCCTGCTTTACCCAACAGTACAACAGGCACAATGCCTATGAGCGTTTATCAGCCTCCTGTGGTGAGTCCTGTACCCAACGGCATGGGAAGTACTGTACCGGCTAACGGTTATCAATCTCCAGTGATGAATCCGCAGTATTACCCTCCAAGATAAGGGACTTTTAAATATAAAAAATATCCTATTGCTTTTAGAGCAGGGGGCAGGGGGCAGGGAGCAGGGGAAACTAGTACCGCAAGGCGAAAGTTAAAAGGTTGATATATCAAGGCTTGTGCCTGTTTGAAATGGCAGGTTATTTATGCCGTGCTGCACTGAATTAAAACCGTAAAGTATACTCCGTAGAGGCTAGCGATCGCAATCGTAGTGACAATTTCTGTTTGCAAATCAAATAGGATTGCTATACCCGAAACTATCAACCAAATAGTCTTTGCTCAAATTCAAACACTAATTGTCAAAATTCAAACGTTTGCAACAAATATAGGACTTACGCATTGACAGAAAAGCCGAAATGACAGTTATGCTTTTCAAGGCTTTTAGCTAGATTTTTCAACTATCTTTTTGCGATCGCAACTAACCAAGGGTGGTTTAGAAAAGCCTGAAACGACCTATTTACGTTAATACACAAGATAATTTGTTTGTACAGTGCGTAAGTCCTAAAATACTCTTCCATGTATAAAGAAAGGCTTAAATCATTGCAACAATTGTTGTAGTGAACTTATGAATTGATTAGTTATTGGTCATTAGACTTGTTGCAAAAGTCCCTAATACCTCTCCTGTAAGGACATTCACAAAATTATTGATACAAATCAATACGGTTCAGTTAAGGACAAGACTTATCCAAAATTAAGAAAAAACGAACCACAAAGGGCGCAAAGGACACAAAGGAATAAGAGTTTCTGAGAGTTTTTACATAAGTCCTGAAAGGTTTTTGGCGCTAACTGAACCGTATTGTGATATAAGTCACTATTCTTGCCTCCCCTGCTCCCCCTGCTTGCCATCTGTATCAATTTTGGAGTGAAATGGTATGACTCCGTGCAGTTAGTGTTACCAAATATGCCATCATTAAACTTCTCATTTCTTGCAGTCCACGATACACAACTTGTAAGATTAGGCGCTTTAGCTGAACGATATTTTGCAGATGACCCCAATACTTGTTTAATTAAGTTGCGACAGTTTGGGGAATTGCTGGCTCAGTTAGCGGCAGCCAACGTTGGACTTTATGAGGTAGCGGATGAACGGCAGATTAATTTACTGAATCGGTTGCGCGATCGCGGTTTAATTAAAGGAGAAGTCGATCGCTTGTTTCATGAGTTACGAAAAATTGGCAATCAGGCAACTCATGAGATTTCTGGAAATCACCGCACGGCTTTAAGTGGGCTGAAGTATGCGCGTGAGTTGGGGATTTGGTTTCATCGTTCATTTAGTGGTAATCGCAATTTTGACCCAGGCGCGTTTATTCCCCCACCTGACCCCAAAATAGAGACACAGGCACTTAAAACCGAGTTAGAACGCCTCCGAGATGAAGTACAAAAGAGTTTTTCGGAGGCTGAGGCGGCACAAGCATTAGTAACAGATGAGACGCTGCGTAGAAGTGCCGCCGAAGATTTGGCACGGGAAGTAGAGTCGAAAGTACAGGAGGTGTTAAATCACCTAGCAGAAATTCAGGCTCAAGCAAAAAGTGAGACTCAGCAAATCATTCAGCAAACTATTACTCAAGCTCAAGTCGCTGAAAGTGGCATACTGCTGGATGAAAGAGAGACACGCAGACTCATTGATGCTCAACTGCAAGCAGCCGGTTGGGAAGCAGATTCCGAAGAACTGACTCATCAAAATGGTGTGCGTCCTCAAAAGGGAAGAAATTTAGCAATAGCTGAGTATCCCACTGCGAATGGACGGGCTGATTATGCGTTATTCTGCGGTTTGCAAATTGTGGGAGTAGTGGAAGCTAAACGGCAAAGCAAAGATGTTTCCGAAGGTGCGCTCAACCAAGCTAAACGATACAGTGAAGGGTTCCAAATTACGGGAGAAATGTTTGCAGGTGGGCTGTGGCAAAATTATCAGGTTCCATTTGTCTTTGCAACCAACGGACGACCATATTTACAGCAACTTCTAACTAAGAGTGGCATCTGGTTTTGTGATTTGCGGCGATCGACTAATCTTCGCGTCTGTCTACCCACCTGGCACTCTCCTCAAGGATTACTTGATATTTTAACTCAAGATGTTGACCAGGCAGTAACTCGTTTAGCCCAAGAAGGTTTTAGCTATGGGTTGAAATTGCGCGATTATCAAATTCGCTCCATTCAAGCGGTAGAGTCTGCCTTGGCACGAGGACAACGGGAATTACTCGTGGCGATGGCAACAGGAACAGGAAAAACTAAAACTTGCATTGGTTTAGTTTATCGGCTGCTGAAAACTAAGCGGTTTCGCCGGGTGTTGTTTTTAGTCGATCGCACTGCATTAAAAGAGCAAACCACTAATGCCTTTAAAGATTCTCGCATGGAAAACCTGCAAAGTTTCGCTGATATATTTGAAATTAGCGATCGCCACAACACTGAGTTTGATCGTGATCTTAAAGTTCACATTACCACGGTGCAGGGTATGGTCAAGCGAGTTCTTTACCCTGCTGATGGTACAATAGTTACACCCGATCAATATGATTGCATTGTGATCGATGAGTGTCACCGGGGCTATTTATTAGATCGAGATTTAAGTGATACAGAATTAGAGTTTCGGGATTTTAACGATTACGTGTCAAAATATCGGCGGGTTTTGGAGCAGTTCGACGCAGTTAAAATTGGTTTAACCGCAACTCCAGCGCTACATACTACAGAAATTTTTGGCAACCCTGTCTACACTTACAGTTATCGGGAAGCTGTAATCGATGGTTGGTTAATTGACCATGAGCCGCCCTTTCAAATTAAAACAAAGCTTTCTGAAGAAGGGATGGTGTGGAATCCTGGTGAGCAGATGGAGTTTTTCAATCCCCAAACAGGGCAACTTGATTTAGTTCATGCCCCGGATGAAGTGCGGATTGATGTCGAGCAATTTAACCGCCGAGTTGTGACTGAAGAATTTAATCGCGTCGTCTGTGAAGCTTTAGCGGAGCATATTCACCCCTCACTAGCAGAAAAAACCTTGATTTTTTGCGCTACTGATGCTCATGCAGATATTGTTGTCAACCAACTTAAACAGACGTTTCAGGATAGATATGACGGCGTTGAGGATGATGCTGTGGTCAAAATTACCGGGAATGCAGATAAGCCATTGGAGTTGATTCGCAAATTCCGTAATGAAGTCAATCCCAAAGTTGCTGTAACCGTAGACTTATTAACTACCGGGATTGATGTGCCGGCGATTTGTAATCTGGTGTTTATTCGCCGAGTCAATTCTCGGATTCTCTACGAGCAGATGTTGGGAAGGGCTACCCGCCCTTGTGATGAAATTGGGAAAGAAGTGTTTCACATCTTTGATGCAGTGCGGCTATATGAAGCGATCGCACCTATTTCGACGATGAAACCCATTGTAGTTAAATCCTAACATTACCTTTACCCAACTACTGCAAGAGTAGAGACAGTTAACACTGATGCTGTCAAGATAGTAATTGAGCAACTGCTAGCCAAACTGCAACGCCAACGGAGACATTTAAGCGACAGTAACCGCGAACAATTAGAAAGCGATCGCGCAAATGCCAATAGAAAAGTATTGGATCTCACCTCAAGCAAAGTACAATACAGCAAGTGCGGGAATGGTTTCGAGACAAAAAAGCGATCGCTCAAATTCTTGACCGTCGAGATGGTGGAACTCAGCCAATATTAATTTCCCATCATCAAGATGAATTAGTCTCAATTGAACGCGGTTATGGCAGTGCTGCACGTCCAGAAGATTATTTAGAAAGTTTTAGAGCCTTTTTACTAGAGAACATGAATAAAATTCCGGCGCTGATTGTTGTCACACAGCGCCCCCGTGAGTTAACAAGGGCGCAACTTAAAGAACTGCGAATGCAGCTTGATGCAGCTGGATACTCTCAAACCAGCTTACAAACGGCATGGCGAGAAACGACTAATGAAGATATTGCCGCTTCTATCATCGGCTTTATTCGTCAAGCGGCCTTGGGTGATGCTTTAATTGCTTACAGTGAAAGGGTTGAACGCGCGATGAAAAAAATTCTAGCGAGTCAGCCTTGGAATACACCGCAACGCAAATGGTTAGAACGGATTGGGAAGCAACTCAAAGCGGAAATAATTGTTGATTGCGAAGCCTTTGATAAAGGAGAGTTTAAAACTCAAGGTGGTGGATTTGAGCGATTAAATAAGGTTTTCGGTGGAGAATTAGAGAATATTGTGATCAAGATTCATGAGAGCCTTTGGGATGTTGCTATTTGATATAAACTGCGTCCACCTTGAAAACTGTAGATATTCCGTATGAACAGAAAAAACCCTCATCCCCCAGCCCCTTCTCCCAATATTGGGAGAAGGGGAGCCGGAAAAAAGTCCCTCTCCCAAGTTGGGAGAGGGATTTAGGGTGAGGGCAAAAACTACGGTTCTCAACATAGATGAGGTTTAATTCGCGTTTATACCAATTTTTTATGAAGCTGCATAGAATTCGATCCCCCCTAACCCCCCTTTTTTAAGGGGGGAACCGGAATTAAAGTCCCCCTTATTAAGGGGGATTTAGGGGGATCTAAACGTTTTGCTACCGAGAAGAGGACTTTTCAAACATCCTCTAAGAAAAAATTCAGCTTTTACCTGTGTAGACACGGTTTCTAACCGCCCTTTTTCCCATTACAAATTATGACCGCTACCACCGATATTGTTCAAAAACTCTGGAATTTATGCCACGTTCTGCGGGATGACGGCGTTACTTATTTGCAATATGTTACAGAATTAACCTATCTGCTGTTCTTAAAGATGGCGCAGGAAACGGGGGCGGAGGCGCAATTATTACAAGGCTATCGCTGGGATGACTTGGTTACTCAGGATGGGGTAGAGCAACTAACATCTTATAGAAAACTCTTACTTATGTTGGGTTCGGAGAATTCATCTTTGCGAGTACAGGCGATTTTTGCTAATGCTCAAACTTCCCTCAAGCAACCCCGCATTCTCAAGAAGCTTGTCACCAGTATTGATGAATTGGACTGGTTTTCAGAACATCGAGACGAGTTTGGCGATTTGTATGAAGGACTATTACAGAAAAACGCCGACGAGAAAAAATCTGGTGCAGGACAGTATTTTACACCCAGACCGTTGATTGATTGCATGGTTTCCTTACTGAAGCCACAACCAGGAGAGTTGATTCAAGATCCGGCGGCTGGAACTGGAGGGTTTTTGATAGCCAGCGATCGCTATATTCGACAATACCACGATTCCTTCGAGTGGACAGAAGCACAACAATCTTTCCAACAGCATCAGGCGTTTTATGGTATGGAATTGGTGCAAGATGCTCACCGCTTGCTGTTGATGAATATGATGCTACACGGAATTGAAGGGGCTGTAGATTTGGGTGATAGCCTTTCCGCAGAGGGACAGCGACTAGCAAAAGCCGATGTAATTCTGACTAATCCACCCTTTGGGACAAAAAAAGGAGGTGGGCTACCTTCGCGGGATGATTTTACTTATCCCACCTCAAACAAGCAATTAGCATTTTTGCAACATATCTATAGAACCCTCAAACCAGGGGGACGGGCTGCGGTAGTTTTGCCAGATAATGTATTGTTTGAAGATGGACAAGGGCGGGCAATTCGGGCTGACTTGATGGCTAAATGTAATTTGCATACCATTTTAAGATTGCCCACTGGGATATTTTACGCCCAAGGTGTGAAGACAAATGTATTATTTTTCCAGCGTGGCACAACGGAGAAAGACAACACCAAAGCAGTTTGGATTTACGATATGCGTACCAATATGCCCAGCTTTGGTAAACGTATTCCCTTGACTCGTGGGCATTTATCTGAGTTTGAGCAGTGCTATGGAGATGAACCCAATGGCAATAGTCTGCGTGTCGATTTGGGAGAAAATGGGCGTTTTCGGTGCTTCACGCGAGAGCAGATTACCAAGCGTAACGAAAATTTAGATATTTCCTGGCTGCGAGATGATAGCTTGCGATCGGGCGATAATTTACCAGAGCCGGAGATAATTGCAGCTGAGATTATGGAAAAGCTGCGAATTGCCACAAAGGAGATGGAAGCTTTGATGATATTGCTAGAAGGTGAAGAAGCGGCGGAGGCTGTCAGTGCTTCCGTGGGGTTGTCAACTTTAGAATAGAAGCATGAGTGGTAGTGCATCAAGGATTAATTGATAGATAAATTTACAGGTAGTGCAATTAAAAACTTTCACCTTATTGATTTTCGAGAGTTAGCAATTCCTATACCACCACTGAAGGAACAAAAAGAGATTGTTCAACAGGTGAAATCGCTATTAGACATTAGCATAAAAGTTAAACAGCAACATCAATATGCTGAAACTTACTTAGACAAACTCAACCAATCAATCCTCGCCAAAGCCTTCCGGGGTGAACTCGTCCCCCAAGATCCCGATGATGAACCTGCATCAGTCTTACTAGAACGAATTCGAGCAGAACGAGAAAAATTAAACAATGGCAAACAAAAAAGCCAACGAACAAGCAAGCGCAAAAGCAAGACAGTAGAAGAACAAGGAGTAACGTAATTGCGAATTGCGAATTGCGAATTGCGAATTGCGAATTGTTTTAACTTTTTTGATACCGCATCCCTGGTAATTGCGAAACAAAACCCATAAGTTCCAACTGCAACAAAGCACCCGAAACTGAGCCAGCACCCATGCCGGTTTGTTGGACAATAAAATCAAAGGGTAAAGCATCACTTGTAAACGCATCCATTACCCTTTGCAATTCTGGCTCTAAAGTTGGCCTTAACTGTTCTGGTGCTGTAGAAGCCTCAATTGGATCAATTTGTGGTATTGCTCCCAGCATTGTTAACAGTTCATCTAATTCCTTGACAATCAAAGAAGCTCCCTGACTAAGTAACTTTAAGCACCCTTGAGATGGATGATCGTCCACTCTTCCAGGTAAAGCATAGACATCTCTGCCAAATTCATTTGCGTAGGTTGCAGTAATTAACGCACCTGATTTTAATGGCGCTTCTATTACGAGGATGGCGCGGCTTAAACCCGCAATAATCCGGTTGCGGCGGGGAAAGTGGGTGCGATCGGGTGGGGTTTTTGTGGGGTACTCACTTACAACTAACCCAGCCGTCAAAATTTGCTTGTACAAATCCCGATTTTTATGGGGATAGATGACATCTACACCAGTTCCCAAAACTGCGATCGTCCGTCCACCTGCTTTCATGGCGGCGATGTGGCTTTCTGTGTCAATTCCCTCAGCCATCCCAGAAACAACTGTAAAGCCATTTTTAGCCAATGCTGTACTAATTTGGCGAGTCCAACGGATACCGTATTCTGAGGGTTGGCGGGTTCCGACAATTCCAACCATCGGTTTTTGTCCGAGATTTTCTTGCAGTTCGACTTCACCGCGATAGTACAAAATCGGCGGTGGGCTTGGAGTCTCCAGCAGTAAGCGGGGATAATCTGCATCTGCTGGTGTCCAGAAATGAGAATTTTCCTGCTGGTGCTTGGTAAATAGTTGTTCTGGGTGTAGGCGCGATCGCTGTTGTACTACTTTTTCTAGTGTTTGCAAACCAAAACCCTCTACCTCTGCCAACTGTACTTTAGTAGCGTTCCAAGCTGTTGCTAGCGTACCAAAATGCTGTTCCAGCCGCCGCAGTAATACCGGGCCAATTCCCGAAATTTGTGCCCAAGCTAGCCAATATGCACCCTCTTCTACCACTGTTCCATCCTCACGCCTACTGGATTGAGTATTCCCAAATTGGGGTTGTTTGTTGATAGGGATGGGGGCAATGCTGTTCGGTTAAGGCAAGAGACGCGATGAATCGCCGTCTCTACAAAGACTTCTTTGCTAATTCCCCTTGACTTTTGACTCTTGACTCTTGACTATTAACTATTGACTATCTATATTCTGATTTTCTGTGATGAAATATTTTTATCGTCTTTTAATAAGCCTATCTGGGTGCTTAATATTTTTACTGGTGCATAGTGGCCTTGGTTTATTGCCTAGTTTGGCAGCCGAAAAAGTTACTGTCAGATACGGATTGTTTGAGCAATCGATTCCGGTGGCAGATATACGCAACTATGGCGAGACGCAAAAGGCTTCTAGCGATTTGCAATCTTTCTTAGATTACCTCAGCGCTAAAGAGAAAGAGAAGTTTCAAGATGCTCTGCAAGTGAAAATGTCTCTGGATATTGTGGCTTTAGATAAACTGCTAAATACAGGAATGGGCAAGCAAATTTTATCTTTTGCTTCTAGTGCGATCGCCCGTCGCGATCAAGCCAGTATACAAGCTCTACGATCTGCCATTATCATAGGAGCAAGATCACCAGAAGGTTTAGGAATAACTACCTTTCTAGAAGCCTATCCCAGCAATCAACTAGTTGTTGATGTGTCAAAAATTTCTAAACTAGTTGGTATGGCAAATTCATCTTCTAGTGCTGCTGATGCACCACCAAAAGATAATGTAACTTCTTCACCTTTAGGCAAAATTGCCCTGCAATATCAGACACTCGCCGCCCAAAATAAACAGTTCTCAGGTTGTTTATTTGGCGATTCTATTTCCGCCGGACTCGGTAACACACTTGGGAACGGTACTTTTAATTTTGGGTTAAATGGGCTGAGTACAATTTCATTACTGGAACAACTGAAAAGTTTAATTCCTACCAAGGTGAAATGTGAAAAAGCCATTATTGCTGTAGGTGGAAATGATGCTTGGTATGGAACTAGTGATGAGTTGTTTAGCAAAAATTTACAAGAAGCGATCGCACTAGTCCGCACAATGGGAACTAAAGAGATTTTCCTAATCCCGGCTTTTTATTCTACAGTTGCAGCAAGCTCAGATCCAACTGTAGCAGCCCCACTTTCTCGAGTTGAACAAATTAATGTTCTGATTAATCAAGTTGCTGAAGCAGAAAAAGTACCAGTCGCAGCATCAGGATTAGCACCATTGTATGAAAATAATGTTCTTAAAGATAATTTGACCAGTGATGGGGAGCATCTGAATGCAGAAGGTCTAAAAATTTATCGGCAAGCATTATTACAAATTCTCGGTAAGTAGTTCAACTGGAGACTGGGACAATTTTGATAGATTTATCGTAGGGGCATGGCATTGCCCATACGTGTCAACTTAAGCTAGAAATAGCTTAACTGTTGGCTTCCTCGCCCGCCCAGAAATAAATTTCAGGGCTAATAGCTAAAGTCTACTGAAGTAGACTAAAGATTTTTCGGATTATTTAGTCATCTTCAGATGACTTTCGCTATTAGCAAGGAACTTCAGTTCCTTGCGGGACATGACTCTTACGTTAAGTTGACACCAATGGGCAAAGACAAGCCCTTACCAGCGTATTTATATCATTATTAAAGTTAAATGGTATTAAGCTTTCCAATTCAAAAACCTTGCATAAATATAAGCTATGCCTTCATCAATAATTGTCCGCGCACCTGCGCTAGAAACCCACCATTTCTCTGGATTGTAATCTTGCGTTTTGGCAGCAATCACACCAACTTTGATATCAGGATTCAGTAATTTTTTGAAAAGTAGCCAACTCCTACGAGTATGAGCATCCAATGAAAAAAGATTAATTGATTTTATCTGTAAATTTGAATTAGATAGCCAACGATAAAATTCAGCAGCAGACGCATAGCTACGATCTTTAACCACCAAAGGTGTAGGAACAGCTACCACTTTTTCTGCTTCTAAACCGAGTTTTATCAAAGTGGCAACTGTCACTTCTGCAAAATTATTATATTCGGTAAGATGGCTTCCTTTTCCTAATGAGCCTCCGGTAGTAACTATTTGACGATAAGAACCGATTTTAAATTCAGCCAATGCTTCCTCTACAGCATAATCTGGTAGCCATCCTTCAACAATTAATACTTCTGCTGATTTGATTGGGGAAGTTACGGCAAGAAATGAGTGTACATTAGTAATGGCGAAAAATATGAAATAAATAATCAAAGCGATCGCAATCGCCCACCCCTGAGCCGTAAGTGTCCAGATTTCTTGGCGTTTGATTAATTTTATTTTTGGAAAATTTTGACGCTGACTATTTTTTGTCCGCATTAAACCTTAGCTAAACGTTGTTCTTTCAAGTAAGTAAATACAGACTTATCTCCAATATCAGCAGGAATTGCTTGCACTGTCTTTCGCAGAGCAAACACTAAAAATAATGTTGCCCAAATTCCTAATAAAATACTTTCTACCTGAGTTGGTAAAATTCCCACTAAATGTCCTAACAATAGTAGCGGTACTATTGGGGTTAATACTTTAGTTTCCAGGCGATTGAAGCAAAAAGCTTCTTTAAAATAAATACCTGTTAATGCAACGAAGATAAAACCAATTCCCAATAAGGTAATCGGCTGATTGTAAACAGCAAGAGCTAAAGGTTCACTACTAGACAGTGCCAATATCACTGATGCGATATTACCGATTGCCCAAAAAATTTGTAACGTTCGATGCAATGATGCCATGTAGATATGAATGGTAAATAAACTCACACCGAGAGCGAGACTAAAACAAGCATATAGAGGTGTCAGCGCAGTTATAATTGGGTTATTGTTGAGTAAAACCAAAGCGCTGCCTATAGCAAAGCTCAGTGCTGCTACCATTAATCCAGCACGGTAGATAATTACGCCAGTGCGATCGCTCTGAGTAATTGTAAATTCGCCAAACTGACCTTGATAAACTTCTGGTGCAGACAGTGTTTGTGTAGTCATAGTTAAGAATATAATGATGATTCTCTAGTAGAGTACAACAGGAAATTGCTCAAGGGTTACTTTTATTATTATGGGCAATGAAACGAACTTTATTGCAATTCAAGTGTTATGTAAACAAAACTTGTAGTGCATCTTGTAAATTAATCTGTAACTGTGAGTGAGCATTGCCACGATTAATAGCAATTTCTACCCAGCCGTGACTGCCAACTAAAGCTATCATCTCTCCAACGTTGACATCACTATAAATTTCACAGCCTGGGATACTCAACCCAGCGACTTGCACACACCAAGTTTTGCTTTGTACATAAGTCCCTGCAATATTGCTCACTAAGTTGCCAAAGTGGTCAATATATTGAATGCAACCCGCTACACCATTGCTTGTTTGCTTGCAGTTGCTTATATCCAACTTTACCAAACTTGCTGGATCAATTTCTTGTCCTAGCTCTTTGAGGGGAACACCACTAGCAAGATTAGCTGCTACTGGTGCAAAGATATCTCTACCGTGAAAAGTCTTACTTGGTTGAGGAGTTCGCCAATAGTTAAGATTTGTGAGTTCAACGGCTGCGTAGGCGTAGCCCGTCGTAGACATCGCTGGACTTTGACTGAGTACTCCGCTAAAGATACCATTATCTGGGCCTACCAAAAACCCTTGAGCAAATTCTACTGCGATCGCTCGTCGCTTGCTTCCCACACCTGGATCTACTACTGCCACATGCACTGTCCCAACGGGGAAATAGGCATAAGCATTCATTAAGCTAAACCTCGCTGCGGCGATATCTTGCGGCGGAATTTGGTGCGTTAAGTCTACCACCGTCAGTCTGGGGTTGATTTGGGCTATAACTCCTTTCATTATGGCGACATAAACATCGCGATCGCTAAAATCGCTCAACAAAGTTACGAGTGGTTGTTGCCCTATCTCATTCTTAGACATATTTTGACCAATTTATATAAAAAATAATTTTTCTGTAGCAACAGCTACAAAATATATGTTATGTTAGGGATACAAGATAAAACGAATAATTAAAGCAGGTAATCACTATGAGTCAAAATAGACTACAAAGTGTGAGCAAAGCACGAGAAGCTCACAGAGCAAATATTCAAAAAAGCCTAGAGCATCGCTTGCAAATAGCCAGAGCAAAAGGCGACGAAGAGCTGATTCGTCAGCTAGAAGCTGAGATGAGATATTCCAGCTAAATCAAGTTTTCATTGTTCATAGTTTTGTTGTTTAACCCGCTACGGCGGGTTTTTTTTGTTTTGAGGAGGTTTCCTGGCATTTGGCTCTGACAGCGTTTTTCAATTAATTGAACTCACACTTCTGGCTCAATACCCAAGGCTCGTAACTGTGCCGCCAAGTGTTCAGCTCGTTGCAGAGCAGTTTCTTTAGCTTCTCGCTCAAGTTCTGCTCGTAAACGTTCTTGTTCGGCTCGTAAGCGTTCTTGTTCGGCTCGTTCTGCACCAGTAGGAATTATATTCCCTGTCGCGTCACACCACCTCAGCCAAACATCCTGCTTCCCTTCATACGCACCTTCCCACAAACATAAACCTAGCTCAACTTCAGTCAGCCATTGCTCACTCATGGATATATATTGCCGCCCACGCAACTCGTACATCTGTAGAACTTCACCACCAAGTTGTCGAGTTGGATCAAAGATAATGTAGTACATTACCCGCATCCTGGCATACTCTAAGATTTTTCGTCCTGTTTCATTGCCTTCTTGATTTGAAACAATTTCAATCACCACCTCTGGCGGTTTACCAAAATCCCAGAAGAAATAAGAGCGATGCCGTCTTTCCCACCAGTTATCAGCTACTTGTACATCCAGGCTCAAAAATACATCAGGCACAATCGGCGGTTGTTTGTTACTGGGAAACAACCCCACATTGGCAGCCACGAGAAACCCTTGGGTATTACTAAGCCCGTTCCAAGAACTGTAAAGTGTTTCTGTCAGCAGCCGTTGTTGTTTTTCAGATGGCAGATTATCCAAGGGTTCATCGTCCTCTGTCACCAGATGACTAACATCTGGTAACACATCTTCTGGTAATAAGCCAGTGTCTGTCAAGATGATAGATTCACTCATAAGGAATTCTGAGGGTAGGAGCTTAATTCTATTGTGGCAGCAGCAATCCCCTTCATCCTACCAGTAGATTTTCTACACTTACTGTTGTCGTCGTAGTTGCTACTATGTCATTATTGCAACCGCAAAGCATAATGGTAAAACTCCTCATCCTGAACGTAACCTCGCGCTTCATAGAGTTTTTGTGCAGTTATGTTAGAAATTTGAGTTGCTAAAATTACTCTAACGGCTCCACTTTCTTTGGCGTATTCTTCTGCAACACTCATCAATAATTTTGCAATTCCCCTGCGGCGATGTGACTCTTCTACATACAAATCGTTCAATATCCATACTCGTTTCATCGACACTGAAGAGAAACTGGGATAAAGCTGAGTAAATCCGACTAATTCTCCATTGTCATTAGCTGCAAATACTACTGATTCTTTATTATTGAAACGTTCTTTAAGAAACTCTTTGGTAGCTTCAAGGTTTGATGCTTGATTGTAAAAAATACGATACCGATTAAATAGTACTGAAATACTTTCAAGATGATTAATATTAGCTAAGAAAACTTCCATTGAGTATCCTCTCAATTCAATGCAGTTTACACCTAATACTACTTGGTTAAGTGAAATAGAAGGTGAAATTAAAAAATATGTTCGTGTTTTTTTAACGAGAAAAGCAAGCTTTGATAATTGAACTTATTTTTTATTTTTGAGACTGTTGTACAAATCAACCCAGCGTTGTCGAAGAGAATCGATGTATGATTGCAAGTAATGGGTGGGCAATGCCCACCTTACTTAGACAATTTATTAGTTATAGCGGTTCCCATTCAGATGAAGTACAACATTATATAGCAAGGTGTAGGGGCACGGCAGTGCCGTGCCCCTACGAGTGTATCTTACTAGGCCGGGAAACGCTATAACTAAGATTTTGGTTTATAAGTCGAAGCAACGTGCAATTCTTTCAACTGTTTAGCATCTACACTTGAAGGCGCATCTGTTAACAAACAACGTGCTTGTTGTGTCTTTGGAAAAGCAATGACATCTCGAATAGATTCTTCTCCAGCTAGCAACATTACCAAACGATCTAAACCGTAGGCAATGCCACCGTGCGGTGGTGTACCATACTCAAATGCTTCTAAGAGAAAGCCAAATTTGCTTTGTGCTTCTTCAGGAGATAAACCAATGGCTTCAAACACTTGTTGTTGAATTTCTCGCTGATAAATCCGCAGACTTCCGCCGCCAACTTCTACGCCGTTGAGTACCAAGTCGTAAGCTTGAGCGCGTGCAGTCTTTAAATCGCTCAAATCATCAGGATGTGGTGCTGTAAAGGGGTGGTGCAGTGCTTCTAGGCGTTTTTCGTCAGCATTCCACTCGAACATGGGGAAATCTGTAATCCAGAGCAAGTTGATTTTTTCTGAATCAATTAAGTTAAATTCTTTAGCGATCGCTTGCCGTAATCTATCTAATGTTTTATTAACTGTAGCAGCTTCCCCTGCACCAAACAACAGCAAATGTCCAGCTTTAGCACCTGTACGGCGTAAAATTTCTTGTTTTTGTTCTTCGCTTAAGTTGTCTTTAATCGCGCCAATGGTGTCAATTTCGCCATCATCTCTGACGCGGATATAAGCTAAACCTTTAGCACCGGCTTCGCTGGCTTCTTTAAATAAATCACCACCTGGTTTAATGCGGACATTAGAAATTACATCGTTACCGTTGGGAATGGGTAGGATTTTGACGATACCACCATTGGTAACAGTGTCTCGAAAGACTTTGAAACCAGAGTCTTTGACAATATCTGAGACATCAACTAATTCCAAACCATAGCGGGTATCTGGTTTATCACTTCCGTAACGTTCCATCCCTTCAGCGTAAGTGAGACGAGGGAAAGGGCGCTGTAACTCAATACCTTTAACCGTCTTGAAGATATGACAAACTAAATTCTCGTTTAGTTCGATAATTTCTTCTTGAGACATGAAGCTCATTTCCATGTCCAACTGAGTGAATTCTGGTTGTCTGTCGGCGCGTAAGTCTTCGTCACGAAAGCAACGCGCAATCTGATAATATCTATCCAAACCGGATACCATCAGCAATTGTTTAAATAGCTGGGGTGATTGCGGCAAAGCATACCAGTCACCAGGATTGACGCGACTGGGTAAAACATAATCCCGCGCCCCTTCTGGGGTAGAACGGGTAAGTATTGGGGTTTCGACTTCGATAAAACCTTCCAAATCTTCTAGATAACGACGCATGGCTTTGACAATTTGATGACGCAATTGCAAATTTTGCGCCATGCGTTCGCGTCGCAAATCTAAATAACGATATTTCAGCCGCAAATCTTCCCGCACTGTTTCGGTGTCAGCTACGGAAACTTGGAAAGGTAACTGCTTGCGAACAGCATTGAGGAGTTTTATTTTATCGGCGTAGATTTCTACCTCGCCTGTTGGGATGCGGGTATTCAGAGATTCTTCGGGGCGTTGTGTTACCCTACCAGTGATTTCGACAACATATTCATTTCGTAGGGCGTTCGCATATTCGTAGGAATCGGGGGTGCGTTGTGGATCGCTGACGATTTGGACAATTCCAGAGCGATCGCGTAAATCTAAAAATATCACACCACCGTGATCGCGGCGACGGTCTACCCATCCGTAAAAGGTAACAGTTTCTCCAATATGTTCTTTTCGGAGTTCGCCGCAATAGTGAGTTCGCATAAGTCTTAGTTATTGTTTCCGGGCTAGAATGGCAAGAAAATGTCAAAGCTTTCCCATTATCTAGCATCAATAGTAATTGTAGTAGCTCTGGTGAAAGAAAAAATCAAATAATCTCAGACTATATATATAAAAGAATCAATGACACCAGAAGGGTAAGTTTTACCAATTTTTACAATAGTTCCCGGAATTCATCACGGCTGATTTGACAGTCACGGAGTATCTGTGCTAACAAACCAGAACCAATTATTTCACCAGAATGAACTGCAACAACAGTTCGACGACCATTACTGTGTATCAAAAAATGGTGACTGAAATTCTCTGATCATCTTGAGGTTGTTGTTTGGTGAGGTAATCTAATTTTAGAGTGGTTGAGTAGGTGCGATCGCAGGTTTTTACGATCCTCCTTTTCAAATTGCCGTCCAGTCATAAGTTGTAATGCTGGTAACTAAAATTACAACATTTCTTATTAATGTTGTAATCTTAAGGAGAAACATTGTAATGTTAATGACCAACGTTGTAATGTTAAGGAGAAACATTGTAATGTTGATGACCAGCCTTGTAATGTTAAGAAGAAACACTGTAAGGTTGATGACCAGCGTTGTAATCTTAAGAAGAAACATTGTAATGTTGATGACTAACGTTGTACTTCTGATAAGTACAGTTTAATTTTATTGTCCTCAAGAAGGGGCACTGCAAAAGGCGGCAGAAACGGCTATAAAGATTTTAAAAAGGACGATCGCTAGTTTACCCAGTGCCACAAAGTTAGATTTATATTTATAGATACCAAAAATACATCTATCTGTAGGAGTAAATTCTTTATCCAGGCAAATACCAGTTTGCTAGCTGGTAGATTATGGCAAACACTGGGAGCAGAGGCGACATTTATCGCTGAGAGCTTGTTTGCGTTGGCAGTTGTATTATTGTTAGTTTCTCAAAGAAACAAATATTGAAAAGCAAAAATGGTATCCTTGATTTAAATCAAATCAATGGCGATGGAGCTCGCCGAAACCGCCTTTTCAGTCCTAAAATTTATCACTGTAAGGCTGATGGCTCCTACTTTCTTCGCTGACTGCGGGAGAGTAGGGCTTGGCTAAATGCATTACCTGACTCACCTGTAGAAAGTATCTGTCTACAAATCGCACCTCAAGGAGTCATGGAATGCTAGCCAATGTATTGTGGATTTTACTTCGTAAATTTGAACCGTTTATTGCATTACCCCACCTAATTAAATGGTTGCCCATTTCCTTTGTGGTTGGCATTTTTGCTGGAACAGCTTCTGCGGCTCTTTTAGCATCATTAGAATGGGCAACTGATTGGCGAGAATCACATCGCTGGATTATCGCCTTGCTTCCCTTCGGTGGCTTTTTAAGTGGTTGGATTTATCATCAATTTGGTCGGACTGTAGAAGCTGGAAATAACCTTTTACTAGAAGAAATTCATAACCCTAAAAAGGTTATTCCCTTTCGTATGGCTCCTCTAGTTTTACTAGGAACAGACCTGACGCATTTATTTGGTGGTTCAGCCGGTCGTGAAGGTACAGCATTACAAATGGGTGCTTCTTTGGCAGACCAGCTAACTAAAATATTGCATTTTCAAGGGGCTAATCGGCGAATTGTCTTAACAGCAGGTATCAGTGGAGGATTTGCTTCAGTTTTCGGTACTCCCTTAGCTGGAACTGTATTTGGTTTGGAAGTTTTAACGATTGGTAAAATCCATTACGACGCTCTTTTTCCTTCTTTAATTGCTGCGATCGTTGGAAATCAAGTAACCTTACTATTGGGTTTACATCATACAGCATATCGACACGCTCCCTCTATACCGACGCTCACAATTTGGGGATTGATTTCTGCCATTATCGCAGGTGCAATTTTTGGAATTGTCGCAAGATTCTTTGCTAAATTAACTCACCAAATTAGCCACTTCTTTAAAGCAAAAATATTTTATCCTCCAATCCGTCCTTTGATAGGCGGTGCGATAATAGCAGCAATTGTGGGGTTGAGTGGTACGACTAAATACATTGGGCTTGGTATACCTACTATTGTTGATTCTTTCTATACTCAGCTACCTCCTTGGGATTTTGCTGCCAAATTGGGTATGACTGCTTTAACTTTAGGAGCAGGTTTTAAAGGTGGGGAAGTGACACCTTTGTTTTTTATTGGTGCGACTTTAGGTAATGCTTTATCGCTACTTTTAGCATTACCTGCACCACTCTTAGCAGGAATGGGATTTGTGGGTGTATTTGCGGGTGCAGCAAATACACCATTGGCATCTACCTTAATGGGAATTGAATTATTTGGTCTGGAATCGGGGCTATTTATTGGTATTGGCTGTATAGTGAGTTATTTATTTTCAGGTCATTCAGGAATTTACTCTGCACAACGTATTGGGTTGAGTAAATACTCTGCTGTAGATTTAGAAGAAGGGGTGACTTTGGCTAATTATGGACGAGCAAAAGTTGAGCCAAAAATTGATTTACCTGATGATGGGGAAGAAGAAAAAAGTGATTCTAGCACAACGTGAAGGCGATCGCAGATGCCAAAATTGTGGGTAAGTTAAGTCAAGGGTATACTGTACGATATTAGTACAGCGCGGCGGAAATAAACAACCCATTCCAAATCAACAAAACGCTTATGCTGTATTCGTTTTGACTTTTGACTTTTGATTTTTGACTTCCGCCTTGCGGTACTAGTATCCACAGCAGTGATGCGGTAGCAGTTACTAAATCATCGCTTCAAATTCTTCCAAAGCTTGAAAACTTCCTACTTGCCAACTACGTTCTACGGCAGCAGGGATAATCTGAGTAATAGCTATATCCTTAAAATTAGGACTGGTATTAGATTTTATATATTTTCCATCTCTTAACAAATAAATAGAAAGGTTTCCACTGTCGTAAACCCATAATTCTGGGACTCCAATGGCTTCATAAGCATCGAGAGTAGTTTTGGATGTGACATCAGTCTCAATCGCTAAATCTGGCGGCGGATCATCAGCTTGCAAGCGACGATGGCCAATCATTTGTTGATAATTTTGAATATAAAAGCAAGCATCAGGTTCAACTCCTGCTACACCTTGCCGTTTAAAGGTAGTAGAACCAAAAGGTTGGTATCTGATATCTTTAGCCTTCAACAATATTTTGACAATATCAGAAATTAAATCTTTAGGTATTTCATGTTCTGGTAAAGGAGCCATAATTTCTAAAACACTCTGGCTGTAGGCAATTCGTGTAGTTCTTTTTTCTCCCAATTCTTGTAAAATAGATTCAAATTCTTCCCAGCTAACATCTGGAATTGTCACTGTGCTACCAGGTGCTAACTGCATCTGGCTAACAGGTTTGAAAACAGGGATGGCAGCAGTCATAACCAGAATATGAGTAATCTGAGTTTAAATAATTATCTGTTAGGTTGCGGTGGATAATATAGCCCACCGTAACCTTTAGACTAATAGATTGAGTTTAACAAAAGCGATCGCTTACACTTTAAACTTCTCTGCAATCCGCTTCATTGCCTCTTCGACATTCTCCCGGCTGTTAAACGCTGAAATGCGGAAGTAACCTTCACCCGCAGCACCAAAGCCAGAACCGGGTGTTCCCACAACGTTCACGGTTTGCAACAATTTATCAAAGAATTCCCAACTGGATAAACCATTAGGCGTTTTCACCCAAACGTAAGGTGCATTCACGCCACCATAAACTGATAATCCGGCGGCTGTGAGTTTATCACGGATAATTTTGGCGTTTTCTAGATAGAAATTCACCAATCCTTTGATTTGTGCCTGTCCTTCTTCAGAGTAAACCGCTTCGGCTCCCCGTTGGACGATGTAAGAAACACCGTTGAATTTGGTAGACTGGCGACGATTCCAAAGTTTCCATAGTTCGACATCGGAACCATCGGCGGCTTTTGCTGTGAGTGTCTTCGGTACTACAGTTAAGGCGCAACGAGTTCCTGTAAAACCTGCGTTTTTGGAAAAAGACCGAAATTCGATCGCAACATCTCTTGCACCTTCAATTTCATAAATTGAGTGAGGAAGCGACGGATCGGTAATGTAAGCTTCGTAGGCTGCATCAAAGAAAATAATCGAGTTATTAGCTTTGGCATAGTCCACCCATGCTTTGAGGTATTCCTTAGTAGCAGTTGCGCCAGTGGGGTTATTGGGAAAGCAGAGATAAATTAAATCGACTTTCTTTGAGGGAATCTCTGCGGTGAAGTTGTTATCAGCCGTAATTGGTAGATAAACTAAACCCTCAAACTCGCCTTTATCGTTGGCATCTCCAGTATTTCCCACCATTACGTTAGTGTCTACATACACAGGGTAAACGGGGTCAGTAACGGCGATGATGTTGTCATGTCCAAAGATTTCCAGAATGTTGCCCGTGTCGCACTTGGAACCATCGGAGATAAAGATTTCGGATGCATCTATATCAGCTCCCCGTGCTTGGAAATCTTGAGTTGCAATTTTCTCCCGCAACCAAGCATAGCCTTGCTCTGGCCCGTAGCCTTTAAAGGTATTGCGATCGCCCATTTCTTCCACAGCTTTAATCATCGCTGTACGGCAAGCCTCTGGCAGAGGTTCGGTAACATCGCCAATGCCCAGCCGAATGATTTTAGCATCAGGATTCGCTTCTGCAAAGACATTCACCCGCCGAGCAATTTCTGGAAACAGATAACCCGCTTTCAGCTTCAGGTAGTTGTCGTTAATAGTTGCCATTATGTAGATTATGAAAAACGCCCTCAAATAGCTTACTGCTAATTTATGAGGGCGGGGAGTGGGGAGTGTAGAGTTAGGAGTTAGGAATTTGGAGTTATAAGAGTTCTTTCTCCCATGCCCAATGCCCCATACCCAATTCCCAATTCCCAATTTAGACATTTATCGGCTGTTTATTATCGGCTGAATAATTCTTGCGATCGCTAATTACAAACTCCGTGAGGGTTTCTTTTCCTGTAATTAATCTTGCTCCGCGATTCCGAGTGAAGTAGTTCCATGCCCACTGAATCATTACTACTAATTTGTTGTCAAATTCAATTAAGAAGTAGATGTGAATCACTAGCCAAAACAGCCATGCAACGAAACCTTTCAGCTTGATAAAGCCCAAATCTACCACAGCAGAATTGTGCCCAATCATTGCTAAACTACCATGATCGGTATAAGCAAAGGGTGGCAAATTTTTACCTGCAAGCCTGTTTTGGACTAATGCTGCTACATATTCACCTTCTTGCTTCGCTACAGGTGCAACACCGGGTAGGGGTTTACCATTTTGATGAGAAAAATTTGCTAAGTCGCCAACTACAAAAATATTGGGATGTCCCTTAATACTCAAGTCAGGTTCAACGATAATCCGTCCAGCGCGATCGCATTCAGCACCTGTGCGTTCTGCTAGCACTTTGCCCATTGCTGATGCTTTTACACCTGCTGCCCATAATACCGTTTTTGCGGCAATTTCTTTAACTTCATCGCCTTGTTTGAGGGTAACTACATCATCTTCAATATTTGTTACCAGTGTTTTTGTCTGCACAACCACCCCCAAGCGCGTCAGGGATGCTTCTGCTTCTTGTGATAACTCTGGTGCAAAGGGTGGCAAAATGCGATCCAGCCCTTCTAATAACAAAATCTTGGCTTCTGAGGTGTCGATGTTGCGGAAGTCTTCTTTGAGGGTTTGATTTGCTAATTCTGCGATCGCACCTGCTAACTCTACACCAGTAGGGCCACCACCCACAATTACAAAGGTTAACCAAGCACGGCGTTTTTCTGGATCAGTTTCTTTTTCTGCGGCTTCAAACGCTGAAAAAATCCGGCTACGCATTTCTATCGCATCTTCTACAGTTTTCAAGCCTGGGGCGAATTCTTCCCAGTTATCTTTGCCAAAGTAGGAATGCTTCGCACCTGTGGCAACAATTAACGTATCGTAAGCTATTGCTTCGTCGCCCACAATCACTTGTTTTGCTTCTGGATCAATATTATTCACCTCTCCCAACAGCACTTTCGTATTCTTGCTTTTGCTGAGGACAGAACGCAACGGTGAGGAGATATCCGCAGGAGACAGCGCACCTGTGGCGACTTGATATAGGAGAGGTTGGAATAGGTGAAAGTTACGTTTATCAATCAGAGTAACTTTTACTGCCGCCTTAGCGAGTGTTTTAGCTGCATAAAGTCCACCAAAGCCACCACCAACGATAACTACTTGATGGGGTGGATTATTGTCAAGTGAATTTACCATAAGAAATATTATCGTGTATGCCGACTATTTTAACTATTCTTAACAAATTTGTATCAAAATTGTCATCACATATTTTGTATTGGTGTTTACATTTGAAGAATGATTTAAGTAATCAGAACTTTTCAAGATGGATGCTCAAATAATAAGATTTGGCAATATTTGAATTACTTTTTGCTTATGTAAATTCATCAACCATAAATGTAGGATTTATGCAATCTCACTCAGAAGTAGTTGATTCTGGTGCTTGTGTTAAACGTGGTGAATGAGTTCGCCGCCAACGGTTAAAGCCATAAACAAGGGCAGCAAAAATTAACAAATAGGGACTATAAACAATTAACCAAATACCCAGCTTGAGTAAGCCAACGGAAAATGAACTAAGGGAGTGAGTAGATTTATTCCAAGTCTCCTGAACTTGCAAACCAAAGGCAGGTTGTGAACTGGTGCTAGAAACTGCTGCTTGTAAATTCAGCGTAATAGTGGAATAAGCAACTTGATTTTGTAGGCTTTTGAGTTGGGCATTAATTTGTTCTATGGTTTCTCGGACATTACTTAGTTCTTGGGCAACACTAAGCACATCTCTAATAGAACCAGCCCGATCCATAATTTTTTGCAAATTGGCTTCAGTCTTTTGCAAATTGGTTAGTCTGGCTTGGAAATCTACCAAGCGATCGCCTACATCTTCGGCAGTGATATTACGACTCTCGACAGTGCCCAATTTAGCTAGTTTTTCTAAGGTAGGTTCTAGCAAGTTCTCTGCTACCCGTAATTGTATTGTTGCTGTGTGACGCGGGTTGTCACTTTTGGGTTGTTGTTGTTTCAACCCGATTAAATCCCCTTGCTGTTGATTGATAATTTGCGAAACAGCATCAACAGTCTTATCTACAGAGTTGACAGTCAAAGAGATTGCTGCCTTTTTGATGAGTTGAGGACGAGAACGAACTATTGATGAAGCAGTTTCCGCCTTTTGGGAAATACTGTTTTCACGAGCAGTTAATTGATTTACCGCGCCATTGGCTGCAATTTGAGGTGCAGACTGATTTGTTGATCGATCCGAAGAGGCGCAACTGGTGAAAATCACCCCTCCCAATAACGCACTTATAAACAAAGCAGATGTGCGAGGCAATTTAATCGAAGTATACATAATCTACCCCCAGATAGATGAAGTTAACCCCAGTATTGCTGATGAAAAACTTAAAGCCTGTATTGTTGCAATTTATGTAACAGAATTTGTCATTTGTTATTAGACATCTCTGATAAAGACGTAGCAGTGCTACGTCTCTACAAGGGTTTCAGTGAACGCATAATTAATTTCATCAGATGTCTATTCTCCTTGTCCTCTCATCTCCCCATCTCCTGAGTTCAAAGGAATAAATTCAATGTCTCACAGTTAATCTGTGGTTACTCAATTTGAGGTACAATCGTAAGCCTGCCAATAAATGACAATGCTTGCTGACAGGAGATGCTTCTATGGCCCGGATGTATTATGACGAAGATGCCAATTTAGACCTTTTGGCTGGAAAAACTATTGCTATCATCGGCTATGGTTCTCAAGGTCATGCCCACGCTCTCAATCTCAAAGATAGTGGTTTGAATGTGATTGTGGGACTATATCCGGGTAGTAAGTCAGTAGCAAAAGCTGAAGCTGCTGGGTTAACTGTGAAGAATGTTGCAGACGCTGCCAATGCTGCTGACTTCATCATGATTTTGTTACCCGATGAAGTCCAAAAAACGATTTACAAAAACGAAATTGAACCCAATCTAGAAGAAGGGAATGTGTTAGCTTTTGCCCACGGTTTCAATATTCACTTTGGACAAGTTGTACCACCGGCTAACGTCGATGTGGTGATGGTAGCACCAAAAGGGCCAGGGCATTTGGTACGGCGGACTTATGAAGGTGGGGAAGGCGTACCAGCGCTGTTTGCAGTTTATCAAGATGCGAGTGGTCAGGCACGCGATCGCGCCATGTCTTATGCTAAAGGTATCGGTGGTACTCGCGCCGGTGTTCTTGAAACGACTTTCCGCGAAGAAACCGAAACCGATTTATTTGGCGAACAAGCCGTATTGTGCGGTGGTTTGAGTGCTTTAATCAAAGCCGGATTTGAAACTTTAGTAGAAGCTGGTTATCAACCAGAATTGGCTTATTTTGAATGTCTGCATGAAGTCAAGCTGATTGTTGACTTGGTTGTAGAAGGTGGTTTAGCCAAAATGCGCGACAGCATTTCTAACACAGCCGAATATGGCGATTATACCCGTGGCCCAAGAATTGTTACCGAACAAACCAAAGCTGAAATGCAAAAGATTCTCAGCGAAATTCAATCTGGACAATTTGCACGAGAATTCGTTCTAGAAAACCAAGCTGGTAAACCAGGATTTACCGCCATGCGTCGTAAAGAATCTGAACACAAAATTGAAGAAGTTGGTAAAGATTTACGCGCTATGTTTAGCTGGTTGAAAAAGGCTTAAGCAAAACAATAACATTAGACATCTCTAAAAAAAAAGAATTGTTTTGACGGGCGTTGCTGAATTAAAGTATGAATCTGGATGTAGAGACGTAGCACTGCTACGTCTCTACAAAGATTTTGGTATTATGCAAAATCATTTTTTGACTTAGCACTGCTACGTCAAAACAAGGGTTATGGTTACAGCATATTTAATTTCTGGAGATGTATAAACATCATTTGCTTTGAGTTTTGAGATAATCTGCAATGTACTCTCTGTAGCGATCGCGCAACATTTGTTCGCGGAATTTGAATCCTAATGTTTTCCCCCGACAAGATAGAGATCCGCACAAGCACCGGGAAACAGCAATTGATTCATATTCAGTGGTTTCGTAGTCCCAGGTAATCTCCTCATCTGCTTCGATATCACCCAAAGCAACAAAGTCATATCCTCCAAACTGGTTGTTTCTTACCCCAGTATTTGGGGAGCAAGAATGGTTAATGACGACAGCAGGCTCGTCTAGGTTGACATACAAATTAAAATCCATCTGAAAGGAATAAATTGTTCGTTCGGGAACTTCTTCAATTGGGATACCCACAACAACAGTTTCCCCTTGGGCAAATTTTTTGCTAGCAAAAACTCCTCGTCCTTTTGCTGTTTCCTGAATCGTGATATGAGAATTGAGTTTGACAGCTGAAATCGACTCTATTGTAGTCATAGATAAAGATCCATTGGATTTAAATTTCTTGCAGCTTCCAAGTTTTAAACTTGGCTTAGTTAGATTTCACTTTCGAGCTAAGAGTCCGTTAACTACTCTGTACCTCAACTTTTGCTTCCGGCTCAATCTTTTGAGAGCTTTGACTTAGAACCAGAGCAACTAAGACAAGAATCGCGCCAATTAGACCGCGTATTCCCAGATGTTCGCCAAGTAGCCAAAACGAGAAAATTGTGGCGAACAATGGCTCAAGTGTAAAAAGTAAAGCAGCTTCGTCAGATGAAACCCATTGCTGTGCCATTGTTTGAAGCCAGATAACAGCAGCAGTCGCCAACAGCCCTAAGTAAAAAATCGCTCCCCAGTGCTGGCGAATTACCTCAAATTGGTTAAAGATTTGTGTGTTACTCCAGAGTACCCCTATCGTTGCAATGAACAAAAGTTGAACACTAGTGAGCGTTAAAGTGGGGTGACGAGAGGCGACTCGCTCTAGGAAAAGTATGTAGCCTGCATAGACAAAAGCATCCACGAACATCAATAAATCGCCAATAGCTAGTTCTCCCCCTTCCCAAAACATCACACCAATACCAATCACAGCTACTCCAGCAGCTAGGAAAGTTTTCAAAGGTACGCGCTGACCACTCAGCCATCCCAGCAGAGGGACGATGAGGGCGTTCAAACTGCCAATGAATGCCGCCCGGTTCGCTGGTATAGTCTTGAGTGCAATTGTTTCTATAGCTAAGAAAAAGAAAAGCAAAAGCCCTAGTAATATACCATCACGGACTAAAAGTGCATTAAGATTACGTAAATTTAAGGTAAAAACCCCTGCTGCTATGACAAAACGGCTGGCAATCAATGTACTTGGCGAAAGGTCAGTAACGATGTCTTTAGTTAATGGAAAAGTTGTAGCGCTAATTACATTAACAAGGATGAGCAGCATTATTCCTTTTAAATGCAAAGTATTTTTATTTTCCATTAAACTAATTGATTGAATAATGTTTCTTTACATCCATTGAGAAGGCGATCGCCTAAAGAATATTGGTTTTGTTGCGTCCAGTTAGTGCCTTCAGTATCTAGGATTTTTAGTTGAGGAAGTTTTACTAATCCAATTTTCATAATTTCATGTCTTTTTCCAGATTGTAATTAAAAGGTAAAGCAAGTTCGCATAATCCAATCTAAATTGGATTATTGGCTGTGTTATGTTCGGGATTTATAATCACTAAAAATCCTGGAGTAACAAAAATTCTATCATTAAAGTAGTAGTGCTAAACTGACAGTTTTCAATGAAAGCTGTATTTTTTTATAAACCCTCTATAGTATCATTAATAATGTACAGCTATTTAGCAAATTCTTCTTGGAATCTTTAGAAAACCGCTAACTATTCTTGAATAGCAAATTTATTGCTCAGGCTGTAAATTGAACAATTAGATAAAATTTGATATCAGAATATAAATTAAAAATTTTTGCATCTCTGCAAATTTGTAGTATGTGACTAAAGCATACTCTGTTAATCTTTCATATCTTGAACAATCCGAAAACCAGCGTGCTGATAAAAATTGGGACGAAACCAATTGCGGTAATATTTTAAAGCTTCTGTACCATTAGTTATCCAGCATCCTCCTAACATCATCTGATGTTTATCATCAAAAAAGATGGCAGAATTATCTTCATAAAGATAATGAGGTTTATACCCTGTCAGAGGGTTTAAGTTATCACTCAACCATTCCCAAACATTTCCACGCAAATCGTACAATCCAGAATAACTTTTGGCTGTTTTTAACATCCCAACTGGACTAGGTGAGCCAAATTTGAAATTGAGATTGTAATTTTCTACATCATCTAATAAACTATTACCGTAAGTTGCTAAATGGTATTCTGATTCGCTCATTAAGCGAGTATCTTTTACTTGCCAACGACAATAAGCCATTGCTTCATAATGATTGACTTCTACAGGCCAATCTAAAGGTAAATCTATTTCATCAAACATAGCTCGATATTTATAGCTACCATTTTCATGTAACCAAAATTTGGGACATTGAATGTTGTATCGAGTTTTCCAATTCCAAGATTCTTCCTCCCAATTTCCTTGATTTTCGTAGCCGCCAGCTTTCATAAAATAAAGAAAATCGGCATTAGTTATCAGATATTTACTGGCGAAAAAGGGTGCAACTTCAACAGTGCGATCGCCATAATCAATATCCCATCCATAAGTCGAATCATCAAAGCTTTTTCCGAGTTTTACTACCCCACCAGCAACTTCTATCATCTCGTTCTCAGGAGTGTAACCATTAAAAGGGGCATATTGCCAGTTTTGGGGACGTTTCACTCTCTCAATCGGCAGTTGGCGAATTAACATCGAAGAAGTTTCAATATGAATACGCTGGTGTTCAATCCCCATGATTAAAGCCCAAAGGGGATGAGTGGGATGAATTGGCAGAGTAATTGGGGTAATTTGAATTAGTTCAGAAATTACAGAATACGCTTGTTTTCGATACTCCCAAGCCTGGGCAACTTGCGGCCATTCTAGATGAGCGATCGCTTCATTCAACTCTTCTGGTATTTCTGGATCAACGCCAATTTCAAATAGGATTTCATAGTCAGAATTGAGGCGTTTTTCTAATAATCCTACCTGAATTAATTTATTGATGTAGAATACAGCCGAATGTCCTAGATAAAAAATTAGTGGATTTCTCAACGGGTCGGGATTTATATAAAATGTATCTTCCCCCACCAGACTTTTCAACAACATATCTTCCAGTTGCCAAGCATTCTCAAAGTAATCGAGGATAGCTTGGTTAGTGCAACTATCAAGTTTTGGCGGATAAGTAGAGTGAAAATTGTTCATGGTGTTACTTAAATTGACATTTACAACAATCTACAAAATGAAGATTTATCTCTAAGTAATTCTAGTTTTATCTAATTCGTATTTAGCCATAACAAATGGATCAAAGCTGTAGGAAAAATTCATTAACTGCCCTTACTTGGCATAATTAAACATAAAATAAAATCCTAGTTTGTAGTGAGTAATTCATCGCTCAAAACAAGGATTATCAAAACTAAAGTTTTATTAATTATATTTCAATTGCTGTTTGTGATAAATGTCGTGCAATTAATTAGAGAAGCATACGGCGATGCCTTCACGATAGGCATCGCGGATTTTAGATTTAATCTAATCTAAAATCCCAAATCGAGTTACCGATTCACCGCCGCAGCTTCCCTTGCTGCTGTTGCTTGATCTGGGTGGATACCCAAGCGGGTAAGATTAATCCGACCTTTGTTATCAATTTCGCGCACTTTGATAATCACTTCGTCGCCCACTGCGACTTCATCCTCAACTTTGCCAACTCGGTAGTCAGCTAGTTGTGAAATGTGGATCATCCCCTCTTTCCCAGGCAGAAATTCCACAAATGCACCTATCGGTATAATCCGAGTAATGCGTCCGGCGTAGACATCCCCTTCGTGCAGCTTGCGGGTCATGCCTTGGATAATATTTCTGGCTCTCTTCGCCTTGTTCTCATCCACAGCAGAAATTGTCACGGTGCCATCATCTTCGATGTCAATTTTTGCACCAGTTTCCTCTGTAATTCCCTTAATCGTCTTGCCTCCAGGCCCGATAACCAGACCAATCATGTCTGAATCAATCTTGATTGTTAACAGACGTGGGGCATAAGGTGAGGTTTCAATCCTCGGCGTGTCAATGCAGGCGAGCATTTTCTCCAGAATGTGCAACCGGGCTGCTTTGGCTTGGTGAACGGCTTGGGAAATAACCTCCAATGACAAACCGGAGATTTTCATATCCATTTGCAAGGCGGTTATCCCGGTATCCGTCCCGGCAACTTTGAAGTCCATGTCGCCCAAAAAGTCTTCAATCCCCTGAATATCGGTGAGGATTCGCACTTCGTCCCCATCCTTAATCAGACCCATTGCTGCACCACTAACGGGTTTGAGAATTGGTACACCAGCATCCATCAGGGCGAGGGTGGAACCGCAGACTGAACCCATTGAGGTGGAACCGTTGGAGGAAAGTACTTCCGATACAATCCGAATCACGTAGGGAAAATCTTCCTTTGACGGTAGCACAGGTAATAGCGCTCGTTCTGCTAATGCCCCGTGACCAATTTCGCGCCTTCCTGGAGAACGCATTGGCTTGGTTTCTCCGACTGAGAACGGCGGGAAGTTGTAATGATGCAGGTAACGCTTGTGCTGATCTAGCTGCATATCATCGTTGAGGTTTTGGGCATCTCCCGGTGTACCCAGGGTACAAGCCGATAATACCTGAGTTAGTTCTCGGTTAAATAAACCACTGCCGTGGACTCGCTTTGGTAAGACACCAACTAAACAAGAAACGGGACGCACTTGATCGAGTTTACGACCATCAACACGGACGTTATCTTCGATGATTTGCCGCCGCATGAAGTGTTTGGTAATATCTTTAAAAGTGTTACCAAGTGCCTTCTTATTCGCAGTTGCGGCAACTCGAATTGGGTCTTCTTCTGGCAGTTCGGTAATCGTCGCGGCTATTTCATCCTTGACGACATCTAAAGCGGCATCGCGTTCGGGTTTGGTGAAACTAAATTGAGCCAAGATTTTCTTAATCTCACCGCTAGCGCGATCGCGGATATAATTTTCCAGAGTCTGGTCTACCTCTGCTGGTGCTTCTTGCACTATTACCAAACCCAGTTCTGCGATTAAATCTTGCTGTGCTTTGATTAAGTCCCGCACTGCTTCATAGCCAAAATCAATCGCCTCGATAATATCTCGCTCTGGCAACTGATTGGCTCCCGCCTCCACCATGATTACGCCGTATGGTGAACCAGCTACTACCAGATCCAAGTCTCCAGCTTCAGTTTCTGCATAAGTGGGGTTAATAATGAAATCATCTCCCACTAAACCAACGCGAACTGCTGCCATTGGCCCATTAAAAGGAATTTGGGCAATCAGGGTAGCAATGGAAGCGCCTGTAACTGCTAACACATCGGGTGGAACTAACTCATCCATCGACAGCGTTAAGGCAATAATTTGCAGGTCATCCCGTAGCCATGAAGGGAACAGGGGACGCATGGGGCGGTCTATAAGACGGCTGGTGAGAATTGTTTTTTCTGGTGGACGACCTTCTCGGCGCATGATCCCTCCGGGAATCCTACCAGCGGCATATAGCCTTTCTTCGTAATCTACTGTAAGTGGAAGAAAATCAATGCCTTCTCTGGCCTGTGATCGCGTAGCCGTCACTAAAACGGATGTATCCCCTGATTCTATCAAAACCGACCCACCAGCCTGGGGAGCTAGTAAGCCTACTTTCAGTCGAATATCCCTTCCATCGAAGGATATTGACTTATCAACTTCTGCCATTCAGTTTTTTTTCCTTCTCTTTCGCTATCTCTTTCTGTGGCAATCCTAACATTTATGCACTATGACTGACTTCTAGTACATAGAAAGATAACTGATGACTGTTGACTGATGACTGTTAACCGTCAACCGTCAACAGTAGACATCTCCAAAGTGCGATACATCATCAGCGCATCTACAACTTGTTCATCCCCCAGCTTCGCCGCATACGGGATTCGCCCAATAATCTCAAATCCTAGCGATTGCCAAAGGGTAATTGAAGGTATATTAGTTTCAAAGATCAAATTGAACATTACTGCTTCGTAGCCCAAGTTTGCTGCTATCAAGAGCATAGCTTCCCCCATGAACCGCCCGATTCCCTGACCGCGTAACTCAGGTTGTACAATAAAACCAGCGTTGCAAATATGGCAACACCGACCGGGGAAGTTTGGTTTTAGATAAAACGCCCCTAATATTTTTTTTGGCTTATGTGTAGCGTCCTGAACAAATGACCTAACAACAAAGGCATCCTTACTCAACCAGTAAGCTGTAAATTCTGCCTGAGATAGAGGTTGCTTGTGGGGATAAGTTTTACCTTCAACAATTACAACATTGAGTAATGCTCTTACAACCTCCTGTTCTTGAGGATGCATATAATCTAGTTCCACTAATATTCCATTTTTTAAAGCTTTAATTAGAGGAAAATTCATTATCAATAATGTTTATATGAAATCTTTACTTAAATGTTTATTATATGCAAAATTTAATTAGAAAATCTTCTTGATAAGATGTAAAAAATAAAATAACTGCGGTTTTAATTCTTGAGTTTTGGAAAAATATAAGTAGTTAGCAAATGGCGATTTTACACTGTAATTGGTTACTAAAAAGTCAAAATGGTTGTTTATTTCTTTGGGGGGAAACTTGGCGATCGCTACGAGGTAATTTTGAGCCGAATGGATCTGGAGATATACCCCTACATCCATTGGCAATGACATCAGTTGAGTTGAGTGAGTGGTTGGTTTCCCAGAACATGGCGATTACCAACTTCATCCAGAAACCTCAAGTTGCGTTCGCAACTACTGGACGAACACGTAAACCCGTCAGTACGACTGAGATAAAATTACCAACGCATTCGCAAATAATTGCCCTACCAACTCATATCTCTGAAAATAATGTAGAAGGAACATCTGCAATTTTCCCCGTCCATTCTGCCAGCTTGGGACTAGAAACAGACTCCCCACAATATTTGCAACCGTGGCGAGTTGAAGGTTTTTGTCTTAACCCTAGCGAAGCAGTAAAATTTCTTGCTGCTATTCCTTTAAATGCTGCAAAAGGTGAAGATGCCTTTTTAGGAGGAGATTTACGTTTTTGGTCGCAAGTTGCCCGATGGAGTTTAGATTTAATCTCACGTTGTAAGTTTTTACCAACAATTGACCGACAATCAGACGGTGCATTTGCTGCTAGATGGCAAGTACTTCTAGACAGCGCTGTAGATGGAACTCGGCTAGAAAAATTTTCTGCGGATATGCCGTTGGTTTGTCGCACGTATCAGGAGGGACTGGGGACTGGAGAGGAGTTTTCTCAATCGCCGTTCTGCGTGGACTTTCCGATTGAACCTCAAGAATTACTTTTAGGATTTCTCAACAGTACGATAGATGCCCAAGTGCGAGAAATGGTAAGTTCTCAACCTCCAATTGAAGCTAAAGCGATGTCTACGACGGGCAGTGCCTACGCATCTTTACCATCTGCGATGCGACAGTGGTTGCTAAGTTTAACTAGTTCATCTTATGCAGTCAATGCAGATGCAAATGAAATAGAACGATTAGAAGCGGCACTAAAGGCTTGGACTATGCCGCTACAATACCAATTAACTATTAAAACTCTATTTCGTACCTGTTTTCAACTGCGTTCTCCAGAGTCAGGCGAAACAGATTGGACATTGGCGTATTTTCTGCAAGCGGCTGATGATCCTGAGTTTGTGGTGGATGCAGCAACTATTTGGAACAATCCAGTTGAAAGATTGGTTTATGAAAATCGGACAATTGAGCAACCACAGGAAACCTTTTTGCGAGGTTTGGGGGTAGCTTCTCGATTGTATCCTGCGATCGCACCCAGTTTTGAAACCGAATATCCCCAATTTTCTCGGATCACCCCTATGCAAGCTTATGAGTTTATCAAAGCTGTAGCTTGGCGGTTGGAAGACAGTGGTTTGGGAGTAATTTTGCCTCCCAGTTTAGCGAACCGTGAAGGATGGGCAAATCGTTTGGGTTTGAAAATTTCAGCCGAAACCCCAAAGAAAAAGCAAGGACGTTTAGGATTGCAAAGTCTACTAAATTTCCAATGGCAATTGGCAATTGGTGGACAAACTATTTCTAAAGCTGAATTTGATAAACTTGTGGCTTTAAATAGTCCGCTAGTAGAAATTAACGGCGAGTGGGTGGAATTGCGACCCCAAGATATCAAAACAGCCCAAACTTTTTTTACCACTCGCAAAGATCAAATGGCGCTTTCTTTGGAAGATGCCTTGCGTTTTAGTACAGGAGATACCCAGGTAATTGAAAAATTACCAGTGGTTAGCTTTGAGGCATCTGGGGCGTTGCAAGAGTTAATTGGGGCGTTAAACAATAATCAAGCGATCGCACCTTTACCGACACCAGCAGGCTTTAAAGGACAGTTGCGACCTTATCAAGAACGTGGTGCTGCTTGGCTATCCTTCTTAGAACGTTGGGGTTTAGGCGCGTGTCTCGCAGACGACATGGGACTCGGTAAAACCGTGCAGTTTATTGCTTTTTTGCTACATCTTAAAGAACAGTATACACTAGAAAATCCAACATTGCTAGTTTGTCCAACTTCTGTTTTAGGTAACTGGGAAAGGGAAGTTAATAAATTTGCACCAAGCCTGAAAATTTTGCAATATCACGGTGACAAACGTCCAAAAGGAAAAGCTTTTTTAGAAGCAGTGAAAAAGCACGATTTAATTGTTACCAGCTATTCACTTCTTCATCGAGATATCAAGTCATTGCAAAGTGTCTCTTGGCAGATAATTGTTTTAGATGAAGCCCAGAATGTGAAAAATCCAGATGCGAAGCAGTCAAAAGCAGTCCGGGAATTAGAAGCAGCATTTCGCATTGCATTGACGGGGACACCAGTAGAAAATAGACTGCAAGAACTCTGGTCTATTTTGGATTTCCTCAATCCTGGCTATTTAGGCAATAAGCAATTTTTCCAGCGTCGGTTTGCCATGCCAATTGAAAAGTATGGCGATACGGCTTCTTTGACTCAATTACGTTCATTAGTGCAACCATTTATACTGCGGCGATTGAAAAGCGATCGCGACATCATTCAAGACTTACCAGATAAGCAAGAAATGACCGTATTTTGCGGTCTGACTGGTGAACAAGCTGCACTTTATCAACAAGTTGTAGAACAATCTTTAGTAGAGATAGAATCTGCGGAAGGATTGCAACGGCGGGGGATGATTTTGGGTTTACTAATTAAACTCAAACAAATCTGCAATCACCCAGCCCAATATTTGAAACAAGCGACATTAGATCAACATAATTCAGCCAAACTTCTGCGGCTAGAAGAAATGTTAGAAGAAGTTTTAGCAGAAGGCGACAGAGCTTTAATTTTCACACAATTTGCTGAATGGGGTAAGTTACTTAAACCCTATTTAGAAAAACAGCTTGGGCGAGAAATATTCTTTTTATATGGCAGCACCAGCAAAAAACAACGTGAGGAAATGATCGACCGTTTCCAACACGATCCTCAAGGGCCACCGATTATGATTCTTTCTCTGAAAGCGGGTGGAGTAGGACTGAATTTAACACGAGCAAATCATGTATTCCACTTTGATAGATGGTGGAATCCAGCCGTGGAAAATCAAGCCACAGATAGAGTATTTCGGATTGGTCAAACCCGGAATGTGCAAGTACATAAATTTGTCTGCACTGGCACTTTAGAAGAAAAAATTCATGACATGATTGAAAGTAAAAAACAACTGGCTGAACAAGTAGTGGGTGCTGGTGAAGAATGGTTGACTGAATTAGATACAGACCAACTTCGCAACTTACTAATACTCGATCGCAGTGCAGTAATTGACGATGATGCAGAATAAGTTTGTAGTAAAGGCTTTAGTTCTTGAATTTAGGGTTAGAGCCACCTACTACAGAGTAAACTCATTCTTAACTTTTCTTCCTTTGCGCCCTTTGCGGTTCGTTTCTCACCCCTCTGATTAAATAACCAAATAAACCACTAGATTAAATATGCGATTATGACTAATTACACATTACAAGCAAGCCGAGAATGGTGGTCACAACAATGGCTAGATTTGCTAGATTCCTATCGCTTTAAAAAGCGTTTAGAACGCGCGAGAAATTATGCTCGTCAAGGAAATGTTCTGAGCATTGAATTTAAAGGTGCAAAAGTATTGGCTAGGGTACAAGGTAGTGAAATCGAACCTTATAAAGTTTCCCTTTCCCTTGAACCATTTACTGATGAACAATGGGGTTATGTCATTGAAACCATGTCCCAAAGGGCAATTTTTGCTGCCAAGCTACTAGCAGGAGAAATGCCACAAAATATAGAAGAAGTCTTCACGGCTAATGGTCTTTCGATATTTCCATTTACCCTTGGTGATGTCCAGAGTAAATGCTCTTGTCCTGATAAAGCAAATCCCTGTAAGCATATTGGTGCATTGTACTATCAGTTAGGCGATCGCTTCAGTGAAGACCCCTTTGTACTATTTCAATTACGCGGACGCACCAAAGAGCAAATTATCAGCGATTTACGTCAATTACGTAGTGCCAAGATTCAGCCCAATACCACAGAAACGCCCGAAATTCAACAGTTAATTCCTAATAACAAATACTCCGTAAAAATTGATTCTTTCTGGCAATACAGTGAGCCACTAGAGTCATCATTAGTAGTGATTGCGCCGTCTACTAATGAGATGGTACTAGATGTATTAGGAGCAATCCCCCTAGCTAAGGAAGAAGAAAATACAGCAAATTCAACTTCTAGTGATGTGGTAATGAAGTCTTTGAATACAGTTTACAGAGATGTGAGCCAGAAGGCTTTTTTAGCAGCAATGAATGTGGGGGGAAGCTGATCATAAAAGGTAGTGCGATCGTAAGCTAACCGTACTGCCCGATGCTCCCCCAAGTCTTTTAGAAGATTTTCAAACTGTTCCCAGCTAATGTTATGAAGCATTACTCGGTCTGCTCGATTTTTGGCGACTGTCATTGTTACGACCTCCAGAATCTTTTATTGTCCAAACTCAAGCCTAGCCTGTTCTACCAAATTAGCAGTAACAAGCTCTTGTCCTGCTTCACGGGCTAGTTGTTCAATTCTGGCTTTAGCTTGAGAGCGGACAAAAAAGGGAATATTTTGTAACTTTTCTTTAGCTTCAGATGTCCATCGCAAAGCATCAATAAAATCGGAATCGCTCATAGTATTAATTCCTTTGGTGAGTCGCTGACTTTAATCAATAGATGACTAATTTTCCTATAAAAAAAGCCCTTGCTTTTACGCAAGAGCTTTTAAATTATTTAATTGTCAGTGATGAGATAAACTTTACAACCTAATCTAGGTCGTCCATGAACATCACTGGCTCAGTCTCACGGTTAATTCCTTTCTCAAAACCACCAGCAGCAGCCCGTGCGCGACCAGCGTGCCACAAGTGACCAACTAGGAAGAAGAATCCTAGTACGAAGTGAGAAGTCGCCAACCAAGCGCGAGGAGATACATAGTTGAACGAGTTAATCTCGGTAGCCACACCACCCACAGAGTTCAAAGAACCCAAAGGTGCGTGAGTCATGTATTCAGCAGCGCGACGAGCTTGCCAAGGCTGAATATCATTCTTGATTTTTTCCAAGTCAAGACCATTGGGGCCACGTAGAGGCTCCAACCAAGGGCCACGGAAATCCCAGAAGCGCATGGTTTCACCACCGAAGATGATTTCACCAGTTGGAGAGCGCATCAGGTATTTACCTAGACCAGTGGGGCCTTGGGCAGAACCAACGTTAGCACCCAAGCGCTGGTCACGAATCAAGAAGGTCAAAGCCTGAGCTTGTGAAGCTTCTGGGCCGGTAGGGCCAAAGAATTCGCTTGGATAAACGGTGTTGTTAAACCAAACAAAGATTGAGGCAATGAAGCCCATTAGGGAAAGAGCGCCCAAGCTGTAGGAGAGGTAAGCCTCACCAGACCAGATGGATGCACGACGTGACCAAGCAAAAGGCTTGGTAAGAATGTGGAAAATACCGCCAGCGATACAGATAAAGGCAATCCAGATATGACCCCCGACCACATCTTCCAAGTTATCGACGCTGACAATCCAGCCTTCGCCACCAAAGGGAGACTTGATTACATAACCGAAGATAACGGCTGGGTTCAATGTCGGATTGGTAATAACACGAACATCACCACCGCCTGGTGCCCAAGTATCATACAAACCACCAAAGAACATTGCCTTCAGCACCAACAGCAAGGCACCGCATCCCAAAATAATCAGGTGGAACCCGATGATGTTGGTCATCTTGTTCTTGTCTTTCCAGTCGTAACCAAAGAAAGAAGAGTATTCTTCTAAAGTTTCTGGGCCACGAACGGCATGATAAATACCGCCAAAACCAAGAACGGCTGAAGAAATAAGATGGAGTACACCGACAACAAAGTAGGGGAAGGTGTCGATGACTTCACCACCAGCACCAACACCCCAACCCTGAGCGGCGAGGTGAGGTAACAAGATCAAGCCCTGCTCGTACATGGGCTTTTCAGGAATGAAGTGAGCGACTTCAAACAAAGTCATCGCTCCAGCCCTAGAATACAATCAAGCCAGCGTGGGCAACGTGAGCGCCCAAGAGTTTGCCAGATAGATTGATTAAACGCGCATTACCAGACCACCAGGCAAAGCCAGTAGATTCTTGGTCGCGTCCAGTGCCGCCTAATATATTTGGTCTATTAGAGAGCGTTACCACGTGGTAATACCTCCTCAGGGAATACAAATTGTTCGTGGGGTTGATCTTGAGGAGCCATCCAAGCGCGGATACCCTCGTTCAGCAAAATGTTTTTGGTATAGAAGGTTTCAAACTCAGGGTCTTCCGCCGCCCGTAATTCTTGGGAAACGAAATCATAAGCCCGCAGGTTGAGTGCTAAACCGACGATGCCGACGGCGCTCATCCACAAGCCTGTGACTGGCACGAACAACATAAAGAAGTGCAACCAGCGCTTGTTAGAGAAAGCAATACCGAAAATCTGTGACCAGAAACGGTTTGCTGTCACCATTGAGTAGGTTTCTTCTGACTGGGTGGGATTGAAGGCGCGGAAGGTGTTAGCACCATCACCGTCTTCAAACAAGGTGTTTTCGACTGTGGCTCCGTGAATGGCGCACAATAATGCACCACCTAATACACCAGCAACACCCATCATGTGGAAGGGGTTGAGTGTCCAGTTGTGGAACCCTTGCAGGAATAGTAGGAACCGGAAAATTGCTGCGACACCAAAGCTGGGTGCAAAGAACCAGCTTGATTGTCCCAAGGGGTACATCAGAAATACGCTGACGAATACTGCAATGGGAGCGGAGAAGGCGAGGGCGTTGTAAGGACGTATTCCTACTAGACGCGCAATTTCAAATTGGCGCAACATGAAGCCAATCAAACCGAAGGCTCCGTGTAAGGCGACAAATGGCCACAAACCACCCAATTGGAACCAGCGGGTGAGGTCGCCTTGAGCTTCTGGGCCCCACAACAGCAATAGGGAATGTCCCATGCTGTCGGCGGGGGTGGATACTGCCACTGTCAAGAAGTTAGCACCTTCTAGGTACGAGGAGGCTAATCCGTGGGTGTACCAAGAGGTGACGAAGGTTGTACCGGTCAGCCAACCGCCTAGTGCTAGGAAGGCGCAGGGGAACAGTAGTATCCCTGACCAACCTACGAATACGAAGCGATCGCGCTTGAGCCAGTCGTCTAATACGTCAAACCACCCTCTACTAGGGGCGCGTCCAACTGCGATGGTCATCGGACTAAAATCCTCTTTTTTTACTAAAATTGCAACGTTTCTAAGACAGTGCGGAGAGCCAGTGTAACCGACTGCCGTGAGGAACTAACGTTTTTTTTGACAATCTCAACAGCATCAAAGCAACTGAGATTCTGAGAGCCTGCTGATTAGTGAAATCAGTATTTCTCTTTGTTTATGCCATTACACGTACCATCGGCTAGTAATCTAGCCTGTGGTAACTTAATGATTCTTAACTTATCACATTAGTCAGGGTTTTTGCCTGATACGCAGAAGCAAATGTAGCTCTGAAACACGAACCTTATAAATAATATAAATATCAGAAATTTTACAATTTGACACAAGTTTTCTCAGAAATCTCAAAAAAATTAATGCAAATGGACGTATCTAGGTAACTTAATTCCCAAGAAGTCAAGAAGAGGTAAGGAGGGAGGAGCAAAGGAGCAGGGTAAAAACAATTGTGAGCCACTGAGTAAAAAAATTATGTAGCGTGCCCTAACAAATTATATGGGTAACAGCGACACGCAGGGGCGCAGTTGAGTTTTTGTCAACAATGTTTGGTAAAATGCACACAGAGCCACCACTCAATGCAAAAACATTTAGTGTGCAAGTAGGTCACGGGGCAATGGTAGTTTAATGACGACATCAACAACGATTAACAAAGGCGATCGCCTCCTGCATCAAAACGTTCTCGGTTCTCGTCGGTTCAGTAACTACTGGTGGGCAAACTATCGTTACCTTGGGAGCAAGCGGCTTTTTATTGGCTGGGGTATCCAGTTATTTAAAAGTTAATTTACTCATAGTTTCCGATCCAACTCAACTGGTATTTGTCCCCCAAGGATTGGTGATGGGGTTATATGGCACTGCTGGCTTGCTATTAGCCACATATCTGTGGCTAGTAATTTTATGGGACGTGGGAGGCGGTTACAATGAATTTAATCAGGAAACTGGGACAATCAAAATCTTCCGTTGGGGATTTCCTGGGAAAAATCGCCGAATTGAGATTAATAGCCGCATAGCAGATGTGCAATCTGTGATCATAACCGTCAAAGAAGGTCTTAATCCCCGTCGCGCCCTCTATCTACGCATTAAGGGTCGGCGAGATATACCCTTAACACGGGTTGGACAACCGATATCTTTAACAGAGTTGGAAACAGAAGGCGCAAAGTTAGCCCGCTTTTTAGAAGTTTCGCTAGAAGGACTTTGAAGGATGAGGGTAGAGGTTACAGTGTACAGATTATTCCTTATCACCTGTTAGCTGTCACCTCTCCCATAATCCCAATGCCCCCGAAAACGATAAGATACTCTGGTTAAATCAGTAACAGGCAATGCGGTTAAAAATTTCACAATTTTTGCTTTCTCTTGTGATCATCAGTGCCTTGATGTTGGGAGGATGTTCAACACAGCAAGTAGCTTCTAATGCATCTTCTCCAACCTCTACAGCTACCTCGACCACAAACGAGACAGGAATCAAGACAACTACTGAAGCAACATCTGTATCTCAAACTAGTAGTGATATTCCTGGAATAACAGATTTACCAAGGCTCGAAGGCAAGGCTACTGTGGTGCTAACGGTTAAAGGTTCGCCGATTACTATCGAAGTAGACGGCACTGATGCCCCCATTACAGCTGGCAACTTCGTAGATTTAGTGCAAAAGGGTGTGTACGATGGTTTGGCTTTCCATCGAGTTGTGCGCGAACCCCAACCCTTTGTAGTTCAAGGGGGCGACCCCCAAAGCAAAGATCCGAAAGTTCCGGCAGATAGACTGGGAACTGGTAGCTATATTGATCCAAAAACGGGAAATGCTCGTTATATACCTTTAGAAGTTAAGGCGAAAGGTTCCGATACTCCGACTTACAATAAACCATTTGATGCTACTGCTCAAGCCGTAGTATTGCCCCATAAGCTGGGTGCAGTAGCGATGGCGCGATCGCAAGCACCAGATTCCGCTTCTGCTCAGTTTTACATTGCTTTAGCAGATTTAGCGTTCTTAGATGGTAACTACGCCGTGTTTGGCAATGTCACTCAAGGCTTTGATGTTGTGAACAAAATTAAGCAAGGCGATCGCATCGATTCGGCTAAAGTTACCCAGGGTGCTGAAAATCTGAAAATACCAGGGCAGTAGGAGGAAGAGAGCAGGGGGCAGCCGGAAAATAATACAACTCCTAACTCCTAACTATTAACTCCTAAATTGGCAAAGGTTGTTGTCACTGGTATTGGTCTTGTTTCCGCCTTGGGTGGAAGCTTAGAGGATAGCTGGCAAAACTTGCTAGCAAGCAAATCTGGAATTAAGTTACATCAACCATTTCCAGAACTTAAACCACTTCCTCTAGGTTTAATTGCTCAACAACCATCTGAGTTGACAATGTTAACTCAGATGGTTGTTTCTTCTGCTTTGCAAGATGCTGGTTTAGTTCCACCCTTAGCTGATTGTGCTGTAGTTATTGGATCAAGTCGCTCTTATCAAGCATCTTGGGAGAGACTGGCGCGGCAAATGTATAAAGATGTGGAAAATTTGCCCGTTTCTGATTTTGAAAATTGGTTAGATATATTGCCTCATATCAATGCGATCGCAGCTGCAAGGCAAATCGGTGCATCAGGTATACTTTTAGCACCGATGGCAGCTTGTGCAACTGGAATTTGGGCGATCGCCCAAGCAGCTTTGCTTATCCAAACTGGGCAATGTCAACAGGCGATCGCAGGCGCAGTGGAAGCACCGATTACACCCCTAACTTTAGCTGGGTTTCAGCAGATGGGTGCTTTGGCAAAAACTGGGGCTTATCCCTTTGATTTACACCGGGAAGGTTTAGTGTTGGGTGAAGGCGCAGCTGTGTTTGTCTTGGAATCAGCAGAGTTAGCAAAACAGCGTCAAGCAAAAGTGTATGGTGAAATTCTCGGTTTCGGCTTAACTAACGACGCATATCATGGTAATTCACCAGAACCTGAAGGTAAAAGTGCGATCGCAGCTATCAAACAATGTTTAGAACGTAGTTGTCTGACACCAAGTGACATTGATTACATTCATGCTCATGGTACAGCAACCCAGCTAAATGACCAGATAGAGAGTATGGTAATTCAGCGTTTGTTTCCCCAAGGTGTGGCAGTTAGTTCCACTAAAGGAAGCACAGGTCATACACTAGGGGCATCTGGAGCTTTAGGTGTAGCTTTTTCTCTCATGGCATTAAAGCATCAAATCTTACCACCCTGTGTAGGATTGCAGCAGCCAGAGTTTGACTTAGACATCGTGACAGCAGCACGTTTAAGCAAAATTAGGCAGGTACTATGTTGCAGTTTTGGCTTTGGGGGACAGAATGCCGCGATCGCGTTAGCAAAGTAGAAACTTGTCAGTTTAACTATCTGAGCCACATTACATATAAGTTTTACTTAAGTATTTGCTTTTGATATATAATTATCCTGCTTTTGCAGGCATTAGCAGAATATAAAAAATAAAACTGTAACAAAAACTACAAAATTCCTATTTTCCCAAAAAACAGGATAAGCTAAATACAGATGATATCCGGTTCGTAAAGATACCGTGATTAGGAGAAAATTTTATGATTTCAAAATCTCTGCTGCTGCCAGAACCTGCTTCTCCAGCGCATATATGCCCATTTGACCAAGCCTGTAGTTACTTAGAAGCGGCAGCTAAAGAATTAAATTTAAATCAGGGTTTGCTAGAAATTCTCAGCCACCCGCGTAAGGTTGTCACGGTTTCCATTCCCGTGAAACTAGATAATGGGGAAATACAAGTTCTCGCTGGACACCGGGTGCAGCACTCTGATGTCTTAGGCCCATATAAAGGCGGAATCCGTTACCATCCGGCTGTGACATTGCGCGAAGTATCCGCTCTAGCAATGTTGATGACCTGGAAATGCGCCTTATTAGGTATTCCCTACGGTGGTGGAAAGGGTGGCATTGCTATAGATCCCAAACGCTACAGTGTTGGCGAATTAGAGCGAATCAGCCGCCGTTATATCAGCGAGTTGATTAAAGATATTGGGCCTTCCGTAGATATTCCTGCCCCAGATATGGGTACTTCTGCCCGTGAAATGGCTTGGATGATGGACACCTACTCTGTAAACGTTGGTCATGCTGTACCAGGAGTTGTAACTGGGAAACCCCTTTCTATTGGTGGTTCTTTGGGACGAGAAATGGCAACTGGACGTGGCACGATGATTATTGTCCGTGAGGCCCTAGCAGATCAAGGTAAATCTCTGGCAGGAGTGCGAGTAGCCATTCAGGGTTTCGGTAACGTCGGCTGTGCCGCAGCAGAATTACTATATGAAGCAGGTGCGAAAATTATCGCTGTTTCAACTGGTGCTGGAGGAATATTTTCCGAAGTTGGTCTTGATATTCCCAAGTTGAAAGTCTACGCTGCTGAAAATCGCAAGAGTATTGTCGGTTTCCCGCAATCTGTACCAATTAGCAATGCAGATTTATTAACTTTACCCTGTGATGTCTTAATACCAGCAGCTTTGGAGAACCAAATCACTGAAGAAAATGTGAATCAAGTACAGGCGCAGATTGTCGCAGAAGCAGCTAACGGCCCGGTTACTCTTGAGGCTAACTTGGCATTAGAGGCGCGGGGTGTGACAGTGCTACCCGATATTTTGGCCAATGCTGGCGGTGTAGTAGTCAGTTATTTGGAGTGGGTGCAGGGTCTTTCTTACGTATTTTGGGATGAGGAGCGCGTCAACCGCGAAATGGAGCATTTGATGGTGCAAGCCTACCGTAAGGTGATTCACCAGTCTGAGGTGCGCCAAATTTCTTTAAGGTTAGCAGCTTACACACTGGGGGTAGGTAGAGTGGCTCAGGCGCTGACTGACAGAGGTCTTTATCCTTAATATTTATTTGGACATAGACAGCAGTTTTTAATTGAATAAAAAACATATAAGGGCACAACTATAATATTGTGCCCTTATATTATGTTGTGAATAGCGAGTATTTTTTGTTCTGACTTTTCACATTATGTGGAAAAGTCCACCAAGAACCTAACCCCCAACTCGTCGCGGGAAGGCGGAAAATTCAAAGTCTCTCTCCTTTTAGGAGAGAGATTTAGAGAGAGGTTTTCCAGATACCGTGAAAAGTCAGATTTTTGTTGAGCGATCGCTACAAAATGACTAGTACTAAGTGTCTATTATCCAATAATTATACACTTAGTACATTCTTTATCTCACCAAGCTTGATTTTGTGCAACTTCACCAAGAATCAGTATTAGTAATCATTGCCCAGAAGGTGCAGCAGCATGAATCAAATCTGGCTTCTCGTCACTAGGAGGACGCTCAATAGTTTGATCCAATGTTGGACGTTGATGGCGATCGCTAGTTTGAATCTGCACAGGTTGACGCGTCTCAATTGACTGGTAAAGCGCTTGAATGATCGAAACATCAATCAAGCCTTCTGTCCCAGATGGTTCTGGGTCTTTATCTTCGAGAATACAATCAGAGAAGTACGTAAATTCAGCCGCTAGTTGATCGTGATCCTCAAAGGTACGCTCTTGAGTTTCACCATTAATTGTCAGATAATGCTTGATTTCTCCCTGCCAAGGATATGCAGGTTTTACTCGTAAATCACCTTGATTACCTATAATCTGATAGGTTGAAACACTTGCACCTCCAAAGCTACAGGTAAATGTTGCCAATCGCTCATTCGGGAAACGCAAGATGACGCTAGCCATTTCTTCCACTTCACTGAAGCGTTGTTCTCCATTATTGGCAGCTACAGCAAATACTTCAATTGGTTCATCTTGAAATAAATAACGTGCAGCATTAATGCAGTAGATGCCAATATCATAGAGTGTTCCACCACCGGTAACATCTCGTAAACGAATATTGCCTCCTTCTACTTGCTGAGTAAAAATCGAGTTGAAAATTCGTGGTTCACCAATTTGCTTTGAGCGGACAATTTCCACAGCTTGTAAATTGGCTTCTTCTAAATGTAAGCGATAGGCAATCATCAGCTTCACATTATTATCATTGGCAGCTTTAATCATTGCCTCACAGTCTTCTTCTGTGACTGCCATCGGCTTTTCACATAATATATGAATTGCCTGATTAGCAGCCCGCACAGTGAAGTCACAATGCAAGTGATTCGGCAGCGCAATATAAACTGCATCAATCTCGCCACTTGCTAGACAGTCCTCATACTCCTCGTAAGAGTAAGTATGCTCTATACTATACTTTTTGCTCAGTTCTTCGTTTTTAGTAGGGTCATCTGAAACCAGTGCCACTAATTCTGAGTTGTCAGCGTGGGCAAAGGAAGGTAAGGCAGCTTCTTGGGCAAACCAACCTAAACCAACAACTGCGTAACGAATTTTGCGTTTACCATTTGTAGCAATCATTATCTACTCCGTGATGAATACTTTTGTAACTTTCATGCACTAATTACATGCAAATCATGGCTAATCAGCAATAATCAATTTATAAGTTTAAGAATTTGGAGATTAATGAATGGGATCTCGTATATTCTCAATGACTTGGTAAATTAAAACCTCATTCTTTTAGTAAGCTTTAGTTTAGACTTAAGGAATATTTGCGCTATTACACCCTAGCTGAAATTCATAACCTCAGCATGATGGATACTGAGTATATAGCGTTAGCACCCCAAGGCTATGATCCAAAACTTGAATGCCATTTGAAAAATCTCACACATTTGGTGCAGCCTCACAAAAAAGTGGTGGAAGTCCTAAACGCAACTAAGCTTTGCTTGTATTTTATGTTACAAAAAAATGAGTAAGTACTTGGTATATATGGCAACTTACAGCAAATTGCAATCAAACGTGCCACAGATAAAAGTACTGAAAGCAACACTGGGCTTTGTTTTAGGATTTATTTTGTGGTGGGTTTGATCGAAAACTGCTGTAACTCCCTAAGCAGAGTACTGTAGTGGTTTAATTTCCAATAGACATCTCCAGAAATTAAATATGCGTTATCCAGAATCCTTGTAGAGACTTAGCACTGCTATGTCTCTACATTCATTTTCGGAGATGTCTAATCTGCATCTTCTGCAATCAATTGATGTATGCGTTGAAATAGTTCTTCATTGATACGCTGTTGACGTTCAGCTAGATCGTGTTCCGTGAAATCGCTAGTCTCTTTTACCTCTGTAATAGGAGCTGCGGTTTCTGTAAAAAGAGTATTCATGCGATCGCTAGCATCTACACGAGTCATGGTAATTATAATTGTTGTCGGGAGCTTAAATCTAGCTTTTACACCTTTACTCGCCATATAGTGATTGGTTTCTTGGTTTCGTGCAGATTGTTATTGAGTAATAGCTAAACAATCACTTTCTGCCCACCAAGCGTAGATAGGCGTGTCGCGGTCTGGCAAAATTCCAAAAGTATTAGGTTGTAAGACATTGATGCTAATACCATTTGTTAATTCCATAACATAATTAACGTGTGTGCCCAAATACATAACGTTGATCAGCCGTCCTTCAAAGCAGTTAGCTGGCAAATTGGGTGGATAAAGTGAAAGCTGTATTTTCTCTGGACGCACGCAAACTACCACCGCTTGTGATAATTCAGTTGGTGTATCTTCAGCCCGGCTAATGACAATTGAAAGTCCTGTTTTCGTTGAAATTCGCACATTAGAGGAGTCTACCTCGGCGATTTCACCGCTAAATAAATTAGTATCGCCAATAAAATCAGCAACAAAGGATGTCTGGGGACGTTCGTAAATTTGGCTGGGAGTGCCAACTTGTTCAATTTTGCCTTGGTTCATCACGGCAATGCGATCGCTCAAAGACAATGCCTCTTCTTGGTCGTGTGTCACCATCACAAAGGTCACTCCCAAGTCTTTGTGTAAATTTGATAACTCAACCTGCATCTCTTTACGTAGTTTTAAATCTAACGCCCCTAAAGGTTCATCCAGTAATACAACAGTAGGACGGTTGACTAAAGCCCTTGCTAAGGCGACCCGTTGCTGTTGGCCACCAGAAAGTTGATTGGGAAAGCGCGATCGCAAACTTTCCATTTTCACGAGTTTTAACGCTTCTTGGACTCTAGCTTCAATTTTCGATTTGGGTATTTTTTTTAACCGCAGTCCGAAGGCGATGTTATTCCAGACATTCAGGTGGTTAAATAGGGCGTAACTTTGAAATACAGTATTGACGGGTCGGCGGTAAGGCGGCACATTAGTCATAGATTGACCCTGAATTAGCACCTTGCCAGCGTCAGCGATTTCAAAGCCAGCTATTAAGCGCAGCGTTGTTGTTTTACCACAACCGGAGGGGCCTAAAATGCTAAAAAATTCTCCTTGTCTGACATCCAAATCGATTCCATTGACTGCTGGTTCTTGGTTAAAAAACTTGAAGACATTACGCAGTTCAACATCAAGTGGCTGAAAAGTTGTTATCCCCCTCTGATTCTGCATGACAATTTGAGCCATAATCTTCCGTAGAATGCCGTGATCTTACGTTATTTTGTCAATTATTGCTTATGTTTCCATCAATTGGTAGCAAAAAAGATACACGTACCGTTGGACGTGGTTTCCAATCAATATTTTTAATCGTATTTACGCTATTAATGCTCGCTGGTATTGAGGCTCGTTTGGCATATTTGCAAATTGTTGAAGGGCCAAAACTTCGAGAACGAGCCGAAGCGAACCGAATTCGGATGATTCTTAAACAACCAGAACGAGGTAATATTTTTGACCGAAATGGCAAACTTTTAGCTAGTACTCGCTATCCTAGCTCTGTATATTTGTGGCCGATGGCACATACTAAGCCTTCGTGGTCTATGGTTGGCCCGCGTCTAGCGCAAATTCTTAATATTCCCCAAGATGAGATGGAAAAGAAATTAGAACAAGCAGGTGTTAATTCTTCTTCACTCATTCGGGTTGCTCGTGATTTAAATGAAGCAGAAATCACGGCATTAAAGGAGTATAAAAATGAACTGCCAGAAGTAGAAATTAATACAGATTCTGTGCGTTATTATCCCCACGGCAAGGACTTAGCCCATGTACTAGGTTATACGCGAGAGTTGACCGCCGACCAGTTAAAGGACAAAAAGCAGGATGGCTACCGATTGGGAGATGTAATCGGCCAAATGGGGGTGGAAAAGGCTTACGAGAAAATGCTGCGGGGTGAATGGGGCGGTCAGCAGGTGGAAGTAGATGGTGCGGGTAGACCAATCCGAGTTTTAGGAGAGAAACAAGCAAAAGCTGGTAACGATTTACACCTAACCCTAGATTTGGATGTGCAAAAAGCAGCAGAAAAAGCTTTGGGAAATCATCGAGGTGCGATCGCCGCAATTGATCCGAATAATGGTGCTGTTTTAGCTTTGGTATCTTACCCCACCTTTGACCCGAATATCTTCTCTAAACAAAAACTCTCCCAGAAAGATTGGGAAAGCGTACAAGGGAAAGATCATCCCTTAGTCAACCGTGCCCTAAGTGGCTTTCCACCCGCCAGTACGTTCAAAATTGTCACCACAACAGCCGGACTAGAATCAGGTGAATTCTCCCCTGATACAATATTACAAACCTTCGGTTCTCTTACCGTTGGTGGCGTGACTTTTGGTGAGTGGAACCACGCCGGATTTGGGCCATTAGGATTTCCCAGAGCAATGGCTATGAGTAGTGATACTTTCTTCTATCAAGTTGGTAGGAAAGTCGGTGGCCCAACTTTAATCGAATGGAGTCGCAAATACGGGTTTGGTCAAAGAACTGGCATTGAATTTCAGGGCGAAGAATCAAAAGGTTTGGTTCCAGATGAAACATGGAAGCAGAGAGTTTTAAAAACACCTTGGAGTGTAGGCGACACTATTAATATGTCAATTGGTCAAGGCGCTTTGCAAGTAACACCTCTGCAATCGGCGATTATGTTTTCTGTTCCTGCTAATGGTGGGTATCGAGTTCAGCCGCATTTGCTTAAAGACAACGAAGAAGCAAAAAGTTGGCGAGAATCCTTAAATATGAAGCCGACAACTATTAAAGTTCTCCGCGACGGACTGCGGAGGGTAGTGAGTGAGGGTACTGGTAAGCGCTTAGATGTGCCGACAATTGCCCCAGCATCTGGGAAGAGTGGCACTGCTGAAGCTGGTGTTGGTCGCCCAAATCATACTTGGTTTGGTGCTTATGCCCCCAGTAATAAGCCGGAAATTGTAGTTGTGGCCTTTGGGGAAAACTCCGGCGAACATGGTGGTACTATTTGCGGGCCAATGGTTTTACAAGTACTAGAAGCTTATTTTCAGCACAAGTATCCAGGTAGGTATCAAAAACCTCAGCCTGAGCCATCAGAAGCTAAAACTCAGAGTTCAGGACATGGCACTGGAGATTAATGCTTTGTCCCATTAATTTTGAGGAGGTTGAGAAACCAACCGCATACTCCTACGGAGAAGCAAGCTACCGGCACGGCATGGTGGTCGCATCTGGGCTGAGTGACAACTGAGCATAAGAACAGTATTTTTTTTACCTTAAACACAAATTAAGGTATCTTTAGTATATATACTAAAGATCAGCTTAATAACCTCTTAATACCTGCCTGACTAACCGTCAGACATTGCGATCGATTGAAGTTTTGCTAATTGAAGACTCTCCTAGTGATGCTAACTTAACCATTAAAGGCTTTTTAAATACTCAAATCACCAACAACTTCCACTGGGTTGAAGATGGTAGCAGCAAGATTACTAAAAAAGTAATTGGGTTGGAAATTTCAATTTTTGCTTACAAAACCAGAAAATTAATCCCTGTCTAAGAAATAGAAAATCAGGTAATTGTCTAGCAAATTGATATAACCCTGTACTATGGAAAAACTCACCATTCACATTCTATTAGTAGAAGATAGTGCCAGTGATGCCTATCTGCTGCACCAGATATTTTTACATGCACATCAAGAACAATGGCAGATGTTACATGTTGAACGGCTATCTGAGGCAATAGAGGCTAGCAGGGAAAATTCTACATCCAACCTTGATAATTCTCAGGTAGTGAGTCGAAGTCAACGCAGATTCGACCTAGTTTTGCTAGACCTCAGCCTCCCAGACTCTATTGGATTGGACACGTTAAAAGAATATCAGGCAGTAGTGCCTGATATCCCAGTTGTGGTGTTAACAGGTCTTGATGATGAAGATTTAGCACTGCAAGCATTAGCAGAAGGCGCACAAGACTATTTAGTTAAAGATCAGATTACTATACAACGCTTAGTGCGTGCTATTCGTTATGCCATTGAAAGGAGCGAAATTCTCAATCAAGTACGGGAGAGCGAAGAACGTACCCGTCAAGCGCTGGCAAAGGAACAGGAACTCAACGAGTTAAAGTCGAACTTTGTAGCAATGGTTTCCCACGAGTTTCGCACCCCTATGACGACGATTCGGACGGCTGTAGAGATATTGGAATACAACAACGATAAACTAACTAATGACCGAAGAACTAAATATTTTGATCGAATACAAAATGCTATCAACCAAATGCTTCATCTTTTAGATGAGATATTGTTCTTGAGTAAAACCGAAGCAACCAAACTCGAATATAATCCTACACTTTTAAATTTAGAAAATTTCTGTAGTGAACTCATAGATATTCTCCAACTCAATGCAGGTAGTCAGCACAACATTATCTTTACTTTTCAAGGAGAATCGACCCAAGCCCAAATGGATGAAGATTTACTAAATTGTATTTTAACCAATTTGATTTCCAATGCCATCAAATATTCCCCTCAAAATCATACTATTTGGTTTGATTTGATTTGCAAAGATAGGCTTGCAACTTTCCAGGTAAGAGATCAGGGCATGGGCATTCCTCTCAAAGACCAAAGCCGTCTATTTCAAACTTTCTATCGCGCTAGCAATGTGGGTGTAATTCAAGGAACAGGGCTAGGACTCACTATAGTTAAAAAATGTGTGGAGCTACATGGTGGTCATATTCAATTAGAAAGTGAGCAGAATGTTGGCACAACAGTAATTGTAACTTTACCACTGCAATGATTAGCCAAGTAAATTAAAACGCTCTCATAATAGTTGAACATTGGACAGAGGGCAGTTCAAGAAATTTCTACCTATTTTGTTACTTAGGATTTGACATTGGACAAGTTTTCTTAGCAAAATCACACTGATAAATATATGGTTCTTGCCAACTTAAGGGAATTTCTAATAAGTCTCGTGTCCCTGTCATGCCTTGTCCAATAAATAGCAGCAAAGCAATGCAGTTTAAAATTGTATGGATAATACGCCAGCGATTGGACTTATCTTGATAAATGTCTTGAACAATTGCTAATGAAAAAATCATCAGTAGTGCTGCGGTAATACCAATATAATAATGTGACCAATACCACTCATTGGTACGGCGGTATACTCCATCTTGACAGCCTAAAATAACTAAACCTGCACCAGCTAAAGTTGCAAAAACTACTCGCCACAAGCGCTGCTTTGCCCGAAAAAGAAATACTAAAGAGGCAATAGTCGCAGCAAATAGTAACAGGATAAAAATAACTTGAAAAGGTGTTTTATTCCACAATTGATTTGTGATAATATTTTTGCCAATAGGGTAGCTTAATCCAATTAAAGTTAATCCGACAACTGCACTTGTGAGCCTTTCACCTAACTGCTTATGTTCTCCACCCACCACTGGAGGAATCTTGCTCTTATTCCCGGCTAAAATTTGCAATCTGCGTTGGCGTGTTTGCCAAGCAAAGTTAACCACTGTACCGATGAGTGGAAACACAAATATAACTGCGATCGCAGGATGTAAAAGCCCAAGAAAATCTGTTATCTGCATAGAACACCTTTCAATGAATCATTGAATTCATCTCAAAGGACAATTTAAAGCATCGTACCACCACTTAAATTAATTTCCGATGAGAATCTGTTTAAGATTTATTTTCGCTATTTTTAGCTGATCTTAAGAAAACAAATATTTGAATATCTTATAAAAGATGATGACTATTTTAAGTATTGCTCTATGTAGTTAAAAACACATAGATTAATATTTAACTATGAAATAATACAAAATTTGATCTCTACTTATAATTACTTTTTATTTTTTTGCATCAAATATAAAATACAATATGTAAATTACCACACTATAAACCAGCAGCTAATTTATTATTAGGTGAGATATTACGTTGGCGTAACTTACGAGGTTTAGCCAATTTCCATAATGAATAATAGTTATCACTATAAACAATATCTGTCTTTAATTTATACTTGTTTTCTATTGTTTCGCGCCAAGTGTCTGAAGGATTGAATAAAAAAATATCAGTAAAACCATTAGGAATTTTGGGAGTTTTTTGATTATTCACCAACAAAAATCGCACTTTTGGTTCTAAAAGATAACTTAGAGAAAAGACATTCCCATAATTGTTGCCTAAAGCATCACTAATCAAAAGTGGGCGATTACTCTGGTTGATTATTTGGGCAACTTGTGGATTTCCATAGTTCATACCCTTATTCCACCAAGTTTCTGCCTGGGAACTCACTTTAAAAGAAATCAGACCACAAACAATTACTAATGCCATGATTATATGCCAGATATTCCGGCGTGATCCGCTTCCATTATAAAGTTGCGTAGCTAGTAGATGAGCAACAGCCACTTGAATTCCTAAATAAGATGGTATTAAATACGGTTCGGTAGATGCTCGTATACCCCCAGCAATTAAATCGGGCATTATTAGTGGTAGTGCTGGGACTACAATCAATGTGATGATAAAAAACCAGACTTTATAGTTAGTTGTCTGACAAAGAAAATAAATTGAATATCCCACCAAAATCAAGAAAAGTGTTGCAATTAAATAGTTTAAGGTGTTTTCTAGACTTAGGTTAATATCAAAAAATATCCGGATTAACTGCATTAGCAAAAATGGAAATATAGGTATTAAAGGTGGCTGCGCGGTTGTTTTATCTGCTGAAATCAAAAATTGAAAGAAGTCACCAATTACAACTGTTATCCAAGGTATGAAGGCTAAAAAAGATACTAATGATGCCAACAGATAAGTCCTAACAGTTTCAGTAAACTTAAATTTGGCAGTAATCATCACATAAATTCCATGAGCAAGTGCTACAAATGCACTCCAAATAAATGTATAAAGGCTGATAGTCAAAGTTACTGCATAAATGCTCCAGATAGCGAATAAATCTGGTCGTTGTCGTTCTTTTGCTAGCTCATCTTGTAGTCGCATTGCTCTCAGCAGAGACGCACCAGATAGTAAGATCGTGACTAACCAAAGAATATATTCTTGTGCTTCTTGGGCGTATACTAGCTGAATTGGAGAGATTGCCATGAGTGCGATCGCTACACCAGGAACCGATAATGGTACATTAAATAATTCTCGACATAGCCAATAAACACAAGGAAAAACTAGCAAACTAATACATGCGGATAAACTTCTAATCGCCGTCACCGAATTACCAAAGATTTCCATCCACAATCTGGCTATTATGTAATACAACGGTGGATGCTGAGAATCTTGTTTTGCCAAAGACATAATTGTGTCATTCAAGCTATTTTCTGAGTTTGCACCTTGAAACTGGGCAAAACTCTCCCTACCAATGACACGATTATTAAAAAGTTGCCGTTTTGCTTCATTAATTGTGTAACCAGAAATCCGCAATGAGGCATAAGTTTCATCATGCCAATAAACTTTGCCATCAAGATTAGAAAAGCGAAACAATATACCCATCGCCAATAAGAAAATAATTAAAAATCGCAACCAACTCGGAGCAAATTTGAGATGGCGCATAAGCAAGCTTCCTTAAAAATTTTCTCAAATTATCTAATCGAATAGATTGGATGAGGTGTCGCAGCTACGCCCGTTCTAGCCATCGCCAAGATTTCAAGCAAAGCCTATTTGTTAAACATCGCCAACCTTACTTTAATTCGATTGGGAAGATTGGTAATCAACACCCCTTCTTTATTAACTACAAAAATAAATGGACAAGGTTGTATCAAATCCCGCAAAACTAAACTTGGTTTTAAAAACGAGATATTAATGAAGTGTAAAATACACTAAGTGTAACCGTTTGGATAACGCCATCCAGCAAAATCTGCAATATTAGATATAGTTAAAAAATCAATAGTCTTAAACTGCCGATCAATAGCTGGAAGGCTGCATATTTTAGCTCCAATATTCAAGTATGACTGCAAAACTTTAGGAATTTCAACATTATATGAATCTGGATAATTGTGAGACAATTCTAGACAAAATTGGGGATTTGGATAAACCAAAATATTCGGATGCATCAAGCCTTTATGCCGAAAATAATTATAAGTGCAAGTCGCTTGCCAAGGACATTGTGTTAGTAATGATGCACAGCCAAAGAAATATTGGTTTTTACTCCAGATGAGATAATTTGCCAGCCCTTCCCAAAGTAATAAAAGTGCCTGACTATTGCGATATTCTTTAGCTATACATGCACGCCCAACTTCTACTGATACTTGAAGCACAGAATTAGGAATTCCATTAAGATTAAATATATCGGCAGCATCAAAGCCCAGTCTTTGAGAAGCCATTGTATAGGTTTGCATCCGATAAGTTCCAATGGTTTTACCCGTTTGTTTGGAGATCAGGATTAGATGATGGCAAACCGCATCAAACTTATCTATATCCATCTGGGTAAAATTAGAAGTAGAGAATCCTAAGCCTAGTTCAAGATTAAAAACTTCAAAACGCAACCGAAAAATTGATTCTAATTCTCCTTCAGTAGAAGCAAGTTGTAGGATATATTTTTCAGTTTGAAGGACGGGAAAATCTTCAAGATTGGGAGGAAAATTTAGTGGGTAATTGATGTTGCGTCCAGAAACTTCCATCTATCTTCCTACTTAGATTTGCGAAAATATTCTACTAGGATTTAAGCACTATACAAATAGCTCACATTATGAATTAATGTGTCGAAGGGTGATTGAGACGGTTTTTGACAAAATATCCTTTAGAAAGCTTTTTTACTTTCTTGGATTAGAGGTAGAGTGCTTTTATTATGGACATTATTACTAAAAAATCTGGCAATAAGATACAAAATTTTCCTTTGAGATACGCTATAAATACTAGCCAGTTAAAATAATCAAAATCAGGACAGCCGCATCTAAATCAGTCCTTCAGGCGCAAGACGACCTTGATCCCGAAACCTACGATACACGGGCAGAGGATCTTCATTTTTAAAGTGTTCAACAATCATGTAAAGCATATCAGTATTGGATTGTGTGGAATTGAATTTTTTTCTAATTCTTCCTCTGCTTCCCCTGAGAAAGCCCTGGATAAATCCAGGGGCTTAAATATTTTGGCTGCGATGCTTGCAGTGAGCGTAGCAGTCGTCTAGGGCGGGTATGCGATCGCCTACAGTGGGCAGCGCGATGCCTACGGCGGGCGGGTACGCCATCGCAATCTGCGGTAGATGCACTCTAAAATACTTAATTAATTACGGTGATTATTGCTGTAGTGAATCCGTGTACCGGCCCAAAGCAACTTCTCCCGTAGCGTCTGATAGTAGGAATTGTTCTCGCGCAAAATAATAAATTTAGCCCGACAATCTGCCATCCGCACATCAACGCGGTGTCCCGGCCAAATTGAAGTCCCCAAAACCCCATCTGTCCAAAGCTTGGTACTCAAATCGTAATCCCCCAAAGGCCAAATACTCACCACAGAACCAGGGGGTAAAACAAGGGGGCGACTAGAAAGGCTCATTGCACAAATGGGAGTGATAGTAATCGCCTCCATACCATCATGCATAATTGGCCCATTAGCAGAAACAGTGTAACCAGTGGAACCTGTAGGGGTAGAAATAATCAACCCGTCCCCGACGTACTGATCGACTACCTCACCGTCAATTTCCATTTCCAGAATTGAAGTAATCATTCGATCTGCGGAGGCAGGTTTGACACAAAATTCATTCAGAGCCAGATAATGCTCACTCACTGGTTCTAAATTAGACCCGTGACCCTCATACACAGCAGCTTGTAACATCATCCGTCGTTGGATAGCATAGCGATCCTCAAACAGTCGATCCCAAACTTTCTCTGTATCCTGAAACTCTTCCACCGACTCAGTTAAAAACCCCAGATGGCCTCCCACATTCACTCCCAGAATTGGGATGCCAGCTGGGGCCAAATGTCTGGCACCAGTTAAAACAGTACCATCGCCACCAAGTACCAAGGCGAGATCAATTGGTTGAGCCGCCGAAGCCAAAAAGACAGGATAGGGGTTGTCTTTCGGCCCGCTAGGCCCCATCAACACCTGGCACTCGCGGCTTTCTAGTTGTTTAGCACAGAGTTCTGCCCATTGTTTACTCCGGGCATCTCGCGCTTTATAAGCAATGATTACCTGCTTGAGTTGCACGCACAATTACCACTTCAGGAGATTAAACTGCTCCATATCGACGGTATCACGGTTGCGATAAATGGCAAGCACGATCGCTAAACCCACCGCCGCCTCGGCTGCGGCCACGGTGATCACAAATACTGTGAAAACCTGACCCTTAATTAATGTTGAGTCGAGGAAGTTGGAAAATGCCATTAAATTCAGATTAACAGCATTGAGCAGTAACTCAATCGACATCAGCACCCGCACAGCGTTGCGGCTGGTAATTAAACCGTAGATGCCGATGCAGAATAAAGCTGCTGCTAGTAATAAAAAGTACTGGAGTTGCATGAATCTAAGTATCCCTCCTGAAAAGTCTGGCTATTTATCTGCGACTTATGGCTGTTTTCAATTCGGCAAAATACAGCTGGCAGGGGCGCACATCTGTACGCCCCTACGACATATTTCATCCAAATGATAATTGCTACAAATCACAAATATTACTCTTTTGTTTCGCTGGTTGTTGATACAAGTTCTCTGGGGCGTTCTTGCAAAGTCAAAACAGTTTGCCCCAGTTTAGATGGTGTCAACAGGTCTGGCAAATACTCGCGGCGTGCCAAAATAATTGCTCCTACCATCGCTATCAGCAGCAAAATGGAAGCCAGTTCAAAAGGTAATAAAAAGTCAGTGAAGAAATGTTCTCCAATTAAAACTATAGAACTTTCACCACCTGCCACAGGAGCAGCTGAGTAAGCCCAAGGAGTAGCCAGCACCATCGTACTTAAAAGACCGAACAATCCTATACTGACTATACCTGTTAGTACTTTCCGCACCCAAGAGTTGGGAAATGCTACAAAATCCTCGCGCTTGTTCACCAACATAATGGCAAACAAAATCAATACGTTAACCGCCCCAACGTAAATCAGTATTTGTGCAGCTGCAACAAAATCAGCATTTAGCAACAGGTAGATTCCCGCTATGCTGATGAACACACCCCCAAGCATAAAGGCAGAATAGACGATGTTGGAAAACAGCACCACACCAATGGCTGCCCCAATCATCATCACGCCTAATATGCCAAGCGATACAAACTGTACTCCTTCCGCTAGATTCACTGTTTTTTGTCCTTAGTCATTGGTCATTGGTCATTGGTCATTGGTCATTAGTCATTAGTCATTGGTCAAATAACAAAGAACAACGGACAAATGACAAATTACATTTATTTTTCTGTTTTTTCTACCAGGTCTTCTGGACGCGCACCTGCACGTGGCGCATCTGCGGGAAGTCCATGTGGTTCGAGGACGCCTTTGGGTAGATAAACTAGTTCGCGCAGTGGTGTAACCATTGGATCATCTGTTACCTTGTAGGGCAGACGACCTAGCGCTACGTTGTCATAGTTCAATTCATGGCGATCGTAAGTGGAAAGCTCATACTCTTCTGTCATCGATAGACAGTTAGTCGGGCAAAATTCCACGCAATTACCGCAAAAGATACAAACTCCAAAGTCAATACTGTAGTGGTTGAGTTTTTTCTTTTTGCTGGCTTTGTCGTATTCCCAATCTACTACAGGCAGGTTAATCGGACAAACGCGAACGCAAACTTCGCAGGCGATGCACTTATCAAATTCAAAGTGAATCCTACCGCGAAACCGTTCGCCAGGGATCAGTTTTTCGTAAGGGTACTGTACGGTAATCGGACGCCGCCGCATGTGGTCAAAGGTGACAGAAAGTCCCTGACCAATGTAACGCGCAGCTTGTACCGTTTCTTTGGCGTAATCACCAACTTGTTTCAGGAACTTTAGCATTGTGTTTCACTCTCTCTTTTGGATTTTGGATTTTGAATTTTAGATTTTAGATTCAATCCAAAATCTAAAATCTAAAATCTAAAATTGGTTCACCCGCCGAAGGCGAAGGGAAAGGCTAGTTTTAGGGCGGCGGTTAATAGAAGATTAACCAAACCAACTGGCAACAAAAACTTCCATCCTAAATCTAATAGTTGGTCAATCCGTACCCGTGGCACTGTCCAGCGCAACAGAATGGCGACAAACACTAGTAAATAGGCTTTGAACACGGTCATCGTAATCCCCAAAGCAGCAGTTACTATCTGGAACACGGGGTTTAGTTCACTGACTCCCAGCCAACCAGCGATCAGGTTGAGGGGAATGGGAAAGTCCCAACCGCCCAGGTAAAGAATTGCTACTAGTAAGGAAGAAAGAATCAAGTTAACGTAGGAACCCAGGTAGAACAGACCGAATTTCATACCTGAGTATTCAGTCTGATAGCCTGCGACGATTTCTTCTTCCGCTTCGGGTAAGTCAAAGGGTAATCGTTCGCATTCAGCTAGGGCGGCTATCCAAAAGATTAGGAAACCGATTGGTTGTCGCCAAATGTTCCAGCCCAGAATGCCGTAGCCAGACTGTTGATTGACAATATCAACTGTGTCGAGGCTGTTAGACATCATAGCGATCGCTAAGACCGCCAGTGACAAAGGAATTTCATAACTAATAGATTGCGCTGCTGCCCGCAACCCCCCTAAGAGGGAGTATTTGTTATTAGATGCGTAGCCAGCCATCAATAAACCAATGGGTTGAATGCTTGACAAGGCAATCCACAAGAATACGCCCATGCCCACATTGCTAATTACGATATTCTGTCCAAAGGGCACAATCAGGAACGACAGAAACACCGGAATTACAACAATAATTGGCCCAAGGGTAAACAGCCAAGGGTCAGATTTGGCTGGTACTATATCTTCTTTAAATACCAACTTCAAACCATCCGCTACAGGTACCAGCAACCCAAAAGGGCCCTGGTATTCTGGGCCAATTCGCTGCTGTGCGGAGGCAGAAATTTTCCGTTCTAGCCAAGTAGCAACTAATACCCCGACTGTTGCCCCAATCAGCATCAGTACCATTGGCAGGGGCATCCAAATCGCTTTGGCTGTTCCTGCTGGTATACCTAAATCCCGGAGGGATTCAATAAAAGTTCCTTGGAGGTCAATTCCTGAATTCATGTTTCCGCTCTTTAAGACATCGAGTCATGGTGAGTTACAACTATTACTTGAACTAATAACTGTAAATTCACCCATTTATAATTTTTGCTGTGATGACGCCCGATTGAAAATTTGTTGCCAATTCCCATGCCTAGTATATCGTTGGATGGTTTGACCACTCTGAAGCGAGATAAGAACTTCTACTTATGGTTGGCATTGAGATTGGCTATTTAGGGGGCGCAAGGACAAGAGGACAAGGGGAATAATCTGCTCAATGCCCCATGCCCCATGCCCAATCCCCAATCCCCAGTTACCGTTGCTCAATAGGAGTATAAGTAACTTCGTGCAGACCGTTGTAAACCTGGGTAGGACGGAAAATCCGGTTTTCTGCTAGTTGTTCTTTCCAATGGGCTAACCAACCGGCAACGCGAGCGATCGCAAATATTGGCGTAAACAAGTCTGTAGGAATTCCCATCTTCCTATACACTAAACCAGAGTAAAAGTCAATATTGGGATAAATCCCCTTGCTACCGAGTTTTTCCTCTACCACTCGTTCCATTTCTTGAGCAATGTCATAAAACTTGTCATGGCCAAACTTTTCAAACAATTGCTCTGCTAGTCCTTGTAAAATTATGGCTCGTGGGTCTTTCACTTTATACACACGATGTCCAAAGCCCATAATCTTAGATTTACTTTCGAGACAATGGTCTATGTAAGGACGGACATTTTCCACAGAGCCAATTTTTTCCAACATCTGAATTACTTCTTCATTGGCTCCACCATGCAGAGGCCCACCCAAAGTTCCGACGGCACTTGCAACTACAGCGTAAGGATCAGTCAAGGTGGAAGCTGTCACCCTGGCACTGAAAGTAGAAGCATTCATTGTATGCTCGACCTGAAGGATCAAGCAGATATCAAACACTCGCGCCATCAGAGGATCAGGTTCTCGCTCATCAAGCATGTATAGAAAGTTGGCGGAGTAGTCTAAGTCATCACGAGGACGTACAGGGTCATTGCCTTTTCGCATCAGTTGGAACGCCGCCACCATCGTGGGAATGGTCGCTATCAGGCGCACCACCGACTCTCGAATGTAGACAGGGTTATGTAAATCGCGGAGCGAATAAAACAAGCCTAAAGCCGCAGCAGAGGCTTGCAAGGCATCCATTGGGTGGCCGCTTTCTGGAAAGCATTTCATCATGTCCCGAATGCGGTACTTTATTCGCCTGTGGAAACGAACTTCATGCTCAAATGTTTTTAGTTCTTCCTTGCTTGGCAGTTCGCCCCAGATTAAGAGATAAGCAGTTTCTAGGAATGTACTTTTTTCTGCTAGTTCTTCAATCCGAATGCCACGATATTCTAGTATTCCCTTTTGCCCATCAACATAGCTGATACTTGATTGAGCGGCGGGAATGCCTTCTAAACCAGGCTTGTATTCGCACACCATCATGGCAACACCATTTACTTTTTGAAATATCTGATCAAGCTAACTTACCAGAAATTTATTGTCGCCATAACAGTAGCCGTTCTAACAACAATCGAAAATGTTGAAAAACTGTTATAGCAGGTACTTGGGTGGTGTCAACCAAAACATCTGACTACGACCCAAAGGAGAACCTGTTTCTGGTAGTTTTATCCCAATCATACCTGCTTTTTTCAAGACTAAGCTTTCTTTGACTTCCCCCCATAGGAGAATTTCTGCCCAATTGGTCAAATCTGGTTCGTGTCCAACCAGTGCCAGTTGAGTATTTTGGGAATAATTTCTTGGCTCTAACCAGTCTTTTAGCCAACTAGAAAGTTGACCATCATGGACAAGGTGGCTAGATTCCTCTAACTGGGCGCTTAGTTTTTCTGCTATCAGGATATCAGCCGTTTGGCGGGCCCGCACTAAGGGGCTGCTGAGAATCAAATCAAACTTTAATCCCAATTTAACAAGTTTCTGGGCAACTTTCTCAGTTTTTTGCCTTCCTTCCTTGGTAAGGCTGCGCTCTTCATCCTTAATGCCTAATCCCTTGTCTTCGGCAATGCCATGACGAATTAAGTATAGTTCCATACTCTGTATTATGAGTTATCAGTTAGGCTGCTCTTATGCAATGTTAGAACGCTATCCACCACTTAGCAATCTGTCATATTCTGGATGCGATCCAATCCAAAACCATACAAAATTATCATCTTCTTTTACAGCAAGCGCCCGATAATATATACCAATACGCACTGACGAAAACTGACCGAATTTTTTGAAATTCATAATTTAGATAAATCAAGCTTGTCATTCTCTAACTTAAATATACAAGTACTTTCGAACAAAATAACTGAATTTATTTAGGCTAAATATTTTGATGCCATTTACACTGCTGCAACCTCTGCTTCAAAAATTCTTGGTTGGGACGGCACGTTTCATCTTTTGGAACTCGTATCTCTTTACCATCGATTGTTTTATATTCAGTTTCTTTGAGAAGAGGGGAAATATGTACCTTCATTGTTTTTGGATCGATAACAATGAGGTTTAAATCAAATAAGGTATGTAAGTCAGCACGTAACAACAAACCATTTGACGGATGATTATTTTCCGTTTCAATATAAGGAATAATGTGGGCAGCTTCAAGTGCAGCCTCAGCATCAAAATTTGTAATTGCACATTTGCAAGAATAGGCTTTCAGCAAAGATTGACGAAACTGTGATTGACCCTGCCTCCTAACTATTGATACAGCAATTTTTTGACGAGCCTCGGTATCACTTGTAAAAGTGAAGAAATTTTCCTTATCAAGCTCTTCTCTGGCAGGTAATAGTTCCTTCATCTCTGGCGATGTCTTCGCCAGAGATGATTTTTCAGGCTGCGGTTCTATTGGTTTTGGAGGCTTAGATATCTCCCTCTCCCTATTCAAAATTGATTTACAATTCTTTATTCTCTCAATTGCTTTGCCATCTTTTGGATCAACTTCTAAAGCTCGTTGATAAGCATCAATTGCAGCTTGATAGTCCTTTTTTTTCTTCCAGTCATCCCCTTGCTCCACAAATACGTCAACAAGTCTTCGCCCTTTTTCTAACCTTTGGTATTTGAGAGAATGTTCCTTCCATTCTGAATCCAAAGAGGAAGCAGCTTTACTATTAAATCTACAACCACTGCCTCCAAAGTTAAAATTGATACCTTGAAATTGAGGTAATTTTCTTAAATTCTTTTGTTCCAGAGGTAAATCAAAGTCAACAACTGAATCTATTTTAATGCAAACGAAAAAACATCCAGCAGAATCAAATATATATGCTGCACTTAAATCTAAATGTTTATATTTATCTAAAGTCTTGAGTTGTTGAGTTTCTGGTGCTGCAATCACATAACCAGCAGCAATAAAGCCAATAGGTTCATTACCAATATTTCCACTTCTCTTAAAATAGGCTCTATCCCCAACTTCTATAAATTTGGAATTTCCACAACTCCAGGGTGTTTCATAGTATTCTCCTGACGCAATCTCTGATTTTATTAAACCAGGAAGTTCCATATTTTTAATGACTCCTTTTTCAGGGTGGTCATATTCTGCTTCGCCGTTGCAAAGAAAAATTATAGTTTCCATCAAATATAAAAATGACTAATCATGATTATCATGATGTTAGCCATTTAGTATACTAAATATAAGCAGTATATTTACTTACTTTAAGTATGGCATCGTGATTGTCGTAGCGCAAATAACCTTACGATTATTCCTCAGCGTTAGGATAAAAGTCTAAGTCTAAAATCTCATCAACAGAAAACGGACAAGCGATCGCAAAGTTATCTTCTGATAAACTTGTTTCCACCATTGCCTCTCGCCGCGCTCTTTGATAGGTAGTATTTATCCACTCGGCATCATTTAAGAAACGTCGTAAGCTGGGACTTTCTTGCAGCAATTCATTTATATTCAGTCGCTCACGGGTAATGGTCACTTGCCAACTGTGGCTACGACGTTCTGGTGGATACTTCCACTTCAGCAAATGCGATAACACCAACCGCAACGCACTTTGCAACGCCCGTTGTTGACTCTTACCCAAGTCCACCACTTCCTCAATTAAGTGTTCTAAATCCAACGTGTCCCACTGGTGCGATTGCAAAAGCTTTACTGTTTGCTCTACCCAAGCATAAAAATCTTGCTCATATAGAGTTTGTAAGATTTGGAGTTTTATAGACTTCATGGCGCTTCTCCTTGGCAAATAAATAGGTAGGCGCAAGTTAACTTTGATTTAGTTGAGCATTCCTCATAAAAACCAAATTCCCGACTTTTATCAAAAATCGGGAAAGGATGCTATCTGAACAAACACTTTGACTGCTGCATTAGTTAGGAGTTCTCCGCCTCTCCTTGATACGTCTCTACTCCGACTGAATCGGATTATCTCTAGGATTAACTAACCTCAGCAATTTTTGCTTAATTTGAGTGTCAAATACTTCCCATTTCATTTTTGCATAAGCGGAATTTTCGTTGCTGCCGGATAAGAAGCCCATAGGAATTTCAAAACCGCCTGCGCTTGTCCTTCCACCGCCAAAAAAGCGCCCTGCACTATCTTGTCCAAAGGCTTCTTTGATGAATTCATCGGGGTCAAGGGTGAGTTTGCTGGTTCTCAGGGAGCCAATGACTATTTCTAGTTCTTCGTCTTCATCGTGAACAATGCCATAAACTACGGCGGTGTGGACGTTTTCTTCGGTGACGAGAAAATCAGCCGCTTGGGGAATGGCGTCACGGTCTTCGTAGCGTAAATAACCAACACCAGCAATGGAAAAGTTATTTTGGACGATACGATTTTTGAGCGATCGCTCGATCACATCCATTACCCGCTTGGAACGGTTCGCCTGTAAAATGGCGTTTAGCAGTTGAGCGTCATAAAATCGGCTTAAATACGCAGCTGCCATAAAGTCTTCTTCTTGCGCTTGCATTAACCGATTTGTATCCGATCGCAAGCCATGCATCAAGGCAGTAGCGCATTTAACGTGTTGATTTATGCTGGTATCTAATGCTAATAATCCCGTTTGCAGATATTGAGTAAAAATTGTTGCTGTCGCTCTTACATAAGGACGGATATCCTCAAACTCTGATTGCAGATCACCTTGGATACTGTGATGATCGATGAGTACCACTAGGGGAATTCCAGCCTGCTGCACCGATGACAGTAGTTGTGAAGTGGTTCCCTGATTATCAATTAATACAAAACCTTGATAACACGACAAATCTTTGGTTTTTAAGGTTTGCGGTGTCCAGCGATGGATCGGTAAATTAGTCAGCCTCACCAAGGCAATATTTTCTTGATGGCTTAATGCGCCAGCATAAATGATTTCACATTTGATATCATACTGCTGGGCAATTAACTGGTAAGCCCAGGCACAGGAAAGGGCATCAGGGTCAGGAAAATCTTGCAGAATTACCAGTTGGCGATCGTGTCGGTGTGCCAGAAGGGTTTTTTGCAGTTCTTCTGACTTTTGTTGTGCCAGAGAATTACCACGGTGATTGAGATATATAGCTCCTTCACCTACCGATGGCGGTAATGATGGACTTTTAAAGGCAACTTCCACTGGCGCTTTCTCGATTTCAGGTTCCTCTGGGTTTGGCTCTTTGGTTAACGACAAACTCTCAAATTGAGTAACGGGAGAATTCAAGTACATAGGAACTTTTTTAAAGTGTGAGGCTCCTTTAATTCAGAAATACTACGAGCAGCAATTCACTGAATTTAGCCACATTATTATGATCTTCGCAAAAATCTCAAGACATTGCACTATACATCTAAGTATATTTTTTATCAAGAACAACGCTCAACAATCAACTAAATTCCATTAGAGGGAGTATGGGGGTTTGAAAGTATATTCGGCTGTCTCTAGCAGCATAATTCTGTTTTCGGAGTTTTTCCTCTCTTCCATAAATTGAATCAACGGGATTTTTCTCTGACTTAAGGTATATTTTCTATTTTATACTTTAGGGTTAGTCCTTGATATTTGAAATATTCTTATGCTCAATATTCTCATTATTGTGACTATTGAGCAATTAGCAATTATTTTTGATGAATAATACGTGTTTTGTATCCCCTTTGAAATTCTGCTAATTTAGGGACTTTGAGTAAAAAAACTACTGTAGGGGCACAAGACCTTGCCATAGGTGTCAACTTAACGTAAAAACCAGTCTAGAAAAAGCTTTTAGGATTGCCTCGTTCCCCTGCTCCGACTGGGAATGCCCGTCGTTGGGGCTGCCGCCTCCCTTACTGGCGGCAGCAGCCCCAAGAGCAGCATTTCCAGCCCAGAGGCTGGAAACGAGATTTGAAAAGGCTTTTAGCTTAAGTTGACACCAATGAAGGCCTTGCACCCCTCTACTTTTTGCTCAAAGACCTATAACATACTTTTGCCACTCTGTATGCAGCCCACTCTTAAGATGTTTGCTGACCTCGAAATAGAGGCTGCTATAAGGTTGGCGAGGGGGATGACGCAAAGGCATGTGAGCTTCGTGGGGAGTCCTGCTGCCTTTTTTGACATTGCAACGGACACAAGCTGTCACAATGTTTTCCCAACTATCGCCTCCGCCGCGCGATCGCGGTATTACATGGTCTAGTGTCAACTCATCCCCTGTGTAGCCACAATATTGACAAGCATGACCATCACGGTGCAATATATTTCGGCGAGTCAGAGGAATTTCTTTATAAGGAACACGTACATAGTGACGCAACCGGATCACGGTCGGCAACGGGAAATCCGAGTAAAGGAATTTACCGTTGTGTTCCACGCGTTCTGCTTTGCCCTTAATCAACAGAACGACAGCGCGACGCCAGCTCGTTATATTGAGAGGTTCGTAAGAGGCGTTTAAGACTAAAACCTTCCCCATTTATCTGCGCTCAGGGTGTTAGCTTTACATAAATGTTAACACAAATACATCCTGCAAGGGAGATGAGAATAAATTATACTTTCGGAAGAATTCGGAAATTAAGTTATGAGTGAAAAGTTAGGAGTTAGGAAGTAAAATTTCTAACCAAACGCAAAAAAAACTTACCGTAGTTTAATGCAAAAAACGATGTTTTCATCTGGGTAGATGGTTTTTAGCTGAATGGGATGCTCTTTTAGATGGAACGCTTAAGGTTAAAAGACAATTATCTTAAGGGTTTGCGCTTATTTTAGTGTCATTGGTTTTAGAGAGTTTTTGCATAAGTCTTAAACTGCATTAACTCTTCACTTCTAAGTCACAAATCTTAATTTTTACTTTAATACCGCAATATCTTGTATCAATTTCAATATGAAGGTTAAACTTCCTAGTTAATCTGATCTCGCTTTTAGGAGCGTGTATAGATAAATAACTTGAAAGTATAGCTGTGGTGGGATAGGAGTAAGTACAAATGTTAAGTCGCAAACAAATCCCTGGTGTAATTACTAATCAGCAGTGCGACACCTACGCGTGGTTTTCGCAACGAGCTTGGGTAGAAATTGATTTAGGGGCGTTGTCGTATAACGTACAGCAATTAGTGCAGTTTTTATCGCCGCGTACCCAGTTGATGGCAGTAGTAAAAGCTGATGCTTATGGACATGGTGCGGTGACAGTTGCTCAAACCGTAATCGAATCGGGAGCTAGTTGGCTGGGAGTCGCTACAGTTCCAGAAGCTATTCAATTGCGAGAAAGGCGGGATTCAAGCGCCCATTTGATTTTAGGGGCAACTCATACACCAGAGCAGATTCATGCGATCGCAGAATGGAAACTTCAGCCCACACTCTGTAGCCCTAAACAAGCTTTGGTATTTTCTGACACTCTAGAATCGATGAATTATGGTTCTCCAGTGCCAGTACATATCAAATTAGACACGGGAATGTCTAGGCTGGGAACTAATTGGCGAGCAAGCTGGTGAATTTGTCCAGTTAGTCCAGCGCTTACCACATCTATCTATTGCCAGTGTTTATTCTCATTTGGCAACAGCAGATGATCCTGATACGACGGTAATGGAAGAACAGCATAGACGATTTGAGGAAGCGATCGCGCAAATCAAAGCAATGGGAATTCAGCCACCCTGTTTGCACTTGGCAAACTCAGCCGCCGCACTCACAGATTCAGCATTGCACTACGACATTGTGCGAGTAGGTTTAGCTGTTTACGGTCTCTACCCAGCAACCCATTTACAAAATTCGCTCGACCTCAAGCCAGTTTTACAACTTAAAGCACGAGTCACCCAAGTTAAAACAATTGCCGCAGGAACAGCTGTTAGCTACGGCCATCAATTTATAGCCCCGCGTGAACTTCGCCTCGCCGTCGTCGGAATTGGCTATGCTGACGGTGTGCCTCGCAGTCTTTCCAACAAAATGCAGGTGTTAATTCGCGGTCAGAGAGTGTCGCAAATCGGGACAATTACAATGGATCAATTGATGCTGGATGTGAGTGCTATACCTAATATCCAAGAAGGGGAAGTAGTCACCTTACTAGGGGAACAGGGAAAAGAACAAATTTCAGCAGACGATTGGGCAGAACAATTAAATACTATTTCTTGGGAAATTCTCTGTGGCTTTAAGCATCGTTTGCCTCGTGTTGCAGTCATGTAATTGGGAATGGGGCATGGAGAAGAGGCAGAGGGGTAGGGAGCAGGGAGCATTTCTTCTTAATCTCCCCCTGCTTCTTTCTCATTTTCTATTCACAAAAATAATTTCTTATGCTATGATAATAAACTGATGCGGATGTGGCGAAATTGGCAGACGCGCTAGATTTAGGTTCTAGTTCCGAAAGGAGTGAAGGTTCAAGTCCTTTCATCCGCACTTTGAAGAAATTAAATTGCCTTATTTAGGCTGGTAATGATACTTGAGTTAAAACTTCAAGGATAGTTACCAGCCTATTTTAATGTTGCTTAAATAAATAGATGAGCCGTTTTTTTGTCGCCCTCCTACCACCGCAAGACATTCAAGATTACGCCAACCAGATTAAGCAGTACTTTGCCGATCGCTATGCTAGTAGTAACGCGCTAAAATCTCCGCCGCATATTACCTTGCAACCGCCCTTTGAATGGGAAAATACCAGCTTGCCACTGCTAGAAGCATCCTTGGAAGAGTTTGCTAGTAGACAACAGCCAGTATTCATTACACTCAGGGGGTTTGATGCCTTTGCACCTCGTGTCATATACATTAATGTTGTCAGAAGTCAAGAGCTTTTAACTTTGCAAGCTGATTTAATGATTTATATAGAAAGCAACTTAGGAGTTGTTGACAAGGTTTCTAAAACCCGCCCTTTCGCGCCTCATATAACGGTTGCTTTTCGGGATTTAAAGAAGCAAAACTTTAAAGCTGCTTGGACAGAGTTTCAAAAGCGTGAGTTAGATTTTGAGTTTAGTGCTGACAAATTAACCTTGTTACTTCACGACAGTAAGCGCTGGAATATTAAACGAGAGTTTGATTTTTTCTCTGGTAATAATTGAGCTATTTTTTTGTAATTGACGCTGGCGAGATTTGATGCTGGAGCTAATTTTATTTTGGATTAATTGGTGATTTATATATTCTCTGATCATTGGCGCTATAGAAAAAAGAGTAGTATTTCTTTCTACGAGAGAGCGCTCTTGCAAAGATTCCAAAGCATCTAGTATTTGTTGTGGTGGTATAGCAGGTGATATTTGCGATCGCAGTTCTGAAAACGAAGCTGGCTGAGAATTATTTGCTAACCACTCAATAATGATATTTTCTATATCCGACAATCCTTTAAAGTACTCTTTTAAAAACTGGTTAATTTCGTCAAATACTAAGGTTTTTTGGGTTAAGAATTCGGAAATATTACCGTCAAATAACCTGTAAATTTTGTGAGAAGCTATATTTAATAACAATGGATTACCTGCATAGCTCTTAATCAATTGATGCCAATCACTACTTAAACCACAAAAATTACCCTTGGTTTTAAATATTTTTTCTACTTCTATTACTTGTAAGCCTTTTAATTGCAACACCCTAACAGGTAAATTTTCTCCTATCATTCGCCTAATTTCTTTCGGAGTTTCATTACTTGTAAGCACTAAGCAGCTTTGATGAAGTGTTTCTGATACTCGTGTTATGAGTTCGTTATAACCATCATCATCTTGACGGTAATATCTAATATCATATTTACCGGAAGTTTTTTGTAAAACTGTCTCTAAATTATCTAATATCAATAAACAACGGGTATTTTTTAAATAATGTATCAACTGCGAAATTCTACCGTCTAAAGTTTTTGATAAATTAGTTTCCTGCCCATTTGATAAAACTTTGATTAGTTCTGCTAACATATCTTTGGCTGGTGGAGCATTGCGGAGACTCCGCCAAATCACAAACTCAAACTCATGTTGAATTTGCTCTCCTAGCTTTACTGATAAGCTGGTTTTGCCCATCCCATCCATACCTAACAGAGTCACTAGTCGACAATGTTCTTCGAGAATCCAGTGTTTTAGTGTCTTTAGTTCTGCTGTGCGTTCCAAGAATGCAGAGATATCGGGTGCTTCACCCCAATCAGTTAAATTTTTGATTGAATGCTGATTACTAATTGCCTGATCTTTTTGAGCTAGTTGATAATCACTTGGTTCAAGTAATAAATTAAAAGCTCTGAAACAGGTGTTTAGAGTTTGCTTATCAACTCCTACTTGGCAATGAAACACCTTCATAACTGTATCTGGATCTAAGCCAGTGCGATCGCTTAAATCTTCTAAAGTGTAACGTTTATCTAGATTTTCCCAACTTTGTGCTTGACATTTTGCCGTTTGAAGTTTCTGAAATCCTTGAGGTGTAAGAATAACGCCCCGTTTACGCCTACGTTGTAGTTCCATTATTGGCCCTTCACTTTTGTACATACACTCCTAAAGTAATAATCAGTAGTTAGCGCCTATAATATGCCGTCAAATATCTATTCAACTAAAGAGGATGCTACAAAGATGAGATATGCTTTTCCTGAAATCAGGTTTGTTAAATATTATGAATATTTAGATTTTAAGTTTATTTCTTAAGTTTCTTAACTTCGGTTGTTAAAGCAGGGTTATACGTGCAGAATACAAAAAGTTTTCCAATTCAGAAATCCAGTGAAAAAGTTAAGTCGCATTTTCATAGTTATTCTCACCTTTATTCTTTGGCTAGGTGGGCTAAGTCCGGCTTTAGCAGATTCTCCTGCAAAAACAGTATTAGGTATAACCAGCCTTTACAACACCCCAGAGCAACAAAAACAAGGAGTTAAGGTTTATCAAGATATACTCAAATACGGAATTGCTACCCCTTTTGCTCTTCCTCCGAATTTTCAGATTCCTGCCACTAAAGAAGAGTTTGATGAAAAAGTAGTACCAGGACTAATCAAAATACTTGGAGATGGTTCAGTTACTAAAGCTTGGTTCGACTTCCAAGCTGGACAAGCTCAAATTGCTACCAAAGAATTATTTAGTATTGATGCTCCCTTGGGACAAAAAATATATAGTGTAGTAGCTGGAAAGCCTGTGCAGCAATGTCCGCTAAAAATTGAAGATACTCAAATTGATTTCTTTCTAGATTCAGATAAAGCAGCTAATAGAGCTAAAGAACTAGACGAGCAAGGTTACTTTATCTACGTTTCTCCTGTTGAAGAATTACGTCGGAAAGTACTTAATGGTTTGTACGATCAATATAGCAGTGGAAGTAATAATCCATCTTGTTTCTTAGTTAACGGCACTACTAAGAAGATTACAGTTGATTTCCAAGATCCAGATATTTACCCTTTACTTCCTCCTGAATTGCAGTCGCCAGGGAAGAACAAACCACTCGTTTTCTTACCTAAAAATGGTAATGAGTTTTTATACGTTGTCAATGCCAGACAGTTACTTAGCTAGGACTCCACCACATTAATTTTGATAAGTTCGTAGTGGGTAGCACAATTAGCTGTGCTACCTTACTGCGTAGTATCATCAATAGTTGAGAATAAGCGATCGCTCAATATTTTGACGCTGTGTACTTATCTACGCCGAACGTCTGCGAGAAAAGCAGCTTGTCGTTACGCATCGCTTAACTTTTAGAACGCCTTGCAAAGAAGAAATGTTAGATTTATTTATTCCTACTTACCCAATTTTTGTAAAACAGGATACATTAAATGGTAGTTTAGTAGCAAAGGAACCAAAAAGTATGGCCGTTAGCAGCCCTGAAGTCATCCGTCATATATTGATCGGACTGGGATATTTAGCTCCTGAGATTGATCTAAGCCGGATCTGACTAAATTTGCTCCCTGGAAACGGAATAACAACTCCTTGACAGATGATGCTACAGAAGAAGCCATTAAAAAGTTTCAAAAACAGTATTCACAAAAACTTAAGGTTAATGGTAACGCTGATGCGGAAACTCGAACTGTAATGGAAGATACAGTTAAAGGGCTTCAGAATAGATTGAAGTTTCACGGTTTTGCAACCAATGCCGAAATTCCAACAGACTTGCCTTTTTATGGGCCAGCCACTTATACAGCAGTCAAAAAATTTCAGAAATCTCAGGGTTTAACTGAAAATGGCATTGCTACTGTTGAACAGCGTCAACTTCTACAGCAACCTAGCCTAACAGGTAAACCTCAGCCTCAGCCCCAGTCACAACTCAAGTTGATAGATTTGTGCTTCCAATTCAAAAACAATCCTAAAAATCCTTCTTACATCGCAGCCCTAAATAACTTACAACTAAATCTACCCAAGGACGTTTTACACAAAGTTACTAACAAATGGAGGGGAACAAACGATCAAAATCCTGAGATTGTCAAGCTGACAAATCTGTTTACTTATTATGATGACAACAATGCAAACCATCGTGATGCATTACAGCACTTACAAAGTCAGATGACCCCAGCCATCTCTCAAGCATTTTTAAGTCTCTGGAATAAGAAATAAACAATTGAGACGTAGGTAGCAATCCACTCTGATTTTTACTCCCCTTCCCTGCAAGGGAAGGGGCTGGGGGTTAGGTTTTTATTGGATTCAACAGAAAAGCAAAATATATTTTTTCACTTTTGTATCTGTATCATCTGAGACATATTTTTTGATAATCTAAAAAACATCTAATTTGCATAATCGAATTAAATATAACTCTTGCGGGGTGGGCATCTTGCCCGTCCAGCTTATGCAATTTAAATGTGGAACAGCTTATTTTTTAGATTTCATCCTGTAACTAATTTTATTTTCGATTGAGTAGGAAACCTAGTTTTTTAACAATCCTGAATTCTGATTTAATACTCAATTCCAGGTTGTGCTTTGACACCTTGATCGCGGAAAGGGTGCTTAACTAGGGTCATTTCTGTTACTAAATCAGCACGCTCAATTAAAGCCGATGGTGCGCCTCTACCTGTGAGAATAACGTGTTTGTTGGCTGGTTTTTGTGCTAAACCTGCTAAAACGTCTTCTACTGGTAAATAACCCATTTTGAGGGCAATATTGATTTCGTCTAATAACACCAGATGAAAATCTGGATTGCGGATGTATTCTAATGATTTTTCCCAGGCGGCGCTAGCTTTGTCAAGATCGCGATCGCGGTCTTGAGTTTCCCAGGTAAAGCCTTCACCCATTGCGTGGAATTCTATCTGGTCTTCCCAAAAACTGAAAACCCTTTTCTCGGAAGGTTCCCAGCTACCTTTGATGAATTGGACGATCGCTACTTTATACCCATGACCTAGCGATCGCAACACCATCCCCAAAGCCGCAGTTGTTTTACCTTTACCGTTACCAGTATTTACAATAATTAACCCTTTTTCTGGTACAGCTTCTGCTATCCGCTTGTCTTGGACTTCTTTGCGTCGCTGCATCTTTTTGCGGTACTGTTCATCAGTCAAAGATGAAGACATGACTTCATCAATCAAGCGTCCAATCTCTTTGTCTGGGTTTAATTCTTCTGGTGTATCGTTTTTCATCAACCTTGTTTAGAAATTAACTGTTAAAAGTGTTGATAATGAACCAAAATCGTCTCACTTATCCAATTTCACTTAAATCACTCATTAAAAATGTCCAGTAAGTTTTCATTTGAAATATTTAGGACTTACGCAAAAACTCTCTCAAACTCTTATTATTTTGTGACGGCAGTCGCTCATGTGGGAAACCCCAAGACCGCGCTGCCTCTCCTTTGTGTCTTTCTCTAACGAGAGGCTGCGCGTAGCTTGCTTCGACCTAGGAGTATGCAGTTCGTTTTTCATAATTTTGCGTAAGTCCTGATATTAATAGTGTATTAGCTTTATTAACATGATTTACAGACAAGTATGGAAATATATATGATATACGAATTTAAATTATAATTTGAGTTTAGTATTACTGTTTTAAATAATTTAATATGCTTATTAAGGCACTTCACCAATAAAATTTTATCATTTTTTAGTTTGCTACAATCATAACTTATATCAAGTTTGGCTGAATATTTATTATATAGTTGTATATCCACAGTACAAACAAACCCTTCCTGCAAGCTGTTAGTACTTATTCGTTAATAAAAGAACAAGCTATTTATTCCATTTGCTTAATTTAACTAACCCACCTCTGCAATTATCCGTATCTTTGTATCTTTTTAAATGCCTTCATCCTTCATCTTCATCCGATTCATCATCTTCACTCCAATACTGTTGAGGTGCATTTCCATGAACTTCTAAAATCTTGGCTTTTTTGATTTTGTTATCAGGCGAATTAATTGCTTCTAACTGCACATCAAATTTCCAGTTGTCACCAAAATCATAAGTAATCGACCACGGGGCGATCGCAAATTACAACAAAGTTAAACCCATTGAGATCAAAGAGTTAGAGGTCAAAAGAAGCAGATAGCAGACTGATTCAATTTGAGAAATCAAACTGTATAAATTCGTGGGTTTTAAGCAGCATTTTTGACTCTTCAGCAGTGGCAAGAACTTGTGGAAGTAAAGAAGGAGTTGGCTGACCTTGGCGTTTAGCACTAACGGCTTGAGTCAAAAATTCCAAGACATTTCGACGCTGAGACTTAAGAGTGGTCACAACAGTCAACATCCTTTGCACAAAATAACTACCAGCCTGGGTTTGAGAACCAAAACTGGTACGTCGCCATATAACAGCAGGACGTATCGCCCTTTCAGCAGCATTATTAGTTGGTTCTACACCCTCAACTGTCACAAACAACCATAAAGCAGGTTCAACTTTCAGTATTTGGCGGCAAGTGCGGACAGTTTTAGCTAGTGGTGTTTTTTCCTTGGAACCAATCTCATAATTGGCAGCTTCTTCTAGAGAGGAATTAATGGTATTACGAATTGGTTGGACTAAAAGCTGAAACTCACAACGCTTCAAAGTTCCGTCTCTAACTCGATGCCACAGTTCAAATAATTTTTCTTGTTGTTTGACCAGAGCATTTCCGATGTCGCTTGAAACTCCGGGACGCTCGGATATTTTGATGAATTCTCGTTTCAAGTGTGCCCAGCACAATTGGCGTTGCTCTAAACCCACCCAATTGTATGCTGCATACCGATCTGAATTTAAAATCCCGCGAAAGTTTTCACCCAATAGATTACGGGCTGCATCCGAACAACGGGAAAGGGCAATCTCAAAAAACGTCACTAGTGGTGTAACCGCAACCCACAGCCAACCAAGACTTTTTTTGTCATTGCATCCATCAACATTTCCTTGGAAGAAGCTTGTTTCATCAGCTCCAACTACTTGGGAGTTCTGGACGTATATTTTCGCTTCTTCAACTGCACTTTCGACTGCATTGCTTGCTTCAAGTCTCAGGTTATTGACTGTACCCAAGGACATCGAAATTCCAAATATATCTAGCATGGCACTCTGCACCATCCTTTGACTGTGGCGGTAAAGTCCACTCAATACAGTTACAAGAGCCACTACTCTTACACCATAGCCACTTGGATACACATCTTGTGGTAATGTTGCACGAGTTAAAGTACCGCATTCCCCACACATTAGTTGGTGCAGGCGATGTTCTACGATTATTGGGCTGATGGGGGGAATTTCTACGATCTGGTGGCGGTAAGGGTTGGCATCTTCTCCTAATAATATTTCTCCGCAACACCTACAGGTCTTTGGATGGTGGTCTAAAACACTTTCACATTCGGACACATCGTACAAAAACCGACTATGACCCTTGTGCCCTGGTTGCCCCCCTCGCTTTTTACCACTCTTCTTTTTTTCTGGTTTTTTTTCGGCATGAAGTGGATCTAAAGACGGCGGAGATGAGGAATTTTTTGATGTGCAATTGATTTTTTCTAATAGTTCTTGCTGTTTGGCCTCAAGTTCCGCCAACTTTTCTTCTGATTTCTTGATATGCTGCCCCATTCTCTCCACCAGTTGTTTGACCCTGGCTGGAGTCAGGTACCAATCTGAGTCGGAAATTTCAATTCCGTAGGCGAGACAGTTTTCTTCCATGCCTCTTAATCTACCATCTACCTGTACCTATTTTTCACAGTAGCAGCACAACTTCTGTGAACGGTTACAATCATAAAGATAGATCATTTTTCCACCCGGTTCTAGAGGCAAATCACCAATATGTATTTGGTCTGCAAATGGTGGTGTTTCCATATAAGCATGACCGATTTTTATTATGCGACCAAAATGGTCTTTATAACTAAACTCGTACAGGTGATCGTAATCAAAGTCAAAAGCATCAAGAATTGTCTCTGCTAGCCAGCTTAATGGTTTTTTGGCGGGGATAGCAATGCGTCGCCAAGCCTTATAAATGGACACTTTGAAAATATAAATACCATCAGTAAAGCCTTGTTTTGGAACAAGTAAATTATGCTTCCATTCTGGAAAAAATGGTTCTAGATGTGACTGCAATTTTCCAAAAGTTACATTTACATCATCCTGTAATTCTCCGCGTATACCCAGAGGAAAGAGTAACTGTAAAAGAGCATCACCAAAGGGCAAGCGTTGTAAACTAGTGATGCGCCACCCCTTGCCTTCTTGAGGTTTTCCATGTTTGATAGATAACAATCCAAATAACTCTAACAGGGCAACGTTATGCAGACCGGGGTAATAACTAATATCGTGTTGGTGTTCATACTTAGGAAATTTTAAGCCTTTATCTGGGACACGCGGCCAAAGTTGAATACATCTAAATAAATTCCCTAATGAATCTTGATGTTCACCCAAAATTTCGTTATTTCCCCAAATTAACCAAGCTTCTAACAAGTTAAAATAGCGTTCTGTCGAGTTCAGATTTAACCATGATTGCAGAGTTGCTGCATCTAAAACTAAAACCTGCTTCTTCCCTTGGGATTTAATTTGAGCTATCCCAGAACTACGTAATAACAGGTATAGTCCATTAATGTAAGGGTATGATTTTTGTACGGGACGTTTGAGTTTAGTTTCAATTGGGTGACTTAACCGAAAATTAAGTTCTGATAGTATTTTTAGTGGTAGAAGGTTATTGACACTACTAACTTCTACCCCATTTGGTTGCAAAAAATCTATCAGAGTTTGAAAGTCATGTAGAATCGTGCCAGGTTGATTTTCGTTAATACTGAGTTCTTGTAGAAGTTGTTGTTGTGACTCTGTTAGGGAAGGTAGTTCAGGATTGAGGGTGCGTTCTAGTCGCGCAAATAAATCTTCCATAAATAAAAATTCAAAATTGCAAATTCAAAATTTAACCTTCCGTAAATCTTGCTATTTTTATACTATAAGTTCAGGAGTTACCCTAAGTGTCACCGCAGGACTATCAACACCGTAAATTTAATGAAATGTGAATGATAATATTTTCACCTTCTACTTGATAATCCCAGAAATTTGATATGAATAGTAACACTCGCCTACAGATGATTTTAACTGATACACGTATTGATACAGTATTACGTGCGATCGCTCAACTAAATCTACCTAACTGGTGGTTAGCCGGTGGTGCAGTCCGAAACACCGTTTGGTCTTCAATTTTTGGCAATGAATGTAGATTAGGTATTAAAGATTTTGATATTGCATTTTTTGATACAGAGGGGAACCGTTCTCAAGAACAAGCAGCAAAGACAACCCTCACAGAACAATTCCCTAATGACCTGTTTGATGTCAAAAATCAAGCTAGTTTTGCTCGTTGGCGTACTGGTAGTAGACCTTACGCTAGTACCGAGGAAGCCATTGCAGATTGGCTGCATACTGCTACTGCTGTGGGAGTTCGACTAGATGTCCAAGGACAATGGCAATTTTTCACACCCTACGGGTTAGATGACCTATTTAGTGGCGTTATTCGACCTACGCCAACACATACTCATAACTTAGATGCCGATAATAAAGCATCAGGGTTTTTGCAGAAATGTCCTTATCTGCGGTTGGCTTAAAAGTTACAGTTAGATTTTAGCCACTAGTTTCCCTTACAAGGGAATAACCGCTTTTTAATTTATAACTCCTGGGTACGGAATCTTAATGTTAATAATTTTCTCTAACTGGGAATCATTAAACTAGAACCCATTTCACTACAGAATGGGAGTGATGCTAATTTTGCAAGTTTATAGTCAAAAATCAATGCCAAATTGTACCGGATACCAAATCAACTCGACTCTCTACGAAGGAATCCAAACAATTATTTATCAAACACAAACACCAAAAACACAACAGCCAGTTATCCTTAAGCTACTTAAAAATGAATATCCTACACTCGAAGCCTTTACTCGCCTTAAAAACGAGTATCAAATTCAGCAAAGTTTAGACCATCCCAATATAGTTAAAGCTATCAGTCTCGAAACATTTGAAAATCGTGTGGGACTCTTATTAGAAGACTTTGGTGGTCAGTCTTTGAGCCAATTACTCAAAACAGAAAAACTGGACTTGATTAACCATTTGAAAATCGCTGTTCAACTGACTAAAGCTTTAGACTATTTGCATGAAAATCAGATTATTCATAAAGATATCAAGCCCAATAATATCATCATTAATTCCCAGACAGGTATTGTTAAACTCACTGACTTTGGTATAGCATCGCGCCTCAATAAAGAAAATCCCCAATTTAATAATCCTAACTGCGTTGAAGGCACACTTGCCTATATGTCTCCTGAACAAACCGGGAGAATGAATCGTATTCTTGATTATCGCACAGACTTTTATTCTCTTGGTGTGACTTTATATGAAATGCTCACTCAAAAAACACCATTTGTTAGCCAAGATGCCCTAGAAATAGTTTATAGTCATATTGCTGTACAACCAACAAATCCGCAATCATTAAATTCACAAATTCCATCTGCTATCTCTGAAATTGTGATGAAGCTGATGGCAAAAAATGCAGAGGACAGATATCAAAGTGCGACGGGATTATTAGCAGATTTAGAATTATGTCTCAAACAGTTAGAAACCAAGATTATAATTACTGATTTTGTTCCAGGCCGCTTAGATATATTGAGTCAGTTATTAATCCCCCAAAAATTATATGGGCGTGAAAAACAAGTTAATGAACTGTTAGCCGCATTTGAGCGTGTTACATCTGGGGCTAGTGAAATGATGCTAGTCTCTGGTTATTCTGGTATTGGTAAATCAGTTTTAGTAAACGAAATAAACAAACCCATTACTCGCAGACAAGGGTACTTTATTTCTGGCAAATTTGACCAATTAAAACGAAATATACCTTATGCTTCTTTAATTCAAGCTTTTGCTTATTTAATGCGATATCTATTGACAGAAAACAGTGAAATTATAGAAGCATGGCGCAATAAAATATTATCAGCTTTGGGGACAAATGGAAAAGTTATTATTGATGTCATTCCCGAAGTAGAATTAATCATCGGTACGCAACCGGAAGTTGCTCAGATTGGAGCAACAGAATCACAAAACCGCTTCAATCACGTTTTTAAAGAATTTATCCAAGTTTTTACTCAAAAAAAACACCCCTTAGTCATATTTTTAGATGATTTGCAATGGGCAGATTCAGCTACATTAAATTTAATTAAACTGCTAATAACTGATACTGATAGTAAACATTTGCTGTTTATTGGAGCATATAGAGATAATGAAGTTAGCCCGGCACATCCCTTAATCCAAAAGATAGAAGAAATTAAGAATAGCGGCACTATTGTTAATAATCTTGTATTGCAATCTTTAAATTTGGATAATGTGACTAATTTAGTTACTGAAACACTGCAAAAAACAGAGAATAATCAGTATGCAGAGGTCATTTGTAACAAAAAAAATATTAAGCTAGCAGAATTAATTTATAATAAAACAGGTGGGAACCCATTTTTTATAACACAATTAATTCAGGCACTTCATCAAGAGAAGTTGTTAAAGTTTGATTTTGTTAATGCTGAATGGCAATGGAGTTTAGAAAAAATTCAAGCAATTGGGATTACCGATAAAAACGTAGTTGAGTTAGTTGCCAGTCGAGTTGAAAAACTACCAAAATTCACCCAAGATGTTTTAAAATTAGCCGCTTGTGTGGGTGACAGATTTAGTCTAGATGTTTTATCGATAGTCAATGAAAAATCACCTTCTTTGACAGCAAATGATTTACACTCAGCTTTGCAAGCGGGATTGATTCTACCTTTAAGTGAAGCTTATCGCATTCCTTTGGTTTTTAACCAAGAAGAAGCGGTTAATTTAAATTTCGACAGTTCACGAGTGGGTTACAAGTTCTTACATGATAGGGTACAACAAGCCGCATATTCGTTGATTCCAGAAGAACTCAAGAAATCTACTCATTTAAGAATAGGGCAATTGCTCCTGCAAAATGTACCGCAGGAAGAAATAGAAGCTAATGTTTTTGATATTGTCAATCAGTTGAATGTCGGTATCGTTAACCTGATAGAGCAATCTGAAAAAACTGAATTGGCGAGATTAAATTTAATTGCAGGGCGAAAAGCTAAAGCTTCTACAGCTTATGAAGTGGCTCTAAAGTACTTCACAAATGGGATAGAGCTTTTAAATATAGACGCTTGGCAAACTGAATATGCTTTAACCATCGGTTTATATGAAGGAGCCGCAGAGGTAGCCTATCTGGGCGGTAATTTTGAGCAGATGCAACAGTGGGCTGAAGTAGTGCAGCAAGAAGCCAAAGTTCTTTTAGATAAAGTTAAAGTCTATGAAGTACAAATTATCGCTTCTATAATTCAAAGCAAACAACTAGAAGCCATCAAAATAGCAGTATCAATTCTGCAATTGTTAGGAATAAGTTTTCCAGATGAACCAACATCAACTGATATTCAGCAGGGGATGGATGAAATTGCTGCTTCTTTAAAAGGGAAAGCTATTGCAGATTTAATTAACTTACCATTAATGACTGATTATAACAAGATTGCAGCCATGAGAATCTTGATGGGAGTTCTTCCTGCGGCTTTTCAAACTGCTCCTGCAATGATGCCAATTATTGTATGTAATATGGTTAATTTGTCCTTAAAGTATGGGAATACGGCTGTATCTGCCTATGGTTATAGTCTTTATGGATTACTTCTTTGTGGAGTTCAAGGAGAAATTAATCCTGGCTATGAATTTGGGAAATTAGCTTCTAGTTTGGTGTCACAATTTGATTCTCAAGAACTCAAGGCTAAGATTTTGACGGTTGTTAGCGCCCATGTTATGCATTGGAAAGAGCATATTAAAGAGACATTAACATCATCAATGGCAGGGTATGCTAGTGGTCTGGAAACTGGAGATTTAGAATATGCTGGTTATTGTGGTTATATTTATCCTTATCATTCATTTTGGCTGGGTAAAGAACTTTGGGTTTTAGAAAAAGAACTCATAGCTTATTGTGATTCGCTGAAAAAAATCAAGCAGCAAGTAGCTTTAACTTGGAACTTAGTATATTTGCAAACAGTTTTAAACTTGAAAGGAAATTTTGAAAATGTGGACTGTTTAATTGGAGAAGCATACGACGAGCAAAATATGCTGCCAATTCATCAGCAATTAAATGATCTTTATACAATTAACCATTTATTTGTTAATAAACTAATGCTCTCTTACCTATTTGGGGAGTATTTTAAAGCTGTAGAAAATGCTGCGATCGCAGAAAAATCTTTAGGTGGTGTTACAGGCTTGTTTGTTGTTCCAATATTCTATTTTTACGATTCTTTAGCTCACTTGGCAATATATCATACTTCTAAAGAGTTTGAGAAGCAAGCTATTCTCGAAAAAGTTCAAGCTAATCAGCAAAAGATGGAACTCTGGGCTACTCATGCTCCTACAAATCACTTACATAGATTTTATCTCGTGGAGGCGGAACGATATCAGGTTTTAGGTCAAAAGCTTGAAGCTATGGATTATTATGAAACTTCCATTGCTAAATCTCAAGAAAATGGTTTCCTCCAAGAAGAAGCTTTAGCTTATGAGTTAGCTGGGAAATTTTATCAGTCTCTAGGTAAAGAGTTGATTCATCAAACTTATATAACTAAAGCCTATTATGCCTATATTCGTTGGGGTGCGATCGCTAAAGTTAAGCACTTAGAATCAAAGTATGTTTTTCTAGTAGGACAAACTATTACTATAGAAAACACTAATTCAAAAATTGATACAACTCATATTACTACTAACACTACTACCAGTAGCAGCTTGAGCGATTTTATTGATTTTAATGCATTCATCAAGTTTTCACAAGCGATTACTAATGAAATTATTTTAGAAAATTTATTGAGCAAGCTGATCAAAATTTTACTAGAAAATGCTGCCGCCCAAAAAGCAGTACTACTTCTACTTAAAGATAGTCACCTGTATATTGAAGCTTCTGGAAATGCTATTGACGATGTAGTGATGGTTTTACGCTCTATTCCTGTTGAAACCTATCAAGATTTACCTCTGTCTGTGATTAATTACGTTTTCCGAACTCAGCAATATCTTGTACTAAACGATGCAATAGCTACAGAACCTTTTAGCTTTGATATTTATATTCAGAAATCTCAAACAAAATCAATATTTTGTTTGCCCATTATGTACCAATCACAGCTTACTGGTATTATTTATTTAGAAAATCAGCTATCATCAGGAGCTTTTGTTCTCGGAAGGGTAGAGGTATTAAAAGTCTTGGTGTCTCAAATGGCGATTGCCATAGAAAATGCCAGCTTATATACAAAGGCACAAGATAAATCCAGGCAATTAGAACAATCTATAAAAGATTTACAAGAGGCGCAACTACAACTTATCCAAAGTGAAAAAATGTCTTCTCTAGGGAATTTAGTTGCAGGTGTAGCACACGAAATAAATAACCCCATTGGTTTTATTACAGGTAGTATTGCCCAAGCAAAAGATATTGTTAAAGATTTAATAGATTATGTGGAACTGTACCGAGATGAATTTCCTAATCCTGGCGCAAAAATTGAAGAAAAAGCCGAAGAAATTGATATAGATTTCCTGTTAAAAGATTTACCCAAAATGATTGACGGTATGACAGTAGGTACACAGCGTATTCGTAATATTAGTACCTCTCTTCGTACTTTTTCCCGCGCTGATACCACTTCTAAAGTACTAGCTAATATCCACGAAGGCATTGATAGTACTTTGTTAATTTTACAACATCGTTTGAAAGCGGATCATAATCGTCCCGCCATTCAGATTATTAATAATTATGGAAATATCCCGTTAGTAAAATGCTATTTAGGACAATTGAATCAAGTATTTATGAATATTATTGCAAATGCAATAGATGCTTTAGAAGAAGCAAATCTCGGTCGGAGCTTTTTAGAAATAGAAGAAAAGTATCCTAACATAATTACTATCTTAACTAGTGTAGAGCAGGAAAATGTAGTAATTAAAATTAAAGATAATGGCAAAGGAATGCCAGAAGAAGTAAAATCCTGCATTTTTGAAAATTTATTTACGACTAAAGGTGTAGGTAAAGGGACTGGATTAGGATTATCTATTAGTCAGCAGATTATAGTAGAAAAGCACGCTGGAAGTTTGATTTGTGAATCGACTCTGGGACAAGGAACGCAATTTATAATTTCTATTCCCATCTTGGGAGAATAATTTCTCCTAGCAAAATCTGATTCAGTTAGTGATGTTTGACTTCGGAATAAATTTTGATAGTTACTTACAAACTGCTGTAAATTAATCTCAAGAGGACTAAATACAATATTTACGTTTGAGTAGCGAAAGATGCTAAATATCAGGTTATTCAGATGTTAAAAAAGTATGCAAATACTAATTTTATTACTTAACAGAATCTACATAAACATAGTTAAAATAAACACATATAAAACTATTATTTACCTGTTATAACTGATGATATACATCAAATGTTGTACTAGCTTCATCATTTACTAGAAAAGAGTTTTTCTAGCTGATAGCGCACGTAATATCTATTAAAATGCAAGGATTTAGCCTATTGTTAGGAGCTAAATCCTCAGATTTAACTTGAGTTTACGGCAAGGTACAAGATGCGAAAATCTGAAACATTAAGGTGGGTATCTGTGGAAAAAAGAAGAGAAAAAGGACGAATAGTTGCAAATACTATCTCGTTTTTGTTAAATCGAATAACTTTCGTTGTGATTGCAATCGCTCTTGTGCTGTTTATTGGAGGTAGGTTTGAATTAGCAAGTGCAAGCCAACCTAATGCAGAATTAGAAATTCAAAAATTAACATCTTGTTATGCATTGGGAACTGACGCTATTGGAAGAGGAAATCTCTTAGAAGGAAAAAATATTTATCGTAGATTGTTTTACTCAAGATGCAGTTGTCACTGCTATTTTTCCTGATGGCGCGAGTGAAACACGTTATGGCACAGATTCTTGGGCAGATTTTGTCTATTCAGTATTTCAAGGAAATGAATATCAAGCTACCCAACACCTAATGGGTACGATAAATATTTCAGTTGAGAAGAATAAAGCAACGATGACCTCTTACCTCCATGCGACTCACAAACGTTCGGAAACGAGCATTGATGTCGCCAATGGCACTTATGAAGATCAAGTCATCAACAACAATGGTCGCTGGAAAATTCGTAATCGTACTCTTAAACTCATCAATTTCTTAAATCTCAGTTCCCCAAGCACTAATTCCTCATCTGCTAATTCTCGAACAATTAATTCTCCAAGTACTTTGACAATACCAAATATACCTCACTTAAAGTAGTAATTGTTCAGATGATGATAGCACTAACACAGTGTAGATAAGTATTCTTTATAGTCTGCAAAAAATCAAGGGGTGAATTCAAATATTCACCCCTTTTTCATTTTCCCCTTAACAAACTATGGTTTGTTTCAAAACACTGTTTTAAATCAAATAATTTAGTTAAAAAATATCCTAATCTCACCGTTAGTAAAGCTTTGAACTCAGGCTTTATTTTGTTTGATGTATGAGTAGAGAAGTTCGCGATCGCTCTGGGGATTTACAATTAAACATGGACTATTCCCGTGACTTCCGTTACTTACAACAACAACAGTAATACCTATCCGTGGACAAACGCCTAAACAACTGGTGCTAACGACCCGAAATTCACCCCATAATCCCTCAAACTTTAAACGACATTTCAACCAATTCTCTAAGTCTTCGGAAGCTGTTGAACCTGACTGCTCGTTTGCACATTGTGAACACACCAGCACCAAACCAGATTCCCATCGGGGAGAAACGTTAGGAAGAGAAGTTTCTAATAGTCGATAATTTATTAGGGGCGATGGTTGCTGAGAATTGGATGAAAACCTCTTAAGGATACGTTGGAGTAATGCTTTAATACGCTGGAGCAATTTCTTCATGGAGAACCCCACCTATTTCTCTGACAGAATAGTGTAAATTTCTTATTTAGTTTGTTCTAGTAGAACACCCAACAGCTAGTACAACACGGCATAAATAAGCCACCCATTCCAAATGAAGGAAATGCTTACACTGTATTCATTTTGACTTTTGACTTGCGGTACTAGCCTATGCCAAGTCGTTTGTAGGTAGAGGGGAGCAAAAGTTTCAGCCTCAAAGACTCAAATTATTATCTTTAATTGCAACTCAGTATTACAATCTAGGGGTTCCCACTCGCTGGGGAAACTATATGGAATTAAAACATGACTAAGCTGATTGAATACGAAGAAGCCAGCGACGAAGTACGTGCAGTGTATGACGACATCCGCGTTACACGTCAGAATGACTACATCAATAACTTTTGGAAAGCCATAGCCAACCATCCCCCCACCTTGCAACGAACGTGGCAATCTGTAAAGGAAGTGATGACTAGCCCCGGTGAAATTGATCCGCTCATGCGCGAACTGATTTATATTGCCGTGAGTGCAACTAATGGCTGTGAGTACTGCATTGCCTCGCACACAGCGTCGGCGCGTGCCAAGGGTATGAATGATACTATATTCGGGGAACTAATGGCGATCGCAGCTACAGCCAATATGACTAATCGTCTTGCCAATGGTTATCAAATTCCCGTGGATGAGAGATTCAAGACGTAGCAGCACGCCTTGTCTATTCCTTTTTAAAAATAAGATTTAGCAGAATTATTTACTATGCCCAAGGTTGAAATTAACGGGATTGATTTGTTCTACGACATTAAGGGAAGGGGTGAGCCTTTGCTATTAATAGCTGGCTATCTTTGCGATCATGCCTATTGGTCGCTGATCATGCCATCCCTGGTTTCGCAGTATCAAGTCATTCGCTTAGATAAACGACGGTATGGGGAGAAGTTCTGCTCCCGAAGACCCCTATAGTCTCAAAACAAATGGCTAGTGACGTTGCAGCATTGCTCGATCACATTGGGATTAGTCAGGTGCATCTAGCAGGCCATTCAATGGGTAGTCAGATAGCCCAAGAGTTAGTGTTAGCACACCCTGAAAAGGTAAAAAGTCTGATGCTACTTTCATCTTTGGCAAAGGGTGATGCATTATTCAACAGCATAATCGAGACTTGGGGCGAACTTCCTAGCAATGTAGACTTAAAGCTTTATGAAAAAGTTGTATTGCCTTGGATATTTACAGACACTTTCTACTCGATTCCTGGAATGATCGAAGGTCTGATCGAATTTGCCATCAGATATCCTTTTCCGCCTGCAACTCATTCGCTCTATCATCACAGTCAAGCCATCCTTAGCAGTGACACAACAGATAGCCTGCAACAAATTCATTGTCCTACCTTGGTTTTAGTTGGTAAACAAGATATTCTCACTCCATTAAAGTTTTCCCAGCAACTTACTCAAGGTATTCCTAATGCTGAACTTGTAGTTATAGACCGTGGTGGTCATGGCTTCTTGATTGAGTCGCCGGATGCTGTGGTTTCAGCTATGCTTAATTTTCTGGGAAAGTTAAAGAAGAATTCAGAAGTCAGAATTCAGGAGTCAGAATGAATTTTGTACAATTTGCGGATAGCCAGCATTAACGAGTCTGCGAACGTCTGAATAGACGGGTTTAGGAACTTCCAAATCCACCACCGCCAGGAGTTTCTATCACAAAAACATCTCCAGTTTTCATCTCTACTGTTGCTGTACTATCTAAATTCTCTTCAATTCCATCCTGACGTTGTATCCAGTTTCGTCCTACTTTTCCTGCTTCGCCACCATTTAATCCAAAGGGAGGAACAACCCGATGACTAGAGAGAATATTAGCTGTCATGGGTTCTAGAAATCGAATGCGGCGGACAACTCCATTACCACCTGAATATTTTCCTTTGCCACCGCTATCAAGACGAAGACTAAAACTTTCTAAAAGTACAGGATAACGGGTTTCTAAAACTTCTGGGTCGGTCAAGCGGGAGTTAGTCATGTGGGAATGAACACCATCAGTTCCATCAAAATTAATTCCTGCTCCAGAGCCGCCGCAGATAGTTTCATAATATTGGTATTGCTCATTACCAAAAGTAAAATTATTCATAGTTCCTTGAGAAGCAGCTATCACACCCAAAGCACCGTATAAAGTATCAACAATAGTTTGAGAAGTTTCTACATTACCCGCAACTACTGCGGCGGGATAGGTTGGGTTGAGCATACAGCCAACCGGGATAATAATTTCTAGAGGATTAAGACACCCAGCATTGAGAGGAATATTATCATCAACTAAAGTACGAAAGACATATAAAACTGCTGCTTGAGTCACAGCTTTAGGAGCATTAAAATTACTATTTAGTTGTGGAGAAGTCCCAGTAAAATCAATCGTGGCACTGCGGTTTTCTGGGTGAATGGTTACTTTAACTTGAATTTGTGCGCCGTTATCCATTTTATAAGTAAATGAGCCATCCTTGAGAACTGCGATCGCACGTCTAACCGACTCCTCAGCATTAGCTTGCACAAAGCTCATATAAGCTTGAACAATATTGAGCTTATATTGTAAAACCATTTTACGAAGTTCTTGAACTCCCCTTTCATTTGCGGCGATTTGTGCTTTAAAATCAGCGATATTTTGCTCAGGGTTACGAGCAGGATAAGTATGATTTGAGAGGTGCTGTCTGACTGCGGTTTCTCGAAAATTTCCCTCTTCAACCAAGAGAAAATTATCAAAAATAATTCCTTCTTCTTCTACTGTGGTACTTTGTGGAGGCATTGAGCCGGGAGTAATTCCCCCGATATCTGCTTGGTGTCCACGAGAAGCAACAAAAAATAGGGGGATTGGGTATGGATTATTTTCACTATTTTCCAGAAAAACTGGGGTAATTGCAGTGACATCAGGTAGGTGGGTTCCGCCGTTATAGGGATTATTAGATAGATAGACATTTCCCAGTTTGAGAGTGTCGCCTTTATCATTAATTAAACTGCGGACACTTTCACTCATTGAGCCTAAATGTACGGGAATATGAGGAGCGTTTGCTACTAATAATCCCGATGAATCAAAAATAGCGCAGGAGAAATCCAGCCTTTCTTTGATATTCACTGATGTTGCTGTGTTTTGTAACACAATTCCCATTTGTTCGGCGATAAATTGATAAAGATTTTTGAATATTTCTAAGCGGACAGGATCTGGTTGAGTTGTTGTGTACATTTTGATTCCTATTCTTTGCTAAAATTATCTACTAAAGTGATTAAAAGTAGTTTAATGAAGATTCGATTTGCTACACCTGATGACGTATTATTAATTCTTTCCTTTGTCCAAAAAAAATCTGAGTTTGATAGAAGCATTGGTGCTTATTCTGGTGTACTTAAAGTTACTGAGGATAAAATACGTAAAACAATTTTTGGAGCAGTACCTTTTTCTTACGTTTTATTTGCAGAAACTTCAGAGTGTGTGGTTGGGTTTGCTTTATATGGATTTAGATACTCCTCTTTTATAGGGCAACCGAGTATTTGGCTTGATGATTTGTACGTGGATGAAGATATGAGAAGCCAGGGAGCAGGAGCCATGTTAATGAATTATTTAGCTCAAGTTGCAAAGGATAATGACTGTACCCATCTTGCTTGGAATGCTGATGTTCGCAATAGGCGCGGACTTAGTTTTTATGATCGGCTAGGTGCAAAAATTACCGAGCAGAAAGGTAATCGCTGTTTTTTAACTTGGACACCACAAATACTTGCTGTATAAGCAGTTTATAGACGCTGTAAAATTAAATGATTGTCCGTAGTTAATCTTGCTTGCCAGTTAAGTTCCACTACAATTGTGCTAATTTTTTCGACAACGATCGCAGGGCTATTAATACTATCTTCTGGTTGTAAATCTTCTCGTCGGTAAACCAGAGTATTATACCATCTATCGCTACTAAACATCCTTACTGTTTCAAGAGATGCAGGAGCTTCATCTAAAGGGCGAGTACGAGTAATTAAGGGTTCTTCAGGAGTATCCATTTTCTGAATTACTTCTACTGAAGCTGATTCGACAATTAAAGTTTTATCTAATTGAATGAAACCATAACGGGATTTATGTTCAAGTTCAAACTCTTGCCGCATCTCTACCACATCATCGGCAAAATTAACAGTCAATGTAGAGTTAGTTCCTACATATTTTAAGTTGACTTTTTGGACTATTTCTAGTTGAATATTAGCTTCATTTATTTCACTTCTAGCTTGAGCTTCTAAATTTTCCATTAACTGCCATAATTTCGGGAGTAATGCTTGAGTTAAAGGCTGTTCTACACCTCCTTCTCTAATTGCTCGTACATCAGCTAATCCCATTCCGTAAGCAGAGAGAACACCGGCATAAGGATGTAAAAATATTTGTTTAATTCCCAAGGTATCGGCAATTAAACAAGCGACTTGCCCACCTGCACCACCAAAGCAACAAAGCACATATTGGGTAACATCATAACCACGTTGCAAACTGATTTTTTTAATTGCGTTTGCCATATTGTCCACTGCGATCGCAATAAATCCTGCGGCTACTTGTTCAGGAGTACAATCATTTAATGTAGCGCCTTGAATGTCTTGGGCTAATTGTCTAAATTTCTGAATGACAATATCTTTATCTAAAGGTAAATTGCCCTCAATTCCAAAAACTGAAGGAAAATATTGTGGGTGAATTTTGCCTAACATCACATTGGCATCAGTAACTGTTAATGGCCCGCCACGTCGATAACAAGCAGGCCCAGGATTTGATCCAGCAGATTTCGGCCCGACACGATAGCTAGAACCATCAAAAAAGAGAACTGAACCACCGCCAGCAGCAATAGTATTAATTGCTAATACAGGAACTCGCATCCGTGCCCCAGCAATTTCTGAATCTAGTTGTCGTTCATACTCTCCTTTAAAGTGGGCAACATCTGTACTTGTTCCACCCATATCAAAAGTGATAACTAACTTGAAACCTGCCCTTTTACTAGTTTGAACTGCGCCAACAATACCACCAGCCGGGCCACTTAAAATACTATCTTTTCCTTGAAATTGTTCGGCTGCAACTAAACCGCCATCAGATTTCATAAACATTAATTTAACTCCGGGTAACTGACTCGCTACTTGGTTAACATAGCGACGCAGAATAGGAGTTAAATAAGCATCGACTACTGTTGTATCTCCTCGGCTAACTAACTTCATTAACGGACTAACTTGATGGGATACGGATATTTGGCTAAAGCCGATTTTTAAAGCAAGTTGGGCTATTTGTTGTTCGTGATTAGGATAGCGATCGCTGTGCATAAAAACAATAGCGCAACTCCGAATTCCTGTCTGGTAAACTGCTTCTAAGTCAGTTTTTATTTGTTCAATATTAATAGGTATTAATTCGTTTCCGTTGGCATCGTAGCGTTCATCTATCTCAACCACTTGTTCATAAAGCATGGTTGGTAAAATTATCTGCCGAGCAAAAATATTAGGACGGTTTTGATAGCCAATTATTAAGGCATCTTTAAAGCCTTTGGTAACGAGAAGAACGACGCGATCGCCTTTCCTTTCTAACAGCGCATTTGTTGCTACTGTTGTGCCCATTTTTATCACTTCTATCGTTTCATTAGGAATGGGTTCATTACTAGAAATACCCATGATATCCCGAATGCCTTGGATGGCTGCATCTTGATATTGTTCGGGATTTTCTGAAAGTAGTTTATAGACTATAATCCATTGCTGATTAGGCAAATTCACAATTAAAAAACGTTCAGAATGCTTTAAAAGTCTATCTATAATTACTTGATTATTAGTAACAGCGACAATATCTGTGAATGTACCACCACGGTCAGCAAAAAATTTCAACATTACTCTGTTTACTCGATACTATAGAGGTAGCATAACAATAGGATTTAAAATGTTTATACTTAGCACTCAATGTTTCATAAACCACACTCAATAACCCGCAGGAATCAATATGTCTGAGATTCAAAACAAAGTGGTAATCATTACCGGAGCCAGCAGTGGTTTAGGTGAGGCAACCGCGAAGCGACTTGCTGCTAGTGGAGCCAAGCTGATGCTGGCTGCCCGGCGCGAAGATCGGTTGAAAGAACTGGTTGCAGCGATCGCTAAATCAGGAGGGACTGCAACCTATCGAGTGACAGATGTGGCAGATCGCGCACAAGTGGAAGCCTTGGCGAAGGAAACTTTGAGTACATACAGCCGTATCGACGTACTAATCAATAATGCAGGTTTGATGCCGCTCTCTCCCCTCGATCAAGTAAAGGTGGAAGAGTGGGATCAGATGATCGATGTCAACATCAAGGGCGTTCTCTATGGGATTGCTGCCGTATTGCCGATTATGCGTCAGCAAAAGTCTGGTCATATTATTAACCTATCATCAGTCGCCGGACATAAGGTGTTTCCGGGGTCAGCAGTTTACTGTGCTACCAAGTACGCAGTGCGAGCGATTTCTGAAGGGTTGCGGCTAGAGTCAAACGGCGAAATCCGTTCGACTAATATTTCACCAGGAGCCGTTGCCACTGAGTTGACTTCCACGATTACCGATAAAGACATAGCAGCCGGAATGGATCAACTTTATGCGATCGCTATTGATGCAGATGCTATTGCCAGGGCGATCGCCTACGCCATCGAGCAGCCTGCTGATGTTGATGTGAATGAAATGATTATCCGTCCCACGCGTCAAGAACTTTAGATTTGAGCTAACAAAAAAGGCGAAAGCCTTGTTTAACCTCGTTCCCTGTCTGAAGACCTACGGTGTACGCACAAGTCCTAAAAACCTAGCTTGATAAGACTTTCCTCGTTTTTCCTCGTTCCCAGTCTCAGACTGGGAATGCATTCATTGAGTCTCTGACTCAATATCTGACTAGAGACAGAGCCTAGGCTGTTGACTTTGATGAAATTTGGGCGTTTTTGACTCATACTATTTTTGTGTCAGGGCAAAATCTCTCTTGTGTCATTGCGAGCTTTGCGAAGCAATCGCAAAATCTCTGGGATTGCTTCTCTTCTCTACGAGAGGCTGCGCCAACGAGACGCTCCGCGAACGCTCCGCTCGCAATGACTACACATATTTTGCATGATTTGTTAACTTCTAAAAAGTCACAGAGTCAACACCCTAGCTGCTGCCTCCTCTTTCTTGACCAGAGGCAGAGCCTCCCAGAATGCGTTCCCAGGCTCCAGCCTGGGAACGAGGCAACACAAGACTTTGGACTTATCTTAGTGCCATTCGTTTTTAGCCTTTTACACACACAACTTGTTTCAAAGTAGCAACTATTTCAACAAGGTCTGTTTGTTGATTAATCACCTCATCTATAGACTTATAAGCACCAGGAATTTCATCTAATACACCCTCATCTTTGCGGCATTCTACGCCATTTGTTTGCTCTATCAAATCATCAAGTGTGTAAACGTTTTTTGCCTTATTTCTAGACATTAAACGCCCTGCACCATGACTACAAGAACAGAAGCTATGCGCATTACCTTTACCCTTAACGATGAAAGACTTTGCCCCCATCGAACCAGGAATAATCCCATAATCTTCAATTTGAGCGCGGACTGCACCTTTGCGAGTTACATATACATCCTCGTCAAAATGCACTTCTTTTTCAGCGTAATTGTGATGACAATTAACCTGCAATAAAGGTTTAGTTGCCTTCCCACCTGCCAGATGCTTCTCAACTATGTGCTTAAAACGCGCCATCATCACATCACGGTTGACACGCGCATAGTTTTGTGACCATTGCAAATCGTGCCAATATGCTTGAAATTCTGGCGTACCAGCGACAAAATGAGCCAAATCAGGGTCAGGCAATTTATTACCTGCCATTTTTGCTAATTCCCTGGCTGTGTGAATATGACACTGAGCTAGTTTATTGCCGATGTTGCGCGAACCAGAATGTAGCATCAGCCAAACTTGGTTCTCTGTATCGAGGCACACTTCAATAAAGTGGTTTCCTCCACCGAGAGAACCCATCTGTTTCATGGCTTTACTTTGTAGGTCTTGCACACCGCGATGCAAGTCTTTAAAATCATCCCAGTGTTGCCAGTTGCCGACAGATTTTTCAACGTCTTTATTTTCGTTGAATCCAGTCGGAATTGCTGCTTCAATATCCAGGCGGATTTTCTTCAGTTTACCTTCTAGTTGTCCAGCGTTAAATACTGTTTTGATCGCGCTCATCCCACAGTTATGAACAAATACTCCGGCTTTCAGCGCGAAATTATGGTACTCCGGTACTGTTAGACAGTAAACATCCTCTGTGTAATTTAGGGGATTTACTGCTACAACTTTGTGATTACATTGATGTTCTTTTCTGCGGTGATTGTGGAGTCCAATTGGAGTTTTGACATCTACACCACAAATTTCACAGCTATAGTATCGGTTAGCAATCTCTTGAGACTTTTCTCTCCCTTTTTCACTCTTGTTATATTCAATTAGATATTGTTTACCCCGATTACCATTACCTGCAACTGCATTTTTAAAATGCTCTGGTTGCTGTTCCATGTATTGAAGGATATTCTTAGTTCCCCGTTCAGCATAGTATTGGTATCCTTCTGGAGTTTTTGCTTTTTGAGCAAGGGAAGCAACTCTTTTTTGTTCAAATTCGACAGATTGCCAGTGTTGGTTACGCTCCACTAGAGAGCGGTGGTAAGCAGAATGATCGCGATTACCCATGAATTCAAGATTTTCTGGTCGATTATCAGATTCATCGAAATTCTGATGATGAATAACTGTTTTCTGTCCCTCAAATCTAGGAACCTTGCCTAGTAACCCAGACCTAGCAATAATCCAGTGTGCTTTTTGCCATCTGCTGGAGTATGGCTGAGTAATCAGGGTATAGCCATCTTTGTCAGTCTTAGAGTAAAAGGGCATTAAGGAAGTCTCTGCTTGAAGTAATTGAGCTTCTTTATAGGTTCCGTCCCGAAGCATGAATTGGTGATCGGGAGTACAAATAATTTCTTCGCTGTTATCCAGTATCACTTTCACAAGTGGAGCATTCCGTCTAGTCAATTTAGCAGTTGCTTGAGCCGCAACAATTTTTCCGGTTGGCGTACAAGCATAAACAATAAACTCTGTACCCCAGTCCATTAGGTCTTTAATACGATAAGATTTACCATCCGCTAGAGGAATTAAGGTATCTCCTATGAAGCAACCAATATCGACACCGACAGCAGCTGGAATAATTGCTTCTTTGGTTGCAATTACAGAACCTACTAAAGCACCTTTTCCTAAGTGAACATCGGGCATTAATGCGACGTGCTTAAATACAAATGGTAATGATGCCACATTCTTTGCCATCTTAGTTTCTTCTGGCCCCAAAGAATGATTTGCCCAAGATAAGACGGGTGCTGGTGTAGTAATTTCTAATTTTTCGTAGGGCATAATTTTTTGTATTTTGGATTTTAAATTTTAGATTTGGGATTAATCTGATAGTACTGATAATTATCAGTACCATTTACAACTCATTATTTAGTTACTTTTCAAGCTATTTTTTCGGGTTTATATGCAAGACTTTAGTACTTTTTACAAACTTGTTTACCCATCAATTTAAACTTGACAGCCTACTACTTAGTTGTAGCAATTTAAATGCTGTATTGTCTTTCATTTGGCTAGCTCAATTTTCGTGAAGCTGAAGAACTACTTTTAGGAAGTAATGCTTTGTACTACAAATGTAACCAAAGTAATTACAAAAGTCAAGCTGCTCGCTACAGAAATAAAAGATGTATTAAAATTTGTAAAGAAAATAACTCTGCTTGAAAAAACCTCTAACAATTTCTGACACAACACCTATGACAGTGCGTCAAGATACAATCTGGGAACGTTTTTTATCCCCTGTAGTGCGTCTTTTGATTGATGAGGAAGGGTTACGGCGTTACGCTGATAGTATTGATTGGGAAAAAGAGTATGATCGCTTCCGACGAGATGATGTCATAATTCCCACGTACTACAGCAGTCAAAACTTTCACGGAATTACAGGCGGATATCTCAATTACGGTGCAGCAGTGACTTACGATCCGATTACTCAATACGTTCTGCCGCCTAATGAAAGTATTGTCCGTCAGGCTTTAGTTGATGCTGTCAAGGTAAAACCACGACGCATACTTGACTTAGGTTGCGGCACTGGTTCCACTACCTTAATGTTAAAGCAGGCTTTTCCCCAAGCGGAAGTTATTGGTTTGGACTTATCACCCTATATGCTGGTAAGGGCAGAAGATAAAGCTAGAAATGCTGGTTTAGATATAGTCTGGCGACATGGGAATGCTGAAAAAACTGGTTTGAGTGCCGCAACATTTGACTTAGTGACAGCTTCTTTGCTATTCCACGAAACACCAAATGAGGTGTCTTTAGCAATTTTGCGGGAAAGCTTTAGGTTGCTGGTAACTGGAGGGCAAGTATTAATTTTAGATGGAAATCAAAAGACTCTGCGTCAGTTAGAATGGCTTAATAATGTTTTTGAGGAGCCATATATTCGTGAGTATGCTGCTGGTAGCGTGGACGCGAATATGGGTGCAGCCGGATTTGAAGCTGTGCTATGGCAGGATGTATGGTGGATCAATCAGGTAACTAGCGGCGTTAAACCAATAGCAACCGAAAATATCCGTCAGTACACTCCCACATCAATAGATAATAATGATTTGGAGGGGCTTGGTTCTCCAGCGTTTGGCATAATGGCATGAGTTTAAAGGCAGTTCTTTTTGATTTTAATGGTGTCATCATTAACGATGAGCCAATCCACCTGCAACTGATAGATGAGATTCTCATTGAAGAAAATCTCCAACCCCAACGCGTAAATGAGCGTCAAGCTTCTTTAGGACGCAGCGATCGCGCTTGTTTTCAGCAACTACTCGCTAATCGTGGTAGAGTAGCCAACGAAAACTATTTAACTCAGTTGCTGTACCGCAAAGCCCAAGCTTATACAGTGGAATTAGAGAAAATAGAGAAACTGCCTTTATATCCAGGTGTAGAAGATTTAATATTTCAGGTGCGATCGCGAAATCTGAAACTAGGATTAGTCAGTGGCGCTATTCGCCAAGAAATAGAATTAGTACTTCATCGAGCTAAACTAGCTGAACATTTTAAAATTATCGTCGCCGGTGATGACATCACCACCAGTAAACCAGAACCCGACGGTTATCTTCTGGCAGTGAAACGCCTGAATAAAGAATATCCTGACTTGAATCTTCAACCACACGAGTGTCTGGCAATTGAAGATACTCCAGCTGGTATCGCAGCAGCGAAGCGATCGCACATGCAAGTTGTAGGTGTAGCGAATACTTACCCATTCCACATGCTCCAGCGCTGCTGTAACTGGACTGTTGATTATCTCAGTGATTTGGAACTGGAGCGTGTACAGAAGGTTTATTCTCAAAAACAGCCTCAACCATCGGCAACTGAATGTTAAAATAACTTATGGTGAATATGTATTGAGTTAATGAGTAATATTACTCTTGACTTAGCATCAATTAAGGGGAATTAGCTCAGTTGGTAGAGTGCTGCGATCGCACCGCAGAGGCCATCGGTTCGAATCCGTTATTCTCCACTCGTGTTGTTGAGCGACAAAATAATTGTCAAATTACCCAGAGCGACAAATTATTTGTCATTACAATTCTGAAACATTTTTTATTCAGCTTGATTAACCGGACATGAGATTAAATAATCAAAACTAATAAGTTGTATCAGGTTTACTGAAGTAATAAAAGTTGATTAAAAATTGTAAAGCATTGTAAAGTACATTCACAGGCAAAAACAAAACCGCCTGATTCATACATAACTAACCGCACTTATAAAACAATGACAACAACCTTACAACAGCGCTCAAGCGCCAATGTATGGGATCGATTCTGCGAATGGATCACCAGCACCAACAACCGTATTTACATCGGTTGGTTCGGCGTAGTCATGATTCCAACCTTGTTAGCCGCTACCGCCTGCTTCGTAATCGCCTTTATCGCAGCACCTCCAGTAGACATCGACGGTATCCGTGAACCAGTTGCAGGTTCATTAATTTACGGAAACAACATCATCTCCGGTGCAGTTGTTCCTTCCTCCAATGCAATCGGCTTGCACTTCTACCCAATTTGGGAAGCAGCATCCTTAGACGAGTGGTTGTACAACGGTGGCCCTTACCAATTGGTAATTTTCCACTTCCTGATTGGCGTATTCTGCTACTTGGGTCGTGAATGGGAACTATCCTACCGCTTAGGTATGCGTCCTTGGATTGCTATAGCTTATTCTGCACCAGTAGCAGCAGCAAGCGCAGTCTTCTTGGTATACCCAATCGGACAAGGTTCTTTCTCAGATGGTATGCCCTTGGGTATTTCTGGAACCTTCAACTTCATGATCGTGTTCCAAGCAGAACATAACATCTTGATGCACCCCTTCCACCAACTCGGTGTAGCAGGTGTATTCGGTGGAAGTTTGTTCAGTGCAATGCACGGTTCACTTGTAACTTCTTCCTTGGTTCGTGAAACAACCGAAACCGAATCACAAAACTACGGTTACAAATTCGGTCAAGAAGAAGAAACCTACAACATCGTTGCAGCCCACGGCTACTTCGGTCGTCTAATCTTCCAATACGCTTCATTTAACAACAGCCGTTCACTGCACTTCTTCTTAGCAGCATGGCCTGTAATCGGCATCTGGTTTACCGCCTTGGGTGTAAGCACAATGGCGTTTAACTTGAACGGTTTCAACTTCAACCAATCGATCATTGACTCTGAAGGTCGTGTAATTGCAACTTGGGCAGATGTAATCAACCGCGCTAACTTGGGTATGGAAGTAATGCACGAGCGCAACGCTCACAACTTCCCTCTAGACTTGGCTGCTGGTGACTTTGCTCCTGTAGCTCTAACCGCTCCTGCTATCAACGGTTAATCATAATTTGAGATAAGCTCTTAACGCTAATCCATAAATAAAAGACGCTCTCCCGAAAGGGGGGGCGTTTTTGCATTGGGTTAATTGCTACGTTGAGTATGGCACTAAACTCTTTTTTGAAACGCCATAATCATGGGTGTTGCATCAAAATTAGAGGGCTATAGTTGAGAACTTAGGCAATATATTATCAAAAAGTAAATTTTACGGGTAATAATTGCTAGCAGCGCAGATAATTGCCTGAAAGCTCAAGTATAAGGAAAAGCCAAGAATGATTATACACCGTGGACATAGGGTAGTAGCTGCTTTGTTGCTCTCAGTGGTACTACTGACAACGGCCTGTACTCCAAAAGCACCTGGACGTTTTGACCAGGCGCAAAAAGAAAGCACTCAACAGAGCAAGGGTCTTGCAGTGGCTAAAACTGCAACTCAGGGTAGCGAATTTAATAAACTTTTTCCAAAAGCTAGTGATGGCTACCAGGGCGTCTATACCCAAGAGAAAAAAGGCTTTGCCAATTTGAAGTTGAAAAAAGGCGGTAAAGATATAGCATTACTATCTATTTCTGATACTACTGGCACACCTGCGGCAGCCAAGTTCTCGAAAAGCACCAAAAAAATTGGTGGTTATCCCGCAATAGAAGTTGGTAAGACGCAAACTGCAATTTTAGTAGGTAAGTACCAAGTAAAAGCAATTTCCAGCAATCCGTCATTTACAGCTAGCGATCGCGCAGATTGGCTAGAGAAGTTTAATCTTAATGGTCTGGCTAAACTGAAATGATTTGCACTACGAACATTTAGATAACAAAACTTAGATAAGGAGATTTTTGTGAGCAAATCGATTGTTGATTTGGTTGATCAATTGCCAACTGGTGGCTTAACCATTTCTCTGTTGAAGTCCCTTGATTTTGTTGCTCCTGGAGAGTGGCAAAATACCGTCGGCTTTGTCAACACCATTAAGATCGTCACTGGCGAAGACGACGAAGATTTAATTCAGCAAATTGGTGAAAGAGCGATTTATTTATTCAACGACAAATCGCAAGGATACCAAACAGCCTTATGGTTATATCAAACCGTTGATGGTACAGATAAAGCACTTGGTGCAGCAGCATTAGCTAACAAACTTGGTGAGAAAATTCCTTTGTTGGGTTTCTTAAACTCTGTTACTCCTAAACCTGATAAAGCCCAAACCATAGATTTGACATTGAAATTAGTCGCTGAGTTAGTAGCCTTCTGTCAAATTAACGGCATTCCTGGAGATAGTATTGGGGATTTTGTCGCCTCTTTGGGTGAGTATAGTGGTGAGTCACTCATCCGTATGGTGGCATTAATTTGCGTTGATGGTTTGATACCCCTAGGCCCAGACTTCATCAGCAAAGCAATATCTGGGCTTAATCAAATAAATCCACAGGAATTAGAAAAAAACTCGACTTTCCAAAATATCAAAGATGTGATTCCAGGGAGCAATGCTGGTAATAAACTCAACTTTATCGGCGAAAGCTTTGACTCAGTTAAAGGTTGGATGAGTGGATTAGTCTCTGCCAATGATTTAACGCCACAAAAGGTTGTCCATCACTTGCAAAGCTTTGCCGATATTGCCGATGATAAGTTAGACTACCTCGCGGCGTTCCTAGATGTCGCAACGAATTATTATGAACACACCGGCACGCAAACTTTAGCACGTCGCTTGATTGAACGGGCGGTAGCTGAAATTTAGGTTGATGGGGGCTGGGGACAATACTCCATGCCCCATGTCAATTAGGGTAAACGCAAATCTGCTGCGATCGCATACAAGTAAGGTTGAAAAATAGCTAAGTTTTCTAGTTTATCAAACTTACCTGTTTGTGTACCTGTGTCAAATGCAGTGGTAATTACGTAAAGTTTACTGCCATCAAAGGCAACATGACCGATATGTTGCTCTTGTACTCCACCTTTTTCCTTGAGTCCAGCAAACCCATAACGGATTCCCTGAAGCTTACCAATGGGTACTGCTTGCGGTGGATAGGTTAAGAAAGTAATCTCTTTTCCATATTTACCCTGACGATCTTTCGCAAAAGCAGCGTAGTGGTCTTCAACCCAAATCTTTAGTACTGATAATACTTGGGTTTGGTATTTGGAATTTTGGTAGTCCACTTGAGAACCAGGTGGAATACCAGCTGCTACAAGCTTTTTTGGAAATCTTCATTGCTTGCTAAGGGGTAAACGTTAATTTCAACAGTACCTAAAAGTTTCCCTTTGGAAGAGACACACAACAGGGGTGCATTTCCCTCACAAGCCGCAACTTGCCAGTTAGTTGGAGGCGCAGTATTTCCCAGGATTTTCTGCCAGATATTTCCCTCATTCGGGTTGGCAAGTTTTGCAACAGCAGCGGGTTTTACTGTTTTGGGTGGAGAAAATTGGGGGAGAATAAATTTTGCTCCCACTGGTATTGACACCAGCAAAATAGAACCTAGTAATAAATGATAAAGTCGTAACATTTTCCTGAATATCTAGAGTTAAGGATTTATGAGTGATGAATCGTTCACGATGAACTAGGATTTTATTGTATATTTAATTACTTACTTTATACAATTAAGTAAAGATTGTTATCAGTGTAGATGCTTATAAACCAAATTAAAAAATATTCATTCTCGGCGTTGCTGAAACTGTAATGAACTAAGCAGGTAAAGGACGATAGGTTTCGAGGAACTGGCTACCACACTGCAAAACTTGTAGCATTGCCTGTCTCGACGATGCCCATTTTTAGTAGTTTGAGTTGAGTTGCATTTAGGACACTTCATTCCTCTATTTTGCCAAATCAAGCATCACTCTTTCAGCAACGCCGATTTTAGAAGAACTTTTATCGGTAATTTATTAGATGCTGGCGCAGATATCGTCACGATAGCGAAGCTTGCAGGTCATACGTCACCAAGTACAACCAGAGTAAGTATGACAGGCGAGGAGAAGCTGCCAAGAAACGGTCGATTCTTTAAAGGATTTGGGACAATGGCATACGGCACTAAGTGTGATGTCAATAAAACAACAAAGTAGTTAACTATCAAGGATTGTAAATTCTTTGATTCGTACATCTAATATCCAGTCATAATCTAAATATACGAAAATATTTTTGAGAAGAAGTTTAGATATCTTCTCGGTAGCAAGGCTTTCAGACGTTACATGGCGGCTTATGTCATGCTTGCTGATACTGTTGGCGAAAAATTGCTTAACACTATGAAGCATATCTGAAAGGATTTCCCACAATTCAAGAAGGCAGAAGCCTGTAAGTATTAATCAAAATTTTAGTGGTGGGTGATTGCCCACTACCATAACAATAAATTGTGTCGACAAGTGTAATACCAGACACAAAGTATTCTTGCTTCAATCCTATGTTTTTAAGCGTGGGATTAAAGCAAAGATGCCTTCATTCCTTCTGTCTTCTGAATGCATTTTTCATCAAAAAACAACTCTAGCAACATCACTACAAATTCACATGAACATTAAAAAATTTGGTGTATTACTGTCTTTATCTACAATTTTTGGAATGAACGTTATTGCCACCACGGCTTTGGCTAAGGTATCGCCTAGTATTACTTTTAGAAAGGCAATTGCATCTGGTGGTGGATGTGTTGTTACAGATCAGCTTCTTGGATCTGACGGTAGAAGCTTATCGCTCCTCTTGGATAAGTTCAATGCAAAAGAGGGTGCGCGTCAAAGGTGTATTTTACGTATTGATACTATCATTCCAAGTGGCTTCATTGTCCAAAATGTAGAGATACTGTACCAAGGAAGTGTTGATGTTAAACCACTGAGTAGAGGTACGACCTTAAGCAGAAGCTATATCTTTAATGGTGGTGCTCTTGGTGGTATAACCTCAGCTCGCCCTATAGTTACCCAGTTTAAATCTAGCAATCTTCTTTTTCAGGAGCAAGATGATGTTTTTGTTGCAGCTGCTTCGTGTGGTGGACAAGGACAATTAGGTATTAATATGATTGCACAATCCTCATCAGGAAGTGAGATTTTTGTTGATTCAGCCGATCTAAGTGCTGGGGATGTGCTATTGCGTATAGACCTAGCTCCTTGCTAATTTGCTTATTGTTGTGGAATTTAAGAAGATAATGATATTAGTAAAAACTTTGTTGTTTGACTAATCTCTAATCCCACACACCGCAGGTTGGCAACTTGGTATCAGATGTTGTTTTCCTAGTTACTGGCTATGATTGAGGTAGTTATTTATTCGCCCTAGCACCCCTTTTTCAGGCAGGGCTATTTCATTCGCTATCTTATAAATTTTGTCAGCAGTATGAATGAGAAATGTGCTTGAGTTGGGAATCGAAAAACTACCAATTCTACAAGTAAATCTCAGTGAAAGCGCCATTTGATTGTCCTTCTTATTTTTGAGCAAAACAGAATACATTCGGCAGAATTCAGTTGAGTATCCTCACCGCAAAAGCGGACGAATAGACGGTAAAATACCTCACTAAATCCGTATTTTTGTGGTCTTCAATCAATGGTGGGTTCTAAATGCCCTACTCATTGATTCTACCGAATGTATTCTTTCTTACTTATTGAAGATTCCAAATTTCTGTATATGGAGAGTAGATTATGTTGAGATTAAGTGACACACGTAATTTTTTCACCTTAATATCCTTGTTTTTTTTATATTCTTATGGTGCCAATTCATCTAGCATTGCTAGTGCAATAGAAACTCAGCCACAATTTTCTGTTAATAAGGGATGTAATATAAATTTCAATCCGAAAACAAATGAGTTGAAACTTAGCTCTCGGATAGCTGTAAGCCCAAATTTATCAAGGACTACATGTATCATTAGAATTAATACTTCTAATAGTCAAAAGCAATTTAGGCTTGTGCCTTTAGCTTTCAAAGGCGAAGTCAAGAAAGCACCAGCACAAGTAGCTATTTCTTCATTTTTAATTGGCGATAAACCCACTCGTTCCTTATATGAAAGTCCGTTGTCTGCAAGTTCTCTGAAGTTTGATTTGACCAAAAAAATACTTCCAACTAACTATACAACTAAAGGAAAAAGTGTTTTAGGCATTAATGTAGTATTAATAAGCACCGGAGGAGAATTAGAGGTGACAGATATAAAGTTTGCACTTCAACAAAAATAATAAGCTCAATTCTGGGCGTTGCATAATTGAAGTATGAATTTGAGCGATGGCTACGCCCGCCGTTCGCGTAGCGTCTTGCAGAGAAGGCATTGCCATACAGTGTCCAAGGTGTGGATCAACTCGTATCTGCATGAACGGCAGAAAATATGGTGAACAAAATCATATTTGTGTTTCTTGTGGTTATCCACAACCTCTTAGAACTCTTGCAAAAGTGCTTTTTGCAAGAGGGGGAAAAGGGTAAAGGTTAAAGGGGAAGGGGACAATACAGAACCTTTTCCCCTTCTCTTTCTCCGACTTATGCAAGAAGTCTCTTGTAAAGAACTAGCAGTGTTAGGTCTCTAAATTCTCATGTCTCTATTAGTCTTGGTCAAACTGCGCTAAAATCTTTTCTGCTTCCTTGCACAGCAGTTCGTGATATTCACCGTTACTAGCAAGCAAACCTCCCCATTGATTGATATCACCAGTGTTATATTGCAACGGGGTACCATCGAAGTGGGTAAACTTACCACCAGCTTCTGTTAAAATTAGTTCTGGGGCTGCTATATCCCAATCTTTGGGCGCAGACTTGCCAGAAAGGGAAATGTAGATATCTGCGTGTTGCTCAATAATGGTGGCGATTTTGCACCCGACACTACCCACAGATTTCTGATTTTGACAGGGTAAGTTTTGTAGTAGGTAATCTAAGCGTTGATTGCGGTGAGAGCGACTAACGACTAAGGTTAAATCCTCAACTCGTTTGCCTGACGACACTTGTAAAGGGAGAGATCCATCACGGGTTTCTACAAATGTCCCTCCGCCTTTGGTAGCGTAATATAATTTTTGAGCCTCTGGTACTGCCACCACTGCCAACACTGGGCGTGTTTCCTTGACTAAAGCAATGTGAACCGCATAATCTCCAGTTTTTTGGATAAAGTCTCGTGTGCCATCCAAAGGGTCGATTATCCATACCCAAGGTGCAGAAGCCTGTGCTACACCGCTTGGCAATTGGTAAGTTTCTTCACTGATATAAGCAAAATCTTCGTTACCTAAAGTTGCTTGTAGCCTCTGCAAAATGTATTGACTCACAGCTACATCGGCAACGGTAACAGGCTCATTTTGTTTATATTGTACTTCTAAATTAGGGTCTTTTGCAGTTCCGTGATAATACGATCGCAGTATCTCTGCTGCGCCCCAACCTACCTCACGAGCGATCGCTAATATTTCTTGTAAGTCTTTCATTAAATTTGACCTGAACTAAAAATATGTATAAGCGTGATTAGGGTAGCATACCGATACTTAGTTTAACTAATTACGAATTACGAATTACGAATTATCTTAAATCCATCCAGCGCCGCGTACCAAAAAATTTACATGAATCAGCAGCAATATTAGCTGCCAGTCTCAGTGCATCAGTAAAACTTTCCCTTAAAATGTAATTACAGAAAGCACCGTGAAAAATATCTCCAGCCCCCAATGTATCAACCGCTTGAATCTGCGGCACATCTACGATACCAGTTTTAGTGCAACTCAAGTATTCAATTGGTTTTTGTCCGTGGGTAATGGCGACGTGAGGAATGTTAAATCCATTCAGGTAGGCAAAAACGTCTTCTCCAGTCTGGCAGTTCGGGGGATAAAAATTAGCCGAACAGATGGCATAATCCACGAAAGGCAGAATTTGCTCAAATCCAGGTTTCCAGCTACCACCATCAATTACTACTGGGATATTCTTGGCTTTAGCTAGTTGGGCTGTGGCATAACTAACTGCCATCTGATGCCCATCAATTAGTACTATATCGACATTTGGGAAAATATTCGACGGGATAGATGCGCTGCTGGCTTGAGTTTTTACAGCATTGATGGAAACCACAGCTCGTTCACCCGTAGCTTGAGTGACAATGATTGAAGAGACAGGCGGTGCTAAATCAGTGGTAGGCTCAAGGTCTGCGATCGCAACTTTGTAATTCGCCAAATCACCTCGAATTAGCTGCGTCATGGGGTGAGAACCCACTACACCCAAGACTGTAGCCTGATTTCCTAAATGGCTGAAAGTCACAGCCGCGTTTGTAGCTGGGCCACCTGCCGCTACGGTATAGTCAGTAGCGACAATCTTCTGATTATTCTTAGGGGCAGAGTCAGCAAGGTAAATCAAATCTAAGGTTACTAAGCCGACAAATAACCCACGAGCCGATTTCAGATTTTGAATTTTGGATTTTAGATTATCCATTTATCATTTATCTTCGTATAGGTGCATCAATTATTTTTAACTCCTGCACAGACGCGATTCATCGCGTCTCTACAAACTCCTAATTCTTGCTCATGCAAACCGATCCAAAACCAGGAACACTTTACGTTGTCGGCACACCAATTGGCAATCTGGAAGATATAACCTTTCGCGCGGTGAGAATTTTACAGACTGTAGATATCATTGCTGCGGAAGACACGCGTCACACAGGGAAACTATTACAGCATTTTCAAGTTAAAACACCCCAGCTAAGTTACCACGAACACAATCGTACCAGCCGCATCCCAGAATTATTAGAGCATTTAGTTAACAATAAAGCGATCGCTCTGGTGAGTGATGCTGGGATGCCAGGTATTTCCGATCCAGGATATGAACTGGTGAAAGCCTGCATTGAGGCGGGAATTTCAGTAGTTCCCATTCCTGGCGCTAGTGCAGCAATTACGGCATTGAGTGCAGCTGGATTACCAACGGATCGGTTTGTCTTTGAAGGCTTTCTCCCGGCGAAAAATCAACAGAGACAAGAGCATTTAGAATCTCTGCAAACAGAATCTCGCACATTGATTTTCTACGAATCACCCCACCGTTTGCGAGATACTTTACAAGATTTAGCTCTTGTTTGGGGAAGCGATCGCCAAATTGTGCTAGGGCGGGAGTTAACGAAATTATATGAGGAATTTTGGCGAGGGACAATTGCTGAAGCGATCGCTCACTACAGCCAACGAGAACCCCAAGGTGAATATACATTAGTAGTGGCAGGAATTCCAGCCAGTCAGCCTCAGCTGACAGAAGAGGAATTGAAAGCCGAATTAAAACAGTTAATTAGTCAGGGAATATCGCGATCGCAAGCTAGCCGTCAGTTAGCAAAATTTACCTCCCTTCCCCGCCGTCAGCTGTATCAACTAGCTCTTTCTATAGTCCTCAGTCCTGAGTCTTGAATTCCTAATATCGCTTTTTTGAAAATCCCAAATTCACTCAAAATAAACGTATAGGCTTTGTTTGTAGCTTAGAACTAATTGAGCTTACCCGATCAACGACAGAAATCATGTATTTGTAATTTGGTACTTGTCCATTGGGTACATACCCCACCTCTTCGGCTAAACCTGAAGGCACATCACTCATTACTTTGCGAATAAACTCTTGACGGTTAAGTTCTATATTCGGCCCAATCAAAACCATACCTAACGGTACATAGTGAGGGTCTTTAAATAGGATGCGGAATTCGGTTTGTCCCAACTGTGAACCGTAGAGACTCAATTCTGCCTCCGAAACAGCACAAGCAGCAGCTTTCCCTTGAGCGACTAATTCTAGTGCGGCTTTAGGTGTGGGTGCAAATAGTATGTCAGCTAGTGTTATACCATAGAGATTGTAAAGAGGAAGATAATATCCTGTTGCTGAACCTAACTGTCCTAAAGCGATTATTTGCCCTTGTAGCTGTTTCAATTCGGTGATCGGATTATCTTTACGAACAACGAAAATGGAGCGCAAATTACTAATACCTATTAAAGGAAATAGGGGAACATATTGGTGACGTGCGATCGCAATAGCCGCTAAACCTGGTGGAGCAAATACCAAAGACCAAGCACGAGCCTCAAGGCGTTCAACCGCTCTATTTTCATTAAAAACAGGCTCTAGCTGAATATATGCATTAGTTTTTTCACCCAAGTAACTATTGAATTTAGCATATTGGTTAATTATCTGTTCGCCTCCACCGTAGTTGATAACGCCGATAGTTATCGTACCTTCAAACGGTTTTGGTTGACAGGCAACAAATGTGAAGCCTAGCAGATGAAACAGAAATAACCGACGGGAAAATCGCAAATACATCGCTAATTATGGTTAAGGAAGTAACTTGACTTTCAGGACTGATTCAGATTAAGTTTGACTGCTGCTTAAATAGGTTATATTGCAGTCAAAATTTAATATTTATTTAAATTTTGTTAAGATGCTTTTTAACAGGTATAAATAAATATTAGACAAGCTCAGATACCATCTTGGTTGGTTAAGTTATGTTGAACAATATTACGTTAAAAAACTTAAAAATAGGCGCTAAATTTAACTTACTTTTAATATTAGTCTTCATCGTCAGTATTTTGGGAAGTGGCGTTGCCTTATCCAGTGTACTTCAAGGGAGAGCGCAAAATGAAGTAACTTCTCAAGCGCAGATTCTCATCCAAATGGTGAACGCAGTTAGAGATTATACGCAAAATCGGATAAATCCCTTATTAGAACCTCGACTAGAAACTAACCCAACATTCATGCCTGAAGTAGTACCAACTTTTTCTTCTAAAGAAGTTTTTGAGAATTTTCGGAAAAAGTCTGAATATAAAAACTTTTTTCATAAAGATGCAACACTTAATCCAACTAATTTAGCGGATAAAGCTGATAAATTTGAAACTCAACTTGTAGAGCGTTTTCGTAGCGAACCCAATACTTTAGAAATTACAGGGTTTCGTAACTTGTCAGAACAAGAAGTCTTTTACATTGCGCGACCACTAAAGATTACACAAGCAAAATGCTTGCGATGCCATTCTACACCAGATCAGGCTCCTAAAACTCAGTTGGCAACTTATGGCTCAGAAAATGGTTTTGGCTGGCAACTTAATCAGATTGTTTCTGCTCAAATAATCTCTGTTCCTTCTCAAGAGATTTTTGCCAATGCCAAACGGACTTGGGTATTGATAATGGGACTTTTAATTGCAATCTTTGCGATTGTAGTTTTCTTAATTAACTTTTTAATCAAAAAGTATGTAATTTTACGTATCAGAAAAATAGAGAAAATTGCCCAAAAAGTTAGTGTTGGTGATATGAGCGCAGATTTGAAGAAAGCTCTAATGATGAAATTGGCGGATTAGCAGAAGCATTTAATCGGATGAAAGCTAGCTTAAAAATAGCTATGGAAATGCTGAATAATCAAAGCTAACAATTCGGAATTCACAGACAGAAAAACGCAATATTTAAAAAACTAAGAAAGTAGATGCTGCTGAAATTGTAAAGCTTTTTGAGGGTCGGGTATATGTGATGCTAAAATTTCTACAAGTTCTGCACGAGAAATTTGTCTAGAAGATTTAAGAGCTTTTGGAACTAAAAACTTAGCTATTGGGCCAATTAAATCAGCTAATTCCCGTTCGCATTGATGTATAAAGTTATCGCTGATTACTTGATGTTCTTGACTAGGTAAATTATTTGACTTAATTTCCGATTTAACAGTAAGTTCCTGTATGAAAGTAGGCTTCTCTAAGAGGAATATTGTTTTCTTCTGAAAATCAATTTGTTGATTGACTCGAAGATGAACGGCTAATTGATTAATTAGTTCTTCAAAATTAGACGATGATGCCGCAACTTGCCGTAGTAATCTTGAGGCAACGGGGCCGACAAATTCCAAAAGAATTGTTTCCAAGCGAGTGTAATTTTCCGCAGACAGGATAGAAGTATGCGGATACTCAATTGAGTTTTGTTGAGAAAACGAAGCTTGAGACGGTTGTGTAAAAGATGGTGGTTGAAGTGATTGTGCTTCTATTTTAGTATCAAGATCCTTAAGCGCCCGTAAAACTTCAGCCGCAGACTGATAGCGCTGTTTGAAGTGGTGTAGAACCATCTTAGATAGCACAGATGCCAACTCAGGACTGACATTAGCTTGATGCTGCCAATAAATTTCTCCTGTATCTGGCTCTTCTTCAAAGTTTATCGGATGTAACCCCGTCAGCGATTGAATACCAATAATACCCAAAGAATAAATATCGCTATTGGGGCGGGGCTTGCCTTGCCCCTGTTCTGTAGACATATATCCTGGGGTGCCGATGATAATAGTAGCCCCCGTATATCCTGGCATTGTCAGTAGTTGAGTTTGGACTTGTTTAACTGCCCCAAAGTCAATCAGCACTAGTTTACCGTCTTGTTGCCGCCTGATTATATTGTCTGGCTTAATATCTCGATGGATAACATTGTGGCTGTGAATAAATTGCAGAATACTCAACACCTGTTGGAGCAGTTGAATTACTTTTGCTTCTGTCCAAGGTTGATTGGGGAACAGTTCTGCTTTCAGAGTAGGCCCTTCAATGAACTCTTGCACCAAGAAAAACTCTTGGTTATCTTCAAAATAGGCTAAAAGCCGAGGGATTTGATCGTGGTTGCCCAGTTGTTCTAGTGTTTCTGCCTCACTGGTAAATAGCCGTCTGGCAGTTTCGATAAATTCAGGGCTGCGAGTCACGGGCTTAAGATGCTTGACAACGCATTTAGGCAAACCTGGTCGGTGGGTGTCTTGGGCAATGTAGGTTTGACTGAATCCTCCTCCACCTAACACTTGAAGGACTTGGTAACGTCCGTCTAATAATTGTCCTAACATTGTGTCACAAGCCTTAAGTCCTCAAATTAATCTTGGCACAACTACCAGCTAAAGGCGAGGTGATTCTTGATGCTTCGGTCAAATCTACAAATCCATTCGTGTGAGTCCCAGCAATGAGAGTTTTTTTCCAAGGTGCATTTTATTTTTACAGAAAAATTATCTCGTTGCTCCCTGCATCTGCTGCCCATTTCGTGCCCATAGTAGATGCAAGTTCTACCTCAAAACGCCAGCAGTGGCATAATTGGCAGGTTCGCCTCCCTCCTTCCTGGCTTCACCCCTTACTGAACTTGATATGGTTGATTGTTGGCATTAGTTTACGCCTAGCCAACTTGACTGCGAAGCCTCCTTGGACTGATGAGTTTTCCACCTTGGTGTTTAGCTTGGGGAATACTTTTTTATCAGTTCCCCTAGATCAAGCGATCGCACCTGATATCTTATTGCAACCACTGCAACCAAACCCAGCCGCTACTGTTGGTGATGTGGTTCATAACTTAGCTACGCAAGATAATCATCCACCACTGTATTTTGTGCTGGCTTATTTGTGGATGAAATTATTTCCTAGCGAAGGAGGATTAGTATCGCTGTTTGCGGCGCGATCGCTACCAGCTATAATCGGTGCTGCTTCCATTCCGTGTGCTTACGTATTAGGTAAGGTAGCGTTTCGCTCAAAATTAGTGGGACACTTGACTGCTGCTATGATGGCAGTATCACCTTATGGCGTATTTTTAGCACAAGAAGCGCGTCATTACACTTTGGCAGCCTTATGGGTAACTGCTTCCCTCACCTGTTTAGTAATTGCTACACGGCATATTCAAAACCGCACACCTTTACCTATATGGATAGCACTTTCATGGGTAGGAATTAATGCTTTAGGATTTGCTACTCATTACTTCTTCAGCCTCACCCTCTGCACAGAAGCTGTAGTTTTAATTTTTCTTGCTTGGCATCAATTGCAAACTAGCAACAAATTTTCTCTCCTCTTTTCTCCTCCCTGGCGGCGCATCTATGCTGTTGCTGTAGGTACTTGTGTGGCGGGTTTAATTTGGATACCAACCTTGTTAGAGAATGAAAATCGTGGTGCTTTGACCGAATGGATTCGAGGTTCGCGCGTTGGACTAGATTGGTTAAGCCCAATTTTTCAAGCTTTAGGAACATTGATTGCTATGATTTCTCTGTTACCAGTTGAGTCTTCACAGTTATTGGTTGTGATCCCTTCTGGAGTGGTGATGCTGACTTTCTTTATTTGGGCAGTACCAATTTTGTTGCGTGGAATCAAGATTCAACTACAGCACCCAGAAAACCGGATTATGATTCAGGTGCTTGCTGGAGTAGTTATCAGTGCGATCGCTTTATTCTTTATTTTTACGTACTTTTTGGGTATTGACCTAACGAGGGGTGCTAGATATAACTTTGTTTACTTTCCTGCGATCGTTGTTTTACTGGGGGCAAGTCTCGCGGTTTGTTGGCAGCCTCCCAAGGAATTGACGGAAAGAGAACAAGGGAAAAATGAGATAAAAAGCATAGGTAAATGGGGAATAAACGGAAAAAAAAGCCGTGATGTTAATTTGGTTAATGGGATTTCTCAGTGCAGTTACAGTAATCTGCAATCTCGGCTATCAAAAATATTATCGCCCTGACCTGTTTGTACAACTAATTCAACAAACATCCTCAACACCAGTACTGATTGCTACCACCCACAAAACTTATATACACACTGGGGAAATGATGGGAGTAGCTAGGGAGATTAAACTTGCCAATTTACTCCAAAACCCTCTGTTTCTCCTTGCCCACCAAGGCCAAGACCCGAATACTTCTACTATTGCTCTAGCAAATACTTTAAAGAAATTACCACGACCTTTTGATTTGTGGCTGGTAAACTTTCACGCCCCTGTAGCAGAAGCCGTAAAAACATGCGTTACATCTGATACTAAATCAATGCCTAGCGTAGACGGCTACGAATATAAACTTTATCATTGCCAATAAGCTGGGAACTGGGGGAAAGAGGGCAGGGGAAGTAGAGGGAGAACTTACAACAAATCTTTCCCCGCCTCCCCAAGTCCTCTTTCCTATACCCAATACATATTGCATCTTGTGGAAGTTCCTCAAATATGAATATCCATAGGACACTAAAGAAGGAAGAACAAAATATATCTCATCGATCTTAAAGCAGCGAAAGCTGTTAAATAGCTAAGGAGGATTTATGCGTGCAGTACTAATGGCGGGGGGTTCAGGAACGCGGCTTCGCCCGTTAACTTGCGATCTGCCTAAACCGATGGTGCCGATCCTTAATCGACCAATTGCCGAACATATTATTAATCTCCTTAAACGACATCAAATTACAGAAGTGATTGCGACATTGCATTATTTACCTGATGTCTTGCGAGATTATTTTCAAGATGGCAGCGATTTTGGTGTCCAGATGACTTATGCCGTCGAAGAAGATCAGCCTTTGGGTACAGCAGGCTGTGTGAAAAATATTGCTGAACTTCTTGATGAAAACTTTTTTAGTCATTAGCGGTGATAGCATAACAGATTTTGACCTGACGGCAGCGATCGCATTTCACAAACAAAATAAGTCGAAAGCTACTTTGATTTTGACCAGGGTTCCTAACCCCATTGAGTTTGGAGTGGTGATTACCGATCAGGAAGGACGAATTAGCCGATTTTTAGAAAAGCCCTCTAGTAGTGAAATTTTTTCCGATACCGTCAACACTGGCACTTACATTCTTGAACCAGAAGTTTTGGAATATCTGCCAGCAAACATTGAATGTGACTTTTCTAAAGATTTATTCCCCTTGCTACTAGCAAAAGATGAGCCAATGTATGGTTACATTGCTCAAGGTTACTGGTGTGATGTTGGTCACTTAGATGCTTATCGTCAAGCTCAGTATGACGCTTTAGATGGGAAAGTGCAATTAGATTATGCCTACAAACAAGTTTCCCATGAGTTATGGGTGGGTCAAAATACTTACATCGACCAGACGGCTGTGATTGAAACGCCAGTAGTGATTGGTGACAATTGTCGGATCGGTGCAAGAGTCCAGATTGAGGCAGGAACCGTAATTGGCGATAATGTCACTATTGGCGCTGATGCAAATCTCAAACGTCCTATAGTCTGGAATGGGGCATTTATTGGCGAGGAAGTAGCTCTTTCTGCCTGCGTTATTTCCCGTGGCACTCGTGTAGACCGCCGCGCTCAAGTATTAGAAGCTGCTGTTGTCGGTTCGCTTTCTACGGTGGGAGAAGAAGCCCAAATTAGCCCCGGTGTGCGTGTTTGGCCCAGTAAAAAGATTGAGTCAGGTGCAGTTTTAAACATTAACTTAATTTGGGGGAACACCGCCCAACGAAATTTATTTGGGCAACGTGGTGTGCAAGGATTAGCTAATATCGACATCACCCCAGAATTTGCCGTGAAATTGGGATCTGCTTACGGTTCTACCTTGAAACCAGGATCTAAGGTAACAGTTTCCCGTGACCAGCGTAATGTCTCTCGAATGGTGACGCGATCGCTCATTGCTGGTTTAATGTCAGTAGGTATTGATATTCAAAACCTTGATGCTACAGCTATTCCCATTGCCCGCACCGTTATACCCACAATGTCGGTAGCTGGTGGTATTCATGTGCGGGTACACCCCGACCGCCCTGATTACATTTTGGTTGAATTCATGGATGCCAAAGGCATTAATATCACCAAAGCCCTGGAAAAGAAAATTGAAGGGGCTTACTTTAAGGAGGATATGCGGCGGGCGCTAATTCATGAAATTGGCGATGTGTCTTATCCTAGCCAAGTCATGGATCGCTACTGCACTGCTTTTGAGAAATTATTGCATGTTCATACACTCCGCAACAGTCGCGCAAAAGTAGTAATTGACTATGTTTATGCCGTATCGGGGGCAGTTCTACCCCAAATGTTGGATAAATTTGGTGCTGATGCAGTCGTATTGAATGCTAGTGTCAATAAATCGGCAATGTCAATCACCGATCGCGAAGGACTGCTGACTCAGTTAGGTCATGTAGTGGAGGCATTAAAAGCTAACTTTGGTGTGCAAGTATCCGCTAATGGAGAACAACTAATTTTAGTTGATGAATCCGGCTACCCAATTCGCGGAGAAACTTTAACTGCACTGATGGTAGACATGATTCTAACGGCTAACCCCAGAGGAACTGTAGTTGTACCAGTTCATGCTTCCAGTGCTATTGAACAAGTCGCCCGTCGTCATGATGGCAGAGTGATTCGCACCAAAGCTAACCCGACAGCTTTAATGGAAGCTTGTCAGAAAAACTCTAATGTGGTGTTGGGAGGTAGTGGAGAGACTGGTTTTATTTTCCCGCAACTGCATCCGGGATTTGATGCTATGTTCTGCATTGCGAAGATAATTGAGATGTTGACTATACAGGAGCGATCGCTCGCTGCTGGCGCGATCGGAATTGCCCCGTGTAATTCACAAAACTTATACAATACGCTGCCCGTGGACTGCCAAAGGTGCTTTGATGCGTTACCTTGGTGGAAACTCACCCACGCCCAAAACCTAGAACTCATTGATGGAGTGAAAATTTGTCAACCCTACGATGACAGTTGGCTGTTAGTTTTACCAGATGCTAGCGAACCACTGGTGCATTTGTATGCAAATAGCAACGATCGCGAATGGGTAGATGAGACTGTGAGAAACTACCGCACCCGTGTTCAGACTTTTGTGGAAAGACAACAAGAATATCAACCAGCCGAAGTGTAATTCGTAATTCGTAATTCGTAATTTAATTTTTTAATTACGAACTACGAATTATCTTGACCATCAGCCCAATTATCAGAAGGAAAGTACCCGGATTTCTCACCACACCTCTTAAAGCCTGTGCAAGTGCCGGGGAGAAGTAATAAGTAATAAGTAATAAGTAATAAGTAATAAGTAATAAGTAATAAGTTTTTACTCATTACTCATTACTTCTCTTCTGCTCCATCAAACGCCTTGAGCTTGTGAGAAATGCGTGAGTAGGCTTTCACTTTTATGTCTGTAGTTTACTCAAAATATTAAAAATAGGTAATTTAGATTTATAAATTATTCAATTTAAAATACTACCAAAGAAAAAATCTTCATAAATTATTCGTGAAAAGTTAGATTCCCGACTTCTTAAATAAGTTGGGGATCTGGACACTGCAAATTTTCACAAATTAAATATAATTCCTATGGCTAACCCTCCCAAGCTGCTTTGAGAAGGGTTAAAAATTATTATTGAACATTCTGACATTCAGGTAAATTCTTACCAGCGTAGTTGCAATCAAAATAAATTAAAGCTTCCCCAGTAGAGGTGAATGCTCTACTTGTGTAGTATGCTTCACTATTTGGACTTGCTTCAGATGACCAGATTTTCAAATAGTAATAACTATTATCATCAGTAGACCATAATTCGTAACGGGAATTACCTCCTGAACCCTGACTAGTTAAATAGTCAGCTAGTGCTTTATTTGATGCAGACAACAAGCTCAACACAGTCAAAACAGGAATTACAGCTACTTTTAGCGTTTGGATGAATTTCATAAATGTACAAAAATTTACTTTCTCTAGCTTCTTCTGCCCATGTATGTTTTGAAACCAGTAATAATTCTGAATATTGTGTGAGCATATCGTAAGCTACTTACAAAAAGTAGGGATGGAATGAAGCGCCACCTGCCTTCTCGGTTTGTTTCCTAAAATCCTTTACAAAATTTAACTTAAACTAAATGATAAAAGCTTTCAATAATTCTGGTAGGATATCTTCAGACTTATTGAGATAGATATTCATTAAGCAAAAATATATTTCAACAAGGCAAATAGGTATTTTGGCGATACCTTCGGTGAGCTTCGCTAACGCAAATCCATATATCAGGTAAAAATATGTCGAAAAAAACTAGTCTGTTCTACGGTACTCAAACTGGTAACACTGAATCTGATGCTGAAAAAATTCGGCATGAGTAGGGTAGCACATCTGAAATTGATAATTTAGAAGTTATAGGTATTTATGTCTGATTCATTTGATGTTCTGTGGTTAAATGCCAGTCCTGTTTTGAAGCGTTTCGATAAACCATTACTTGAATATTTATCTGGGTATATGAGAATCGCCCAGTGGGAATACCAGCAAACCAAAGATGAAGCCAGTTCCATAGATCAAGCTGTAGAGTTGCTATATAAGTTTTTAGAATGGCACGATCGCCCCATGCATTTAGCCGGTCATGGGATGGGTGGTGCGATCGCTTTAAGCTTTGCGCGGCGATTTCCGCAAAAAGTGCGATCGCTCACTCTGCTGGCTGTAGCTGCTCAACCTGCAAACAATTGGCAAGCTCACTATTACTTTCAACGACAACTTTTTAGCATTAGCCGTGAGCTAGTTTTAGCAAGCAGCGTTCGCAGTCTATTTGGAAATCAACCACCTCATACTACTAAAAAGTTAGTAGCTGCCTTAGATAAAGATTTAGAACAATCTCCCACATCACACTCTTTATTTAAGTTGGTTTATTTACCCAAGGGTGGAGTTTCTATGCCAATGATGATCTGTGGTAGCAAGACTGATCCGGTAGTCAACTCAACTGTATTGCATGACTGGTTAAATTGGTTGAAGCCAGAAGATAAACTCTGGGAATGCCCAGAAGGATACCATTTTTTTCATTACTTCTATCCTCAACAGGTTGGCGAACAAATTTTGAGTTTTTGGAAACGCCACAATCTACATTTAGTAGAAGCATCTGCACTATCTTTTAGCAGTTCTACAAATTAGTAACTTTGAGAGTGCGATCGCTAATCATTTTCCACTAATTATTGATGGTTTATTCTTTCCAGCTAGATGTAATCATTCAGTTAGGTGTTCTCGAAAATAAAGGCGATACCTCGAAGTCGTTTTGAGGTACTCCAAAGTCGTGTTGAGGTACTCCAAAGTCGTGTTGAGGTACTTCAAAGTCGTGTTGAGGTACTTCAAAGTCGTGTTGAGGTACTTCAAAGTCGTGTTGAGGTACTCCAAAGTCGTGTTGAGGTACTTCAAAGTCGTTTTGAGGTACTCCAAAGTCGCTTTGAGGTACTTCAAAGTCGTTTTGAGGTACTTCAAAGTCGTATTATAGCGGTTCCCATTCAGATGTAGTACAACATTACATCACGAGGTGTAGGGGCACGGCACTGCCCATTGGTGTCAACTTAAGCTAAAAGCTTTGTCAAATATCGTTTCCAGCCTCTGGGCTGGAAATGCAACTCAAAAAGCGGCTCTGCCGCCAGCAAAGGAGGCGGAGCTTCTAAGATGGCATTCCCAGTCTCCGACTGGGAACGAGGCAATGAGACAATATGTAAAAGCTGTTTCTAGACAGGCTTTCAGGTCAAAAAATCTCACAAAATGGTCGTGTAGGCAGACTCAGTTACAACGGACAAAATTTTTGTACTCCTCTTTTGTTTCTCAGTGGTATCTTTAATGCATTCGGCTATAACCCAAAGATGCTGTGCAAGTAAAGATTTAAACGAATTCAGAGGTTAGTTCATGGATTTTCTCTCGGACACCGTTGCCCTCTCACGGATGCAGTTTGCACTGACGGCGATCTTTCACATGCTATGGCCTGTTCTCACCACTGGGATGGGGATTTATCTGGTCATCGTCGAAGGAATATGGCTCAAAACACGCAATCCCGATTACTACTACCATGCTCGTTTCTGGGCAAAGTTATATGTGTTGAACTTCGGCATTGGTGTAGCATCCGGTTTGCCGATGGAGTTTCAATTTGGCACGAACTGGGCACCGTTTTCCGAAGCGGTAGGCGACTTTTTTGGCAGCATTTTAGGCTTTGAGGCTTCGATGGCATTCATGCTCGAAGCTGGATTTCTGGGGATTATGCTGTTTGGCTGGGAACGAGTAAACCCAGTGATTCACTATTTTGCCACGATTATGGTTGCCTTTGGTGCAAACCTATCTACCTTCTGGATTTTAGCTGCAAACTCTTGGTTGCAGACCCCGGCAGGCGGAGAAATGGTGAACGGGAAGTTTGTTGTCGATGATTACTTTCAGGCAATTTTAAATCCTTTCATGCTCAACAGCGTGTCACACATGTTTTTAGCGACGCTGGAAACCTCTCTGTTTGTGATTGGGGGAATTAGCGCTTGGTATATTCTCAACAATCGTCATCAGGCTTTCTTTGCGCGATCGCTTAAAATTGTCTTAGCAACTGCGATCGCTGTCACCCCATTACAAATCTACGTCGGACACCTCAGCGCCGAGCAAGTAGCTGATTATCAACCTACCAAACTCGCGGCAATGGAAGCGAAGTGGGAAACTAGTCCAGCAGGACAACCTGCGCCTTGGAGTGTGGTGGCATTACCCAATAATAAGACTGAGCAAAATGATTGGGAAATCTCAATTCCCAACGGCTTAGGCTACATTTTGGAATTCAAACAGAACCTCTCTAAACCCGTTCTCGGACTGAAACATTGGAAACCTGAAGATCGCCCCCGGATGGTAGGTTTGATTTATTATGCCTTCCGTATTATGAGCGGTATTGGCTTCTTCTTGGCTGGATTGATGGGTATCAGTGTGATTCAATGGTTGCGGGGCAAACTTTCACCAGAAGCGATCGCCGGGCAGAAATGGCTACTGCGAATCTGGATTCTGGCGGCTCCATTGGGCTACATTGCTGTCGAATCGGGCTGGATTGTGCGTTGTGTTGGGCGGCAACCCTGGATCGTTTATGGGCAAATTCGCACGGCAGACGGAGCCTCTCACCTACCTGCTAGTGAGGTTTTAACATCCCTGGTGATTTTTGCTGGAATTTATACAACCCTGTTTATTTGTGCCTTATTCTTTGGTAGTCGGATAATTCGTCAAGGCCCCAATCTGGAGCTTCCGGTTCCAGGTATTGACACCCAACCTGGTGTAGAAACTACTCCGGCTAAATTTGTCCCAGATCAACGTCCTGTAGAAGCAGAGCAATGAAATCAATTCGCAATTCGCAATTCGCAATTCGTAATTCGTAATTCGCAATTCGCAATGAAGAGTGCTGAGTATGGTAAATCAATAGGTAACTGTATGGAGAATCTGGAACACTTTTTAGCGCAAGTTTGGTTTGTCATTTTGGCTCTGTTTTTATTTCTCTACGTCATGTTAGATGGGTTTGATCTAGGCGTAGGCATCCTATCACTAACAAGTTCTAATGACGATCGACGCGACATCTTAATGACGAGTTTGGGTAATGTTTGGGATGCCAATGAAACCTGGTTGGTGTTGATGGGGGGTGCGTTTGTTTGGGGCATTTCCTCTTGCTTATGGCACTATTTTAAATGCGCTCTACATTCCCATTTTTGGGATGATCTTTGGCTTGATTTTTCGGGCTGTGGCCTTTGAGTTTCGAGAGCATTCTACAAACAAAGTGTTTTGGAATGTGGCGTTTGGAGTCGGTAGTTTCATGGCGGCGCTATTTCAAGGATTCGCCTTGGGCACGATTTTGGAAGGCATCAAGGTGGATGAAGCGGGTCACTTTATCGGCGGTATGTGGGATTGGTTCGATTGGCGATCGCTCTTGGTTGCCTTGACATTGATCCAGGGTTATGTATTGATTGGCTCCACCTATCTCATCTTAAAAACTGAGGGAGAACTGCAAACGTCCCATTACCGCACAGCCAAACTCGCTGCCTGGACAACGCTCTTAGGTGCAATTTTTATCACGATTGCTACCCCTGTTGTATATGAAAATGCCAGAGCAAAGTTATTTCATCAGCCAGAAGTTTATCTATTTGCACTCATTCCAGTGCTAGGTGTGCTGCTGATTTGGTTATTGATTCAAAGCCTAAACCGCAAAGCAGAAACTACTCCCCTCGTTTGGACAGTGCTGCTTTTTCTACTTACCTTTGTAGGGTTAGGATTAGTTGTTTTTCCCTATATTATTCCCCCAAGTATCACAATTTATCAGGCAGCCGCAGCACCTAGCGCGTTAGTGTTCATGATTATTTTCATTGGATTTCTTATTCCCATTATGTTGTTCTATAACATCTACAATTACATTGTGTTTCGAGGGAAAGTAGCAGGCACACATTATGGGGAATAGGTCATACAATTTTGGATTTTAGATTTTAGATTTTAGATTATTGTAGAGACGGCGATTCATCGCGTCTCTTGCCTTAGAGGTTGTTTGAAAAGTGTTTCGCTGTGACTTTAGGCATTTTGAGATCCCCCCTTTCCCCCCTTTTTAAGGGGGGAACCAGAATCAAAGTCCCCCTTTTTAAGGGGGATTTAGGGGGATGAAAATATGTGCAACTTCACATTAAATTGGTATGATTTAAAAGCGTTTAGTGCAGCCTCACAAAAAAATAGTGTCTATCCAAAATTCAAAATTTGGTAAATTTGTGTTTTTTTATTGATTAATTCTAGGCAAATATTGCTAACTCAGTTTCCGGATCAAAAAAGTGAATTTTCTCTGGAGTTAGCGATAACCATAGTTGCTCTCCAGGTTGTACAAATCTGTCTGGCGGTATTCGCACTTGTAGGGAATTGGCTGTATTAGCAGGTTGAGAACCAGGTTCGGCAATCCTAACAGATAAGAAAGAATCGTTACCTAAATTCTCTACCAAATCTACTTGCACGGGTAAATTTTTGGTTGCAGGCATACTCAAGTTAAAGTGTTCTGGACGAATGCCTAAAATTAAAGTTTTCCCATCATATTTTTGTAAAGCTTTTCCCCAAACTTCTGGCAGGGTGAAACGCAACTGGGAATGAGTAATCAACTGCGGGGCATGAAATTCTACAGGAATAAAATTCATCGGTGGTGAACCAATGAATTCTGCTACAAAAAGGTTAGCAGGACGGTTGTAAAGTTCTAGGGGAGAAGCGACTTGCTGAATTTTACCCTCAGACATAATTGCAATGCGATCACCCATCGTCATCGCTTCTGTTTGATCATGGGTAACGTAAATTGTCGTTGTCCCCAGTTGGCGCTGCAATTTGACAATTTGAGCGCGGGTTTCCGCCCGTAGTTTGGCATCTAAGTTAGAAAGCGGCTCATCCATTAAGAATACTTGGGGGTCACGTGCGATCGCTCGTCCCAATGCAACCCGTTGTCTTTGTCCCCCAGATAGCTGTTTGGGTAAACGATTCAACAATGTTTCGATTTGCAACAGTTGAGCAACACTACGCACCTGCTCATTTACCGCTCGTTCTTTGTCAGAAATATAACGGAGTCCTTTAGGTAACTTTTTTGTCGCACCCACAAAAAGATTTTCTGCCCACGCCCAAAGATATTGAGACGAGGAAGTATTTTCTCCTCTGCTCCCCTGCTCCTCTGCTCCTCTGCTTTCCCTACGCCGTAACCCAAAAGCAATGTTGTCATACACCGTCATGTGAGGATAAAGGGCGTAATTTTGGAACACCATTGCGATGTCGCGTTCCTTGGGTGGCAGGTCATTGATTAAGCGATCGCCTATCCAGATATTACCGCCAGTCATCACTTCTAACCCAGCGATTAATCGCAGCAAGGTGCTTTTACCACAACCAGAAGGGCCTACCAGCACCATAAACTCGCCATCTGCGATCGTCAGGTTAATCCGCCGCAAAACGTTGACACTTCCTGCACGTTCTTGCGCTGCATCGATTTTCTCCCCAGATGTAAGGGAAGATTGGCTTTGTGAGGTAACACCTTCCCCTTTACGCGGGGAAAAACTTTTATAAACGTTTTCTAAAACAACTTGGGACACAATGACTAATGACCAATGACCAATGACAGTTTAGCGCCAATCATAATATACGTTCTATGTAAATACGAAAAGTTAAAAAAACAGCTTGCACCATCAAAAGCAAACTACGCTAGATTTTAGGGCTGTCAGGAGGTGTTGTTATGACTACCGATCTACCTCAAAATCTTTCCCCAGATCCAAGTATTAACCCTGTCCATGACATTGTAGACGTACAGGCCACAGATTGTTGCATTGTGGGTGGGGGGCCAGCAGGAGCAGTATTAGCGCTGTTGTTAGCGCGTCAAGGCATTTCTGTGATGCTGCTAGAAGCACACAAAGACTTCAATCGTGACTTTCGCGGCGATACGATTCATCCATCGGTGATGGAAATTATGGAAGAATTGGGACTTAGCGATCGCTTGCTAGAACTCCCCCATGCCAAAATGCGCCAAATTAGGTTTAAAACTCCTGAAGATACTGTCACTTTGGCAGATTTTAGTCACCTAAAAACTCGCTACCCTTACATTACAATGCTTCCCCAGGTGAAATTTCTAGAGTTCATCACCCAAGAAGCACAAAAATATCCAAGTTTCCATCTGGTAATGGGTGCAAATGTGCAAGAATTAATCGCCGAAAATGGCGAAATTCAAGGTGTCCGCTATCGGGGAGGCGGTGGCTGGCATGAAATCCGAGCAATCCTAACAGTTGGTGCAGATGGTCGGCACTCACGTTTACGCCACCTGGGTGAGTTTGAATCCATCGAAACCTCGCCACCAATGGATGTCCTCTGGTTCCGCCTACCCCGTCAGCCAGAAGACCCTGAAGGGGGAATGGGGCGCTTTGGTAAAGGTAAAATTATTGCTATGCTTGACCGTGGCGATGAGTGGCAAGTTGCCTATGTCATCCCCAAGGGAGACTATCAACAACTGCGGGCTGCGGGTTTAGAGCAATTAAAAAAATCTGTTGTGGAAGTAGTGCCAGAATTTGAGCAACGCATCCAGAATTTACATGATTGGTCACAAATAGCTTTTCTTTCAGTCGAATCCAGCCGTGTCAAGCGCTGGTATCGTTCAGGACTGTTACTTATTGGTGATGCTGCCCATATAATGTCCCCCATTGGTGGAGTTGGCATTAACTACGCCATTCAAGATGCTGTCGTCGCAGCGAATGTACTCAGCAAACCGCTCAAAAACGGACAAGTACAACTTAGCGACTTAGCAAAAGTACAACGTCAACGCGAGTTACCCACACGCATCATTCAGGCGTTTCAAACTTTTATCCAAAAACGGGTATTTGCCCCAGTTCTCACCTCAAATCGCACCTTTGTACCACCTGGGTTTTTGCGCTTACCCATCTTGCGCGACCTTCCAGCCAGGTTGATTGGTTTGGGGTGTTTTTCCAGTTCGCGTCAAGACTTAATTTTTGGCAAAAATTTTTTCTATTTAACTAATGGATGGTACAATTATACTACTCAAATGCAGAATCCAATGCTCATTTAGTCAAGCGAGGGTGACAGGCGGCATATTCAATGCTGTTCAAAGCGCTCGCTTGGCTTTTATGCTAGAAATAACTAAAAACTCAGGCATTATTAAAAAATGCAAACAATTAAACATATCTAGATATTAATTGGCACTACATAGAAAAACCCTCTCTTTTTCAATCAGTACTTTTTGCAGTCAGGAGTAATTTTAATGAACAGCTGCGTTTTGATGGCGGAAATTATTAACGAGCCGCAACTCCGCTATACAGCCGATAATTTGGGAGTTACGGAAATGCTGGTGCAGTTTCCCAATTCCCTAAAACCAGAAGACCCGCCAGCCACCTTGAAAGTTGTCGGCTGGGGGAATTTAGCGACAGAAATTCAGCAAAACTACCACCAAGGCGATCGCGTCATCCTGGTAGGACGTTTAGGCATGAATACTGTTCCGATGGAAGGTTTTAAAGAAAAACGCGCTGAATTGACGGTGCAACAAATTCAACCTGTTGGAGGCAGTTTTAATAGCGATCCGTTGCCCTCAGCAACCGTAACTCCATCATTCACTGAAACTACTCCACGACAACCATCAGCATCTCGTCCTGCACAAAAAGACGTTCCCAGTTACGAGTCACCACGTCCAGCGCCTACCCCAGCGACAAATCCTGTTGCTGTTACTCCCCAAGCAACAAGTTACGAACCCATACCCCAACCCACTTATCCAGCAGTGAAACAGGAAGAACCAGATCCAGATGATATCCCGTTCTAAAGTTGGTAGTTGAGTGTGTATTAAATTTGCTAACTAATTCTCTGAAAGAAAATTATTTTTACAAATTTGTACAAGAGACACCCACCTACTGCCGAAGCTATGACCGCTCCTACTGGTGTAACAGCTACTGCTACGTTTGCGATAGTGAATAAAATAGGTACACTACCTGTTGCAGCAGCTAGACCACCTAGTAAAGTTGGTGCTGCTACAGCTACTCCTGTGGCAGCCTGGATACCTGGTAACACTGTAGCAGCAACAAATCCTTGCACTGCCACTGAAGATGCTGCACTACCGATTGCTCCAGTAGTAGCACTTAGAGCTGCTCCGCTTAATAGACTACCAGCTGTTTTAATACTAGATTCAACAATTACGTCTTTGTTACTTACCACTTGTTTTCCTTTTATCTTCTGTATCCCGTCTGGATAAAGCTACAAAAGCAAAAATGGCTATTCCGCAACAATGCCATTAAAAAGTGAATTTTCTTTTCATCAAGAGTTCTTTGCATCGCAGACCGTAATTTTTATTAGACCTATTGCATAATTATTTTGTATCGTTCCCAGTCTCCGGCTGGGAATGCCGTCCGTCCTAGACGCTCCGCCTCTCTTGCTGATGGCAGAGCCACCAGGAGCAGCATTTCCAGCCCAGAGGCTGGAAACGAGATTTGAAATATACTAAGTAGGGGCGCAAGGACTTGTACCCCTACGATGGGATATTTTTTAACTGCAAGTTCTTTATGCTGACATTTACCCAACTTAAACCACCTAACCCCGATGCTACAGTCGCTTTTACTCTGGCGTTGACAGCAGAAGAACGCACCCGCAGTCGTCATCGTTTTGAAACGGAAGCTGGTAAAGTTGTGTTTTTACATTTACCCAGAGGAAGTGTTTTACACGATGGCGATATTCTTCAAGAAGAAACCCATAGCAGTTTAATCAGAATTACCGCCAAACCAGAAGTAGTGCTGACTGCCTTTGCCCAAACACCGCTTTTGTTATTACGGGCGGCATACCATTTGGGAAATCGCCATGTCCCTGTAGAAATTACTCCGACTTATTTACGCTTGTCCTCAGATTCTGTTTTACGCACAATGTTGGAACAACTGGGGTTAGAAGTTAAAGAGGAAATTTCACCGTTTCAGCCAGAATTGGGAGCTTATGGACAACACCATCATGCTCACTGATAGCCATTTTTTAAGTATTTTGCAGTTGGCTAGCCCTGCTTTGCCTGTAGGAGCATATAGCTATTCTGAAGGCTTAGAAATGCTAGTGGAAAATGGTACGATCGCTAGCCAGTCACATCTCAAACATTGGCTAGAAGCGGAGTTGCTCTATGGGGCAATTCGGTTGGAGGCGGCGGTGATGGTACGATCGCAACAAGCGGCAAAAATAAGTGATGTTGAGTCCATATCCCGTTGGAATCTGTGGTTATCCGCAGCCAGAGAAACAGAAGAGTTACGCGCCTCTAGTTGGCAGATGGGGCGATCGCTCATCCAATTACTTGGTAAACTAGAGCCGCAGATTATACCTATTGCTAATGCTGTAGGCAATCCTTGCAATTATGCGATCGCTTTTGGCATTGCCGTTGCCCATTGGCAAATCAGTATCCAAGCCGGATTACTCGGATATCTGCATAGTTGGGCAAGTAACTTAATTACTGCTGGCGTGAAACTTATCCCCCTTGGACAAACAGCAGGACAGCAGTTATTGCTAGATTTGCAGCCATTACTCATTGCTGCGGCGTTAGAAATTTTAGCGTTGGAAGACGATCAACTCGCCTGTTGTAGTTGGGGTTTATCACTAGCAAGTATGCAGCATGAAACGCAATATACAAGATTGTTTAGAAGTTAGTCATTGGTCATTTGTCATTGGTCAAAAACTAAGAACTAATAACCTGTACCAAGGAAAAGTGACAACTAACAAAGGACAAAGGACAAAGGACAAATAACAATGAATGCATTTCGAGTAGGGGTTGCTGGGCCAGTGGGTTCGGGGAAGACAGCTTTGGTGGATGCTTTGTGTAAGGGGCTGCGTGAGCAGTATCAAATTGCAGTGGTGACAAATGATATTTATACTCAAGAAGATGCCCAGTTTTTAGTGCGTTCTCAGGCGTTGGCTAGCGATCGCATTTTGGGTGTAGAAACTGGTGGTTGTCCTCACACAGCTATCCGCGAAGATGCTTCAATGAATTTGGCGGCAATTGAACAGTTAGAGGAACGTTTTCTTGATTTGAATTTGGTATTTTTGGAAAGTGGTGGTGATAATTTGGCTGCTACCTTTAGTCCAGAATTGGTGGATTTAACAATTTACGTCATAGATGTTGCAGCAGGCGATAAAATTCCCCGCAAAGGTGGCCCCGGCATTACTAAGTCTGATTTATTGGTGATTAACAAAACTGATTTAGCACCTTATGTTGGTGCAGATTTAAATGTGATGGAACGAGACGCTAAAAAAATGCGCGGCGATAAACCTTTTATTTTTACTAATTTGAAAACTCAGTCTGGACTTGCAGACGTAATTAACTTTGTTTGCACAAATATCTGTTAAAAAGAAAATGAGAAGGTTATTGCTCACTTTTTAAGGATGTCTAGGAGAAATATTGGTACAACGGTAGACTTTTTAAACAACATCGTGAATGCGATCGCACAGTTCTTAAACGACAAAAAATTTGTCACTGTACAAAAAAGGAAAAAACCGTTAAACACTATGTTTCCCGGTTTTCCGTGTGGTGTAAGGAGCTTAACTGTATATCATCATAAAGTAACTACCAAACCACAACGCCCTCGTAACAATTTTGGTAACAGAATTTTTTTGCGTAGGCGTAGCCCGCCGTAGGCATCGCATCTCAAGGGCACACCTGACTTTTCACGGTATCTGAAAAACCTCTCTCTAAATCTCTCTCCTTTTAGGAGAGAGACTTTGAATTTTCCCCATTCCGTGTCGGGAAGGGGGTTAGGGGGTTAGGTTTTCGTGGACACACCGATATTTCAGATTTCACGACAGCAAACTAGCAGAATTAACATCCAAAAATAACCTTGCTTGGGATTGTTGACGGAGAATAGAAGCCGGACAATTTGTACTTATAGACCCCTGCAACATTTGTTTTACCACATTCGCTTTACGTTTTTCTGGAGCAAGACAGATAATTTTTTTAGCTGAACAAATCATTGAGATGGTGACAGTAAAAGCATATTGTGGAACAGTTTCTAGATTCGGAAAGTGACCTGTACTTACTTGTTGCTGACGGTTTACCGTATCTAATTTGACTAGTTTCACACTGTAAGGGTCTTGAAAATTTACGACTGCTGGATCGTTAAAAGCCAAATGTCCATTTTCGCCAATACCGAGACAGCATAAGTCAATTGGTTGTGCTTGCAATAGTTTAGTGTAGCGATCGCACTCTGCCACTGGTTGCAATGCATCACCTTCTATATAATGAAATTGCTTAGGATTAACCCGCTTTTCTACACGTTCTCGCATATAGCGGCGAAAACTGGCAGAATGATCAGCAGTAATTCCTAAATATTCATCTAGATGGAATAGAATAATCCGTGACCAATCTACACCACCCAATGCAATCAAAGCATCGAGAAATTTGAGTTGGGAATTACCTGTTGCTAACAATACAGCAGCTGTATCCTGAAGATTAAGAACTTGCTGTAAATGCTTTTGCGCGATTTCGGCAACATCCTGCGCCATTTCGACTTCAGAGTTGTAAATCTGCACGAGTAAATCATCAACGCGAAAAAAGTTTGTAGCGGCTGGCATTTGCTTACACAGAAGGTTATCAGTTATATGGCAGTTTGTTGAAAGGCTTTATCTGTCTGCCCTTATATGCCCTATCCAGTATAGATTTTAGATTTAGCAGATTAATTCGTGACTCTTAAAATTTGCTTAAAATCTCACCCTTCGAGGACGATTTTTTCCTCAGTTCCCTGTATTAACGAAGGAAAAATCACTAAGTAAAAAAAACAATGTAAACTATTTAAATTAAGTTAACAATTATTTACACTTTACCAAAAAATCATGCTGGCTGCAATTCTCTTTGACCTAGACGGCACTATTGTCAACACTGACCCCATACACTACCGGGCGTGGCAGGAAACGCTGTCACATTATAGCATTGAAATTGACGAAACATTTTATAAATCTCGAATTAGTGGGGGGCTAAATCCAGAAATTGTCAAAGATATTTTGCCACAATTATCAACAGCAGAAGGGCAAAAATTTGCAGACGATAAAGAGGCGCTTTTCCGCGAACTTGCCCCGGATCTTCAGCCATTGAATGGATTTTCTGAACTACTAGCCTGGACAGACACACATCAGTTAAAACGAGCATTAGTAACTAATGCCCCTAGATTAAATGCAGAATTTATGCTAGAGGTTTTGGGAATAAAAGAAGCTTTCCATACAGTTGTTTTAGCAGAAGATTGTATTGCAGGTAAACCCGACCCTGCACCCTACCAAGTCGCCCTGAATAAATTGGGAATTACAGCAGAGGAAGCGATCGCTTTAGAAGATTCTCCTTCTGGTATTCGTTCAGCAGTAGGTGCAGATATCCGCACTATTGGTATAGCCTCTACCCACGATCCGCAATTTTTGCAGTCAGTCGGCGCATTTATGGCAATTCCAGATTTTACTGATTTGCAATTGTGGACATTGCTGAACTCATTGATTGATCCAAATTTAAGTGCAATCGCTTCTAATTTTTGAGGTTCAAATTGCAAAGGACTAATTCCTGCATCTGCGATCGCAGGCACTCGTTATGATGAACGCGATCGCTAACCCTATCAACAGCGTGAGCAAACTATTAGAGGGTTTGTAGTAAGCAGTTTAGTCCTGAGAGAATAATGCCAAGCTAACTTTGCTAGGTTAAATAAAGAACCACAGAGACACAGAGAACACAGAGAGAAAGATTTTAAAACTTGGTTTACTCTGCGAAGTTAGCTTGATAGACGACTAGTAGTCTGTCCCATTAATTTTGAGGGATAAGAGAACGAACCGCAGAGGCGCAGAGAACACAGAGAAAGAGGATGAGAAAAAGATTATTAAATTTCGTTTACCCATCAAAATTAATGCGATAAACCACTAGTCGAGGCTGTTCATATAGCTACGAGTCTGCGCTTGTTGGACAAAAGACTCTATCCGTTGCAAATATTGTGAACCACCAACGACTGCGGTGTTGTTATGATCTGCTCCTGGAACCAAGAATAGTTGTTTTGGTTCGGGAGCAACGGCATACAGTTTTTCGCTCATGAAAGAGGGTACAGTCAAATCAACAGCACCATGAATGAATAAAACTGGCATCTTTACATTTGGCAATTTTTTAATGGATTCAAAGCGCTGTGTCAAGATTAAATCCACAGGAAACATCCGAAACATATTTCGATAAGTGATTAAATCGCGGATGGAAGTAAAGGAGCTTTCCACGATTAAACCGGCGGCTTGTGGGTGTTTCACAGCCAAATCAATGGCAATCGCACCCCCTAAAGAATGACCATAAATAAAAATTTGGTTGGGTGGAATCTCTTGTTGCTGTACCAAATAATTCCAAGCTGTAACTGCATCTTCATAAACCCGCTTTTCATTGGGAAAGCTGCCTTCACTGCGACCATAACCCCGATAATCAATCAGCAACACCGAAAATCCTAGTTGATGAAACCGATTGGCATGAGTTATATTTGCGCCAATATTGATACCATTACCGTGCAAGTATAGCAACACCTTAGCATTGGGTTTCTTGGCTTTTATCCACCAACCGTGGATGCGTTCTACCTTGCCTGTTTTAACTGGTACAGCTAACCACACCTCTTCATAAGGGAGATTAAAAAACTCTGGTGTCTTTTCAATCACAGCAGAGGGAACGAAAATGAACCGAGGTTGCCCAATAAAAAGAAATAGACAGATTGCACTATAAGCGATCGCTGCAATTATCCCAGCCCAGAGTAGCCGTTGGGAAAATACTTGTATTAGAAATTGCAACCTGTTAATTTTCATACCCAATTTTTTTAGTTTTCAAGGTATGTATTCTAACAAAAAAAATACTTAGCTTAAGCCGCCTTAGCATTTTAAAATGAAGGATTAAGCCATGAACAAAAAATTTTATCCAAAAATCAAATATTCAGTAAATTTACGTATGCACATTTCAGCCTATGAATGAATAGTAGAATTAGCCTATAGAGGAGAAGACTGTGACGCTCTTAAACGAAGCTCAAGTAGAGCAATTAAAAGAAATAACCACACACTTGCGACAAGTAAGACAAGAAAAATCTATCTCCATAGAAGAAATAGCTGCTCAAACATTGATTAGAGCAGGTGTTTTGCAAGCTTTAGAAGAAGAACGATTTGAAGAATTGCCTGAGCTTATTTTTCTGCAAGGATTCATCCGTCGTTATGGAGATGCATTAGGGCTGGATGGAAATGCTTTATCATACAGCCTTATAACCAATGTTGTCCCTCAAGAATCCAAAAATGCTCATAATAACTTAGACAACAAGGGAAATTCATATATTCCTCTTGTTTTGACCTATATTTTATTATTAGTTGGTGCATCTGCTGGTCTTCTTCATATACTGAATCCACAACTTACATCTCAATCGGTGACTCCAGAAGACAATAATCCACAGTCAATAGTTAGCAATCAGGCTAACAAATGACCAAAAGGGAGTGGGGAGTGGTAGAAGCAGAATCAATGACAAATGACAAATGACAAATGACAAATTTCAAGATATTTTCGGTTTGTGCAGATGCCAACTAGTGGATTGCTCATAAGCATAAGCTACTTGAAACAGTAGCTCTTCTCGCAGCACATTGCCGATTAGCTGTAATCCTATCGGTAGTCCCTGATCATCAAAACCACATGGCAAACTTAAACTAGGTAAACCAGCAAGATTTACAGGAATAGTCATCAAGTCATTTAAATACATACTTAGGGGGTCAGTAGTTTTTTCCCCTGCTTTGAATGCTGTAGTGGGAGATGTGGGACAAACCAATACATCAACCGCGCCAAAAGCCTTTTCAAAGTCTTGCTTAATCAAAGTACGGACTTTTTGCGCTTTTAGATAGTAAGCGTCATAATAGCCAGCCGAAAGAGCGTAAGTGCCAATCATAATTCGGCGCTTGACTTCTGTACCAAAACCAGCCGCACGGGTACGAGTGTACATCGATAGGAGGTTATCTGCATCAGGAGCGCGATACCCATATTTAACGCCATCGTAACGAGCCAAGTTTGCTGATGCTTCGGATGGGGCGATGATGTAATAGGTGGGTAAGCCATATCGAAAGCGGGGACAGGAAATTATATGAATTTCTGCTCCCAAACTTTGTAGTTGATCTACTGCTTTAGTAACAGCTTGTTCCACTACAGAGTCTAAACCTTCACCAAAAGTTTCTTTAATGATACCAATCCTTAGCTGACCTCTGGGTTTGAAGTCTGGTTTTAAGCTAGCAGCATAGTTGGGAATGGGAACTTTCAAGCTGGTAGAGTCTTTAGGATCGTAACCTGCGATCGCACTTAATAATATCGCAGCATCTTCTACTGTGTTTCCAAATGGGCCAATTTGATCCAAAGATGAAGCGTAAGCCACCAAACCATAACGAGAAACCAGACCATAAGTTGGTTTCATTCCCACAACACCGCAAAAAGATGCAGGTTGGCGAATCGAACCGCCAGTATCAGAACCGAGAGCAACCACACATTCTTGAGCCGCCACCGCCGCCGCAGAACCCCCTGAAGAACCGCCCGGAACTCGTGACAAATCCCAAGGATTAGCCGTGACTTGGTAGGCAGAGTTTTCTGTAGAACTACCCATTGCAAACTCATCCAAGTTGGTTTTGCCTACCATTACCGCCCCAGCATCTGCCAGTTTTTGTGTCGCTGTTGATTCATAAGGCGGCACGAAGTTTTCCAAAATCCGGGAGGCGCAGGTTGTGGGAACTCCCTTGGTACATAAATTGTCCTTGATACCCACAGGAATCCCTGCTAATAGGCCAATTTCTTCTCCTGCGGCAATTTTGGCATCCACAGCACCTGCCTGCTCTAATGCTCGTTCTGCCGTCACACATAAAAAGCTGTGCAATTTCGGCTCTAATACTTGAATGCGCTCTAAAGCTTCTTGGGTAATTTCAACAGCAGAACGTTCTTTTTTAACCAGTTGTTGGTGCAACTCGCGGATAGATGCCATGATTGCTCTCTTTGTGACTCAAGTCATTGATTTTAGTACATATTGGCCGAAATTGGGTATAGGGTATTGGGCATTGGTTATTCTCCTTGTACCCCTCATCACCCTTATCTTCCACTGTCTTCCCTACTTCCTTATCCGCCACTCTCCGCACATCTGACTAAGCAAATTAATATGTATTTAAATGTGTTTAATAGGTTCTAAAAACAGCAAATATATAGCTATCAACCATCTATTGAAGAGTTTACTAAAGTTTTGATGTAAATTGATATATATTTACTACTTTGTCTAAGAGTATAGCAGTGTTTTCTAGTGATATAATTTTATATTCTGAGGGCTATCAAAACTAGAAAGTTCATAATTTTATCAATTAATTAATTTTGCAAAATTTTTTTTAGGGGTAGGGTAGGATGATCAAAATAGCCACACGCAAATATTTAGGCAAACAAAATGTTTATGACATTGGGGTTGAGCGTGACCATAATTTTGCGATTAAAAATGGCTTGATAGCTTCCAATTGTTTCAATAAATCCCATTCAACAGCATACGGTTATGTAACTTATCAAACAGCATATTTAAAAGCTAATTACCCATTGGAATATATGGCGGCACTGTTAACGGCTAACAGTGGTGATACCGATAAGGTACAGAGATATATTACTAACTGTACAAATATGGGGATTTCCATAGATCCGCCAGACATTAATCGTTCTGGTGTTGATTTTACGCCGACGGCAGGAAAGATTCTGTTTGGATTTTCGGCAGTGCGTAACGTGGGGCAAAATGCGATCGCTTGTATTTTGGAGGCGAGAAATGATACAGGAGAGTTTAAGTCCCTCGCTGATTTTTGCGATCGCGTAGATTTACGTGCCGTTAACCGCCGAACTCTGGAATCGCTGATTTACTGTGGAGCCTTTGACAAAATTGAACCCAACCGTCAACAGTTAATTAACGACTCAGAATTAGTGTATGATTGGGCACAATCTCGCGCTAAAGACAGAGCCAGTGGTCAAGGGAATCTATTTGATTTATTGGGCGACGGCTTTTCTTCGACTCAAAATAAAAGAGCAAATAATGCTTTTGAAACTGCTCCTAAATCTAAACCTGTGACAGATTTACCCCCACAGAAAAAGTTGCAGATGGAGAAAGAACTACTAGGCTTTTATGTATCAGATCATCCACTGAAATCCTTACGGCAAATAGCACCACTTTTGACTCCAATTAACCTTTCACAACTGGGAGAACAAAGGGAAGATACAAGGCTTTGTGCAGTTGTCATGTTAAATAACGTCAAAAAGGTGGTCACGAAAAAAGGCGATCAGATGGCAATTCTGCAAATAGAAGACCTAACTACACAATCAGAAGCTGTAGTTTTTCCGAAAACTTATGAACGCATTAGTACGCTACTCCAAGTTGATACTAGATTGATTATTTGGGGAAAAGTAGATCGACGTGACGAGCAAACTCAATTTATTCTTGAAGATGCAGAACCAGTGGAAACAGTACAAATGGTGATGGTCGAGTTAAATCCCCAACAAGCAGGTAATATCGAAGAATTACATCGCTTGAAAACAATTTTGCAAGACCATTCAGTAGACAAAGAAAAGGCAAGAATGCCAGTGATTGGAATTATCCAAACTGAAACTTCTCGTAAGCTTGTTCGTTTAGGTTGGCAATTTTGCGTACAAGATTCTAGAATAACCGTTCAAGCTTTGCAAAATGCTAGTTTTCCTGCTCATATAAAATCGCTGACTGGTAGCTGAGGCCAGGAGTGATAAATCCACCAATACTGAAAAGCAGCTTAAAAATTAGTTTTATTGAACTGTCAACAGTAAATTACCCTAAGTACTTGGGATTTTTATCGTTTTTTTAGTTACTTATGCGGATGATGATTTCCTTGAGGGAGTGGTATCTTTTTATGCTAATACCCTTAAGGTTGCGAATGGGGGAAGGAGTTAAAACTTGATGATTGTAAACGAGCTACATAAATTTGTCTCATACTGTAAAAGAATTCAACCCCAAACTCACGAGGACATTCAAAAATTTTTTGAAGGAGTAATATTGTTTCCTTATGACAAGGAACTTTTATTGCAAGCTTATTTATTTCTGAATATTAAAGAATTGTTTCCCTCGTGCGCTGAATTGCTGTTATTTGAAAAGTCTCCAATTTCAGATTATACAGATTTAGGAAAGTGTGATTTTGTCTTTCTGACCTTTAAAGGTAGCCTGTTTTTAATTGAAACTAAGTTTATTGATACAGAAGCAACTGGAGCAACAGAACGAAAAAGAAGAAATAAACATAGAAACAAGGTATTTGAGCAAGTTATTACCTTAAAAGGTCGATTTAGCGAATATTGGAATATGAGGCTAGATCAATTAGAGTGCGGGGTTTTCACAACAGATTCAGAAGTTGCTTGGCGAGGAAATGGTGTGAATGTCGTATCTAAATCAATATCTATAGATAAACTCGAACAATGGCGAAGGAGTTATCACAGTAGTGAAAAGTTTTTATCTCATCAAGATGTGTCAAAGTTTGAGGGAAAGGTTAATTTAAAAAGTTGAACCAATACCTAATTATAGTTATTACAGTGAATGGTGTATGGGGCATAAAAGTAATTAATAATGCCCCATACACCAACCCAGATAATTTATCTGGGTTTTTATCCCATCAATCTTTACTGCCAAACGTAGATTAGGATAAACAAAATAATCCAGATAACATCGACGAAGTGCCAGAACAATGAAGTTGCATTCACGCCGAAGTGGCCTGTGTCGTAGTTGCCAGGGATGAAAGAACGTACCAAAATAATCGACTGCAACAGAATGCCGGTGAAAACGTGCAAACCGTGGAAGCCTGTTAGCAGGTAAAACGTCCCACCAAATACCCCTGTGGTGAAGCCAAAATCGAGGCCGTTCCATTCAATCGCTTGCCCAACCAAAAAGTAAGTACCCATCGCCATTGTTGTCAAGAGAAATAGGCGAAATTTCACTAAGTCATGGCGTTGAAGGGCGCGTTCGGCTAAGTAAATTACAAAGCTACTGGCGACAAGAATTACTGTGTTGATTGTCGGTTCTTTTACTTCTAGCCCGGAAACACCTGCTGGTAGCCAGTTAGGCGTTGTTGTTTTGTAGATGGCATATCCGGCGAAAAAACTCAAGAAAATGACGCTTTCAGACAGGAGGAAGACAATGAAGCCAAACATCTTGTTGCCTTCTTCGTCGTGGGTATGTTCTGCGGCTGTGTGCTGCAATTCATCTGAATTGATATAACTGTCCATTGGTGGAGTTTTGCTTTTAGCTTGAGGGTTGAATTTAAAACGCAAAAGAGACGTAGCTTGTTGCGCTACGGTATACACACAAGTCTTTTGACCTTACCTTTATTGCATTGACCTGCAAGTTTGTTGTATCAACCTGCAAGTTTGTTGCATCGACCTGCACCTTTATTACATCGACTTGCAAGTTTGTTGTATCGAGTTGCACCTTTTTTGTATCAACCTGCAAGTTTGTTGCATCGACCTGCACCTTTATTGCATCGACCTGCAAAAATTAACTTACCCTAAGTTACGGAGTAACCTAAAAGATTTGTGTGTATACGGTAGGATAGCCTGGGTTATTCTGAGAGGTTAGCTGTCAAGGGTTCTGATTTGCCGTAGCCGTAGGGTTCAGAGATGATGATGGGGATTTCTTCAAAGTTTTCTACTGGGGGGGGTGAAGAAACTAACCACTCTAGTCCGATTGCTCTCCAAGGATTAGCAGGTGCTTTCTCGCCTTGCATCCAAGAAATCACCATGTTGAAAATGAAGGGCAAGGTGGACATTCCTAAGAGGAATCCGCCCAAGCTAGCGATGATATTCCAGAATGTGTACTCTGGGGCGTAGGAAGCAACTCGGCGTAACATTCCTTGCAATCCTAATGGGTGCATGGGCAAAAAGTTGAGGTTAGTGCCGATGAAGGCTAACCAGAAGTGGATTTTACCCCAGCTTTCTGAGTACATCCGCCCAGTCATTTTGGGGAACCAGTGATAGATGGCAGCATACAAGCCCATCGTCACAGTTCCGTAGAGGACGTAGTGGAAGTGTCCCACTACAAAGTAGGTATTGTTAACGTGGACATCAACGGGCACGGAAGAAAGCATGATGCCTGTGATTCCTGCAAAGACAAACATGATTAATGCACCTAAGGCAAACAGCATGGGGGTAGTTAGCCGCAGTTTACCGCCCCAAATAGTTGCTACCCAAGCAAATACTTTAATTCCCGTGGGGACAGATACAAACATCGTCGTCAACATGAAAATCAACCGCATCCAGCCGGGTGTACCACTGACGTACATGTGGTGTACCCAAACGATACCACTGACGATCGCAATCAAAATGGATGAAACGGCAACTACTTTGTAACCAAATAAGGGTTTACGTGAATAAACTGGAAAGATTTCCGAGAAAATGCCGAAGATGGGCAAAATAATCACGTAAACGGCGGGGTGGGAGTAGAACCAGAAGTAATGCTCAAACATTACTGGATTACCACCCTTGGCGGGGTCGAAAAAGGCAGTGCCTGCTGTGAGGTCGAGTAGCAGCATTACCGCACCTGCTGTCAATGCAGGTAGTCCGAATAGTTGGATAATCTGGGCGCTAAATACTGTCCAGACAAACAACGGCATTTTGAAGAAACCCATTCCTGGGGCCCGCATCTTCACAATTGTGGTGACAAAATTTACTGCCCCCATAATTGAAGATACGCCAGATATTGCTACTGCTAGCAACCAGATAACTTGACCATTAATTAAGTTACCTGTGGGATTCTGGAGACTGACTGGCGGGTAAGACCACCAGCCGGCTTGGGCAGGGCCTCCAGGGACAAAGAAGCTACCCATCATCAAAATCCCAACTACTGGCACCATCCAAAAGGCGACGGCGTTGAGGCGGGGAAATGCCATATCTCGCGCCCCAATCATTAGGGGTACTAAATAGTTGGCAAAACCAACCAGTGAGGGAAATGTCCACAAAAACAGCATCACAGTGCCGTGCATGGTGAACATACCGTTGTAGACGGTGCGATCGACTAAATCTGATTCGGGTGTCATCAGTTCTCCCCGCATCACCATCGCAAAGATACCGCCGACGAGGAAGAAGAAAAAGGAGGTAACGAGATACTGGATACCAATTACCTTGTGGTCGGTACTAAAGCTGAAGTATTCTTTCCAATTACTTGGAGATTCGTGGTTATGCTTCTCATCAGGGAGAAGAATACCTTCAATAGGAACATTAGTCATGGTTACTTTCCTTTCAACCAGGTGAATTGACTAGAGGAGGTGCAGCAGGTGGAACTGTAACCCAACCAGTTTGGACTGATTGATGGGATGTTTGGGCATACTCAGAAGCTGCCTGATTTTTTGCTACGGATGGCTTTTGGGTTGCAGCTTGTGCTAGCCACTGCTGATAATTTTCAGGAGATTCGACAACCACATTCGCCTGCATCGTCGCAAAGTATGTACCGCTATATTGGGAATCGGTCAATCGGTACTTGCCGGCGCGGATGGGAGTAAATTCAAAGTCGATCGCGTGGTTGGGAATAATATCCTGCTTAAGGCGAAATGCAGGTATATAAAAGCCGTGGAGAACGTCTTGCGATTTCAGCGCTAAACGTATCCGGCGATCGCTTGGTAAATGCAATTCGGTACTGGTAATATCTTTTTCTGGGTAATGAAAAACCCACGCCCACTGTTTAGCTAGTACGTCGATTTTTTCTACAGGTTCTGCTAAAGCGTTAGCTGGTAAATCATTTGGTTCTGCATGAGCCGATTGCATTGCTAGCGGATTATGCAAATGAACTAATTCCGATGGGCCTTGAATTCCCATTTGTTCGTAAACTTGATAGCTGTAACCCGCAATCCAAAACACTAACAGAATTGGGATTGCTGTCCAGACAACTTCTAAGGTGATATTCCCTTCAATTGGGGGGCCGTCAGTGAAGTCATCTTTGACTGCCCGATGGAAGATCACAGAATACATTAAAGTACTTGTGACTCCCAAGAAGATGAAGGAACCGAGGGTTACTAAGAAGCTAATCAAATCATCAATTAGTAGGGATTCGGCTGCTGCTTGGGGAGGAAGCCAGGAGTAAGCCTGCTGCCCGATCCAGAGACTGATAACAGTGATTGCGATCGCGCCTGTAAGCAGCGTCAAAATATTTAAAATCTTCTGGATTTTCATGGTCATTGGTTATTGGGCATTGGGTATTAGTCAAAGGACAAATGACTAAGGACTAAGGACAAATAACTTACTTGAGTGTTGTATTGAGGTCTTGGTGCGATCGCAGCAAATTATCTGCTGTATTGTGTACGCCAAACTCGGCAGCCATTTGCGCCCCTAGTGTCCCGTGGACGTACAGAATG